>QKDR01000125.1 GCA_003252515.1 Candidatus Delongbacteria bacterium | reverse complement strand
TAAAGCTCATGAAACTCGGCATTAATATACAATTCTTTTAATTCCAAAGATAAAGAAAGGACTTTATTTATTACCGTTACTGCTCTTTTGAAATTATTAATCTCAATATATATTTTTGCAAGATATCTTAAAGAATGCATTATATATGTTTTATTTTTATTTAATCTTGCTTCATTTAGTAAAGAGGTTATTATTCTTGAAGCTAGGTAATTATTGTCTTTATAGAAATTCAATCTTCCTAAATAATACAAACAAGATAAATAAGTTTCTTTATCTAGATACTTTTTTATACCCGGTAAAGCTGCTGTTAGAATTTTTAATGATTCATCATATTTTGATTTATTAAAATAAAATACACCTAATCTAAACATTGATTCGTATAAAAGATGGGGTATTTTTATTCTTTCTGAAACGATCTTAAGTTCAATAAGCAATTTATTTATAGTTTTTTCTTCTTTTAGAATATAGTAAGAGTATATACTACAGAGATTTATTATGTTTTTACTTGCTTCATAAAAATTCTCATTATCAAAGTTAAACCGTTTGGCTTCGACCATCTGCTGTTCGAACAAATCAATTTTACCTGTATTGTAGAAATAAGCTCCTCTCGTACTCAGGCAATTACCGATGAGCTCTTTATCTTTCGTTTTAATAGCGTATTCGTGATAGAGCTTGCTGAACTTTTCCGCCTGCTGGTATTTCTCCAGAGACAGATATACTCTGTATTTTGCTCTATAATACATGCATTTATTAACTACATTTGAACTCCCGTTCAATTCTTTGGCTGACAATCTGAAATATTTAGCTGAACCGTTTATATTATGGAAACTTCTGTAAATGAGACCAATATAATAATACGCGTCAGCTAGTTCTTTAATAAAATCATTTTTCTTTGAGAACCTTACAATATCCCGAAAAAGCATTAGCGCGGCCTGATACTTCTCAGTATTATAATAGAGCTTTGCTTCGGCGATCAATACCGAAAGATACATTTCTTTATTTTCAAGCTTCATTATCGTCATTGCCGTATAGGCTTTATCGTACTCTTCCTTAGCCGAATCGAAATCAAAGTTCAAGACAGCCTGATTGCCCTTCTGTTTAATATTCTCAAGAGCGTTATATAAGGACTTCTTTGTCTCTGAAGGCATGAAAAGAGAATTCCATCCCTTTGCGAACAACTCCTTTTTTGATAATTCGTCCACATTTACAAGTGAAGCCAGAAGTGTATCATCCAGATCTTTGTGATTATATGAATCAAGTATTCTTTCATAAGAATCTATGATCGAGTTACGGATATTTTTCATTGAAAAACCTATATCATTCTCAGGACATAAGTTGATCTCGTCTGCGTCTCTTATTTCAAGCTCCATCTCATAATTGTCGCTGACAATAGTCTTAAAGTCTGCCTGTTTTATAAATTTCGTATTAGTTATGATCTTTCTGAAATTTCTTTTACTTTTCGCTGCTTTGAGTTTCTCAAGAGAATATCTGATGAAAAGACATATTTTCTCTGAGCTGTACAAGCTCGTAAAACCGACTGAAAGCGGTTTCCCGCTGCATAAGTGCAATGATAATCTGAATACAGGATGGATATTAATGGAATTGCCGGTCTCTCTGATAATTTTAGTCCTGAGGAACAGCGCGTCTCTTTGTTTGTTTTTCTTTGGAGGGACATAAACTTTACCGAGTTTCCTGCTTATAAGCGTAAGATGACAGTCCAGCCTGAACCTGTCTTTGATCATCTGCAATGTGGCTTTAGGATTTCTGCGCTTATATTTAGCTATCTTATCTACAATCTCTTTGGAAAGTTTCGTTTTCTGAGTATCGTTCCTTCTGACAATAAAACCCTTTATGCCGGATTTTTCGTATTTCTTCATCCAGTTGGAAACAGTGTTACGGTGAAGGTTATACACCATCGCCGCACTGATGTAGTTCTCCTTCTTCGCATAATCACAGACCACCTTCTTAAATTCCGGAGGATATTTAAGCTTTTTATCAGCCATTATGCAGAAAAATATACAATGAGGTACGGAAAGGCAAGAAATAAAAAACGGGCGAGTGTGGGAATCGAACCCACCCGGGACGCGATTAACGCCCTGCTGAACGGATTTGAAGTCCGCGGGAGCCACCAGGTCTCCATCCAAGCCCAAGTTTGATGTAATATAGTAAATATCCTATCAAAATCAAATAAAATTTCTTGCTTATACTCGGGAAATCCTCTAATTTTAGCAAAAACCTGAGCGGCGAAATGAAATATTACACATTTTTACTTATTTTCACAGTTATACTTCACGGAAAAATTATAATTACCGAAGTAATGTTCAACACGGCCGCCGATGAGAATCAGGACGAGTTCATAGAGATCTATAACAATTCCGACAGTACCATAGACCTGAACGGATGGGCGATCGCTGACAACGCTGAAACAGATCTTCTGATAAAATATCACAGATTCCCCGATATGCTGCTCAAACCTTATTCCTACTGTGTTGTAATGGATTCTTCATACTACCTGAACAGCATCGAATACGAAGATCTAATCCCAGATTCGGTTCTGCGTGTAATGATCAACGACGGTTCGATGGGTCAGTACGGTCTGAGCAATTCATACAATGAGACTATAA
Organism: Candidatus Delongbacteria bacterium; assembly: GCA_003252515.1. GTDB lineage: Bacteria > UBA4055 > UBA4055 > UBA4055 > UBA4055 > UBA4055. The sequence goes on along the minus strand of QKDR01000125.1, from coordinate 97,312 downwards.
AACTGTTTGACCCGGATTCGATCCTGACCGACTCAGTCACTTACGATTATACTCTGGCGGAAGGCTATACTTATGAAAGAACGTCATATACTTTACCGGTCTGGGCAAGATCAACCGTACTGCGGGGAACTCCGGGCTTCAGGAACTCCGTCATGCCTTTTGAGAACGATATCAGACTTGAACTGACAACTGTTCCCGAAATGGTAGATACTTCAGGATATAATACTTTTATGCTTACCGTAACTAACTCGGGATTGAACTCTGTCACTGGTTTCCGACTGAACTGGTTCGTGAACGGAGTGTATGAAAACAGTATCGAGAACACATCTTCAATTTTTCCTGGAAATTCGGTTGAAGTGACTGCTGATATTTTCTTTCAGAGATCAGGCACAATTGAGATACGATTCGAGGCGGAGACAGATCTTGAATCCAATCTTACGGACAATACAGTATCAGTCGAAATTTTCGTGCCTTTTCTGACTCCGCCGCTGACGCTCAACGAATTCATGAAAAATCCGGGAACCGGACAGTGCGAGTATATCGAGATATTCAATCAGTCTGACGAAAACATCAACATTGGTGATTTCGGGCTGTCTGACGAGAACAAAGCTAATGTGATTTTCTTCCCCGACAGTACTTTTGCACCTGGCAGCTTCATCGTGATGGCAAAGGACAGTCTAATCTACGATTTCGGCGGTGTGCTCAACCCAGCCGTCTTCACCGCTCCCGGTCTCCCTGCGCTGAATAATACGGACGACACGATCTACTTACTCGCTAAGAACGGATCTGTGATTGACACCATTTCATACTCGGACTTTGACGACGATGACGGCAGGAGCATCGAGAAGATAAACCCGTCTTTCTCTTCAGCGGACATAAACAACTGGGTGTACTGTGTTTCAGACGGCACTCCGACAAAAGAGAATTCTGTCTATCAGGCTCCCGAAGATATCGGGAATTCAGATCACTTTAAGATATCTCCCAAGACAGCCACTCCAAACGGCGACGGTGATGACGACAACCTGCTCATCAGCTACGAATTCGATTCCGCCTATATTTACCTGACCGTAAAGATCTACAATATCAAAGGTCAGCTGGTCGCTATGCCGCTGAACGGCGATTACAGATCCTCTTCCGGAAATATAGTCTGGAACTGCAGGTCGGAAAGCGGAAAAACGATAGATACCGGAGCGTACATCTGTCTTCTTAAAGCAAAGGACGACAACGGAAAGGTCAAAGAACTCAAAGAAGCCTTCTATATCGCTAAATAAATCTTACTCCTCACTTACGAAGACCAGCCCCTGAGGTCCGTTCCCTGTGATCAGATTCGCTATTTCAGTGTCATTCTCAAATATAATAAGTCTGTTCAAATCGAATAAAGGCGCATAGACATTTCCATTTCCGTCAACACAGACGTCAAGTATCCCGCTTTCGGCTGAAGCATACAGCATATTGTCCGACCCGTTGACCACCTCGTTGTTCACCGAATTATATTTCATGATCCCTCCGAATCCGGTCCAGTCAGGATTGAAACCCGAAACTCCTACGTATACCATTCCTTCAGAGCTACAGTACGACAGTGGAATAAGTATCGAAATTTATCGCGGTCAGATCATACACTCTTACAAATCCTCCGACATCACCCCTGTTACCTGTAGATAGTACATGCAGTTCATTTTCCTCATTTACAAGCATATCCGCAATATTCAATCCCGCTTCGAAAGAAATTATCACCGTATCGGTTTCCGCGTCTATCATTACGATGTATTCATTTCCGTAGACGGCGTTCCAATCCGCATCATAAGTAACGTTCCTGACCCCCGCGAAGACTTTGTTCCCGTTAACAAGGATCGCGTCCGTCCCGCCGTTCGTGCAGCTGTCCGGCACTCCTGTCACGGCGATTGTGTAAAGAGAATCTTTGTCCATGTCATACACGTCTATCCCGGCACCGTATGAATTAGTGGCGTACAGCTTCCTCTGCGCTATAACCGATCTCATGGGATTCGATCCTGTGCTGAGTTCAATCGAACCAATATTTTCTACAGTTTCCGCATCGATCATCTGAACATTATTGTTCCCGGAGTTTACCACGAACAGAGTACCGTTGTATTCCGAGATATGGTTCGGCCATTTTCCGAGGCTCTGTATTTCCCGATGGATAAGCCCGTTATTGTCAATTACGGAAAGAGTTCCGAGATCGCCTTTCCCGTTGAAAAGATATACTCCGCCGTTGAAGCTGTAACCGTCGATATCTCCTTCGTAATCGGTGCATCCCCACATCATCATGACTGCGACCGCAGTCATTAAGAACTTCTTCATTTTCTCCTCCTTTAATTAAAATTTAAATTTTATTCCTGTTTCGATCTTCCTTCCGGGCATAGGGTAGCCGTAGATCACCTGATACTGCTCATCAAACAGGTTCGCCGCCAGGACGGATACTGTCAGATCATATGACAACAGCCTGATATCCTTAGATACTTCCGCGCCGAACAGCCAGTAGGGATCAATATTTATTGAATTCGTTTCATTAAGGTACATTCTGCCGTTGTATTCAACAGAGAATACCGTACGCCATTCTCTGTATTCCGCGGTTAAATCAGCGGACAATTTTTCAACGGGTTTATAGATGATCACCTTATTGTCAGTAACCGTATTATCCGTGAACTGACGGGCGTCCATCCTTTCATACCCCGCTTTGATCTGCAGATACTTCCCGAGATCGGCTCCGGCCGAGAACTCGTGCCCTTTGATCCTGCCCTCCTTGAAATTCTCCGGAGTATACCTGCCGTCCACGCGTTTAAGCCAGACGATCAGGTCTACTAGACGCTTATCATAGTAAGTGTAATTCAACCGGACTTTCGCGATATCCAGATCATAACTTCCTGTTATCGACACCTCATGCTGTACGCAGTATTCGGGATCAAGTTCCGGGTTTCCGGCGCTGAAAAGGTTCTCCGCCCAGAAAAGGTCCGAGAATGAAGGCAGCGTGTAACTTTGCGAATATCCGTAAGAAGGTACCAGCGAGACATCTCCGCTTTCATAAAAAGCCGACGCAGTCCCGGAAATGAGGTATTTGTCGAAATCAGAACCGGATATTATATCTTTTCTGACCGTTCCGGAAGTGTTAAGTTTGATCGAACCTGTCAGCTGCTTACTGACAGAAGTTTTAAGATAGCCTGAAATAATTCTCCTTTCTTCAACCGTATTTTCGAGACCGTCTGACCGCGCCGATTCCGTAAAATATTCCGCTCCGGCTCTGAATTCGTAAATGTCAAACTTGTACGATCCGGAAAGTTTAGTTGTGAAATTCTCGAAGATATCGTCAGAATCGACATGGAACAGGGTATCGGTTTCCGTTATATTTGTTCTGTCGTTCCTGCAACTGTATGAAGTTGCAAGTTCGGTTCTGAGATCAGTAACGGGTTTATAAAGAATTCTTGATGACAGAATAATATTTTTCTTTTTCGCAAATGCCCTGTAGTAAGGCTGATCATACCAGCCGGGAAGTCCGGATTCGCGTATTCCGAGGTTCATTCCGGCGTCAATATCGATCATTCCGGACGTATAATTATATGAGGCATACAGGTCGTCCGAGTCCGAATATGTGTTCGACTGGACACGTGGCGTGTTCGGGTTGCTGATGTAGCGGTATTCGTCCGATTTTGCTGCGTTGATGAAGGACCATTCGTTTTCATACCTAGTACCCGAGTACGACAGGAATACGCCGTGTCCGCCCCCGAAGCCGCGCTTCAGGCTTGCGCCGAAACCGTGGTTGTCAAGCCTGCCGGTGCTGAACTCGTCCCTGTCGCTCTGATAGAGCGTGTTATTGTAGTATACTTCAACACCGTCCGTGTCGGTCCCCTTTTTCGTGGTAATACTTATCACTCCGCCCGTTGACCGTCCCGTCAGCGCGGCATCACCCGATTTGAATATCTCGATCTTCTCTATCATCCCTGCGGGAACTGAGGACAGGTCGGACAAACCGTCTAAAGGCGAGTTGATCAGAACTCCGTCAAGGTAAACTGTTGTGTGCTTCGAGTCGGTCCCGCGTACAGATATCCTCGTACCAGTTCCCTGGATATTTTCAATATTTACTCCAGGTACGTTCACGAGTGCTTCTTCGGCGTTACCGGCTCCGCTTAGCGAGATTTCTCTCGCTACCGTTATAACATCAGGATATCCTTCTGCGAACGTTAACGCTGTAATAGGGGTCATGTCTATAACATGATTTTTCATCGTGATCTCGATCGATATTTCATCAGTCATTCCGGATTCGATCTCTCTGAAAACCGTTTCGCAGCAGATATGCTCAAATACGATCCTATACCTCCCGTCCGGTATTCTGGACAGAACGAATTTCCCCGCTCCGTCGGAAACAGTACCTATCCCGGTGTTGAAAATGCTGATATTCACATCAGCGACAGGTTTACCGGCATCGTCAGTGACTGTTCCTGTTATACGCGAACCCGGAAACAGGAGTGACGCTGTACACAGTAATACTACCGGTATTACCCTGAAATTGAAGATCCTGCCAAAATGAGCAGGATCGTATTCGAAAAATTTAATTTTCAACTACATCTCCCCTCGAAGAGTCCGCGTTATTGCGGCGGCTTGACCAGTAAAGATCCGACTGTTACGGTTGCGGGGCAGTTTCTGACTTTCACAGAATTCCATGACCGGAGGCCGATATTTCCGTTTCAAATTTACGAACCCTTTTGTTTTTACGCAATACCCAATTAAAAAATTCTTATAATTTTTCTTGATTTGTCATTTAAAGATTAAGATATTCTTGTTTTAGAAATTATTTGAATGAGGTCGGAAGGATTGGGGGAGAAGATCAGGATCATTCAGCTGAGTGATATGCATATCAGCTCAAAGGATCTGGTAAGGAACGGTGCGGATATAAGAAAAAATTTTCTTAAGGCGCTGGAGAAAGTAAGACACATCGAACACGATTTTATGGTACTCAGCGGAGACCTCGGCCATGACGTTGACGATAACGGGTATGAATGGCTCAAGGAGCAACTGAAGGGATTCAAATATTTTGTTATACCGGGCAATCATGATATTACTGAACTGATTGCTGAATCATTCGGACTTCACAAGAACGTCGTGAACGGCAGGATCTTCTACAAGAAAACTTTTAAAGGAAAAGAGTTCATCTTCGCTGACACTTCTGTAGAATGGCTGGATATAAAAACGCTTAAGTCTTTCGTGAACATGAATGCGGTCAGAGGCAATACATTTGTTTTTATGCACCACCCTCCTTCACTTTGTAACGCAAAACACATGGACACATACTACCCTCTCACAAATCATATAGAAGCAACGGAATTCTTTAATTCTTGCCCTCAAATAGAACATGTTTTCTGTGCCCATTATCATACGGCCCACCATGTAAAGAAAGATAAATTCACAATCCACATCTGCCCTTCCACCTGGTATCAGATAGGCAGAAAACTAAAAAAATTCAATATCAGGCACACATATCCGGGTTATACGATAATAGATATCGGTGACGGTCCGGTAAAAGTAAATAATTATTTTATAAAATGAAAAAGGGACTTAATAGTCCCTTTTTTTATCCTTCAAAGCTTTCAGCTTTCGCTTTAAAAGGTCCTGTTTCAGCTTGGGAAGTCTGGATACAAAGAGAACGCCATCAAGATGATCGTATTCGTGCTGAATGACCCTCGCGAGCAATCCGTCAAAAATTTCTGAATGCATGGTCCCGTCAATATCTGTATATTCTATTTCGATCTTTTCCGGTCTTTCAACTATTTCCCAGATACCCGGTACTGAAAGACAGCCTTCCTCCATTTTGCAGGCGCCTTCCGGATTTTTAATAACAGGATTAATAAAGACCTGCCTGAACGCCTTTGTTCTCACTTCAGAATCATCTCCGCTTTCCGGAACTACTACAACGAAGAACCTTTTAGAAACTCCGACCTGCGGTGCAGCAAGCCCTATACCGTTCGCTTCCGGAGTTTTGATGAACATTGCATTGATAAGTTGTTTCAGCTCTTCATCAATGTTTTTGACTTCTTCAGCCCGTTTGTTGAGGACTTCATCACCGTAAATCCGGATATCCAAGATCAATCCTTTTTGTTCTCTATTTCTTTAATATCTGAAAACTTCTCGGCCACACTGGACTTCAGAAATTCCATTTCAGTATTATTTGATACTTTAACAAGAAATGTCTTCTCTCTTACTTCCAGCACAGTACCGAAGATCCCGCCTATGGTAACGACTTTATCACCTTTTTTCAGTTCTGTAAGCATGGCCTGATGCTGTTTTGCTTTTTTACTTTGCGGTCTGATCATCAGAAAGTATATAATTACGATGATAAGTATGAACGGTATCATACCTGCCAGTCCGCTCCCGCCTCCGTCCGGAGACTGAGACATTGCTATGATATTAACGATATTCATTTTAGCTCCTGCTGATTAAATTAAATATAACTTGTCTGATCCTGTAATGCAAATTCGGATAAATAAAAAAGGCAAAAAAGGCGCTTTACAGCGCCTTTTGCGGTCCGGACGAGGCTCGAACTCGCAACTTCCTGCGTGACAGGCAGGTGCTCTAACCAGATTGAACTACCGGACCAATTGCTATTTTAAGTGGGAACTACTAGGCTCGAACTAGTGACCCCCTGCTTGTAAGGCAGGTGCTCTGAACCAACTGAGCTAAGCTCCCGAACAACGCGCAAATATACTATTATAATTTTTCCTTGTCAAGTCTTTTTTACCTTAATTATGTAGTCATTTCTTGAAATTTTTCATAATCCCGTACGGGAAGACAACAGCAAGACTGAAAAGAATAAGTACAGGGGACAAAGTAAGCGACCAGAAAGAATCGTGAGGACCGACAGACATCATATAGTAACCGAGAGCGAGTAAGACCATCCCGACTGTAAGAATAATATAATTATATTTTGTAAAATACAGTTTTCTTCCCATAATACTATCTGTTGTATAATCCTCTGTAGTCTATTACTTCAGCTCTGTCAACAAGCCCGCTGAGCCATTCTTCGATCATCTGTCTCTGCAAATATGTTTCGTGCTTCTGTCTTAAAGCCGATTTCTCAGCATCATATTTTTTCTGGTCGAACTCATCTTTGTCCAGAAGGTATATAATGTAAGCACCCTGTACGCCTTTGAACGGACTGCTCAGCTGACCTATGTTCAAACTCATACCGGTTTCATACATAACTCTGTCGACACCTACATTATCAACATATCCGTCAACTCCGAATTTATTTGAAATACCTGTCTTCATTTTGTTTCCTGCCGCTGCCGTATTCATTGTCAGAGTATCTGTAACCTCGTCTTTGATCCCGACCAGTTTATCATATGCTATTTCAAGACCTTTCTTCTGTCTGATCTTATATATAATACTTTTTTTAACCTCGTCCAAAGTTTTTTCCTTTTCAGGTTTTATCTCTTTTAATTTTAAGATAGCATATCCTGAATTACATACCATTATAGAACTTATAGTTCCGGGTTCATTATTGAACAGGAAATCCCCCAGTCCGGGTATTATACCAAGCTCGTTCGTTCTGTCGGTTTTCTGCGTAAAATTAGATTCCATGATCTTTATACCGAGTTTTTCAGCAGTTATTCTAAAGCCTGCCGCATCATTACCGTTCCTGTACATTTCATCTTTGAAATTTACCGCATTATAATGAGCATCTTCATATGTCGAAGGATAAGTTTTAAATTTAACCAGTATATGACTTGCCTTTACTTCAGTGATCTCTTTCTTTTCTTTCTTTTTATCAACGACCTTAATGATGTGATATCCGAATTTGGTCTTAACGGGACCGACGATTTCTCCGATACCGGCATTAAAAGCAGCTTCTTCGAATTCCGGTGCCATTTTGCCTCTTCCGAAATATCCGAGATCTCCACCCTTATCTGCCGTAGTATCCTCAGAATAGTTCTTTGCCACTTCCTCAAAAGCTATTCCATTATCAAGCTGTGTCATTGCATAATTTATATCATCTAATGCAAGAGAAGAATCACGGGATGTCGGAGCTGTACTGAAAAGAACATAATCGAAACTTCTTTGTTCTGCTGACTTAGGGAAATCATTAGGGTTCTCATTAAAATAATTTTTTATCTCTTCGTCAGTAATAAGTGAATCTGCTGGCATGAAATCATTTGTTGCGGCTTTCAGATATTTAACCTGTACTTTGAGACTTGACTGTCTGTAAATTTCCTGAAGTTCAAACTCTGAAAGGTAAACTGAATTTCCGACTCTGTTCTGAAGCAGTTCCGCAGGCATTCTTCCCTCATAAGCATTTTCTATCATTTTATAAAAATTCTGCATCTGGGGATTAGGATTCTTGATAAATTCCTCCCATTTCTTCTGATCGAAAACGCCATTGGTCATGAATTGTTCCTGATTCCTCAGTTCCGGAAGTGGATTGTTCAATATCTGATCATAAACCTGCTCCTGAGAAACAACTATATGCTGCTTATCAAGTTCCTGCCTGACAACTATCATCTTGACGAAATCATTCCAGGCTTTCTGTCTCAATTCAGCTGATTTAACTCCAGAAAAATCTTTCTGATCAGAGTTCTTCAGATAACTCTCTTCTATCTGTTTATATTCTGCAAATTTTACGTCCTGACCGTTAATTTTAGCTATCAGTCCCTGAGCCCTTACATCGGTCGTTCCCCTTTTCAGTCCGCCCATTCCCCAGTCAAAGATAATGGTTATGATAAAGGCTGCTACAACTACCCACATCACGATCGCGAGTTTTTCTCTAATCAGTTTGATCATCATAAAAAATGCTCCGAAATTGTTAATTTCAACCAGAAACAGTTATGCCTGTTTCTTAAGGACATAGAATATAGCTTTATACTGATTAAATGTCAATCAAAAAATGTTATATTTTCCCCTCATTTAAATACTTCTTTCGTATATTTATCTCCTTTGAAAACGACCTCGACTCCTTTTTCTTCATAAAAATCTGTAAGTCTGAAGGTATTTCCTCCTGAGTTGATGCTATAACTTATATCTGCCGGAATTACTTCTGAGAAAACAGTTTTTAACGATCCGCCCAGATCACTGATCCTGAGCTGATCACAACGTTCATTAATGAAAGAATGATCTTTCTCGCTTACAACATATCTTACCGGGATTTCGAGAAGTTTCAGCAATTCCTCTGTCTGATACCATTCGTTACCGGTGACAAGATAGTCGATACTACATATATTCGATCTCTGAATGTAAGGTTTGATTATATTATTAACATCAGAACCCCTGATCTCATCCGCAAACAGGAGGGTCTCACCGTTATTAATAAATATCGAGCTTTTACCTTTTGAAGTTTTAAAAACATATAATGATGGTGAATTCGCTGCTGTAATAGAGCTGAAGATCAGTATAAATAAGGCTACCGAAGTAAACAGTGTTTTTATTTTGTATTTTTTGATATAAAAAATAGCCGCTATAGTTATAATTAGTGCGGAGGTTACCAGAATATTCAGAAATCTGTGCAAAGTAAACAGTTCAATACTGGCCGTATATTCAGTAATATATGTAATTGATCCGACAATAAGATCGACCATATCAGCTATGAAATCCGGAATTATACTTACCCTGTCTGATAGAACTAGTATAATTCCCGACATGAAAACAGCACCTGTAAGAGGTATGAGGATAAGGTTAGATAAAAGAGAAACAAAGTTATATCTTCCGAATAGATAGAGAATAAGCGGAAGTAATCCAAGAGTGACCGAAAATGAAATAAGCAAACTTCCTGATATCCTTCCATTTGCAATTCTCCCTATTCTCCTGACCTGTTTTAATTTCTGTAAAAGCGGTTCATGAATCAGCGCTATTGAAATAACGGCAGCGAACGAAAGTACGAAACCGGGCCTGAATATCTGGTTAGGATCATATGTCAGGCTTATTATTCCTGCAGAACCTATGATGTCCGGGAATTTCAATATCCTTCTAAAAGGACGGCTCAACATCAGTATTATAGCCATGATCACAGCTCTTATTACCGACGGACTTCCTCCGGTAATAACAGAATATGAAATTAGGAGTACCGAACTAAAAATTATATGAGGCCACATCCTTAGCCGCAGAATAGAACTGAGAATCACTGTCAGAAGTATTATAAAGCCTACATGCAACCCGGATACTGCTAAAAGATGGATAGTACCGCTCTCCGCAAATGCTTTAATTTTTGAAGCTTCAAGCCCGTTCTTATCACCCATTATAACAGCTGAAAGAAAACTATCTGCATTATACGACAGTCTCCTTTTGAATATATCTCCAACCAGTTTCCTGATTTTTCTGATGAGATGATCCGGACCGGAAACACATTCGGAATAATGGTATATTCTTGCTTCTCCGATCCCGGCAGAAATATAGTTGACCGATGCCTGGAACCTTTTATCGGTTTCATATTTGTTCAAAGGTCTTTTCGGACACCGGACTACTCCTTTAACTTTCAGACTGTCACCCGTTCCCATACCTGTTCTGTTTAGATACACATTAAATCTTGCATTAAGTGAAAATTCTTTTCCGGAAATTTTTATCGAATCTGATTCGATAACCGCTGAAGATGACATACCGTACTCACGTACTTCAGTCAAAGTACCTGATACAATTATTTCCTTTCCTTCAGACTTATTTATGAGATCGGCGAGCCGAATATATCTTTGATTATGCAAAAGATAAACTAACGATCCGGCAAGAAAAACAATGATAAGAATTCCGGATCTGCCTGATATGAGGAAAATAATTCCCAAAAGAATATAGACCGTTAAGAACATTATATAAGTAATAGAATAACACGCAGTCACTATTCCTGCTGAAAAAAATAACAGCATTACAATATTATCGGGTCTTTTTCCCATTTCCGGCAATATTATGAAATAAAATGATTATTTTCAACATAAAAAACATCATTTTTGCATTGAATTATACCTGAAAAAATCATATATTGGACTAATATATTTCAGAACACATGCGAAGGGAAAAATGAGCGATGATGTCAACACGGTAAAATATGACGAAAGTAAAATACAGACACTTTCTTCTCTTGATCATATCAGATTAAGAACCGGAATGTACATAGGAAGACTGGGCGACGGCAGTACTTATGAGGACGGTATATATATCCTTCTTAAAGAGATAGTGGACAATTCAATCGATGAATACATTGAAGGTTTCGGGAAAAAAATTATTATCGATATCGAAGGCACTAAAGTTTCTGTAAGAGATTTTGGAAGAGGAATTCCGCTCGGTAAAGTCGTTGACTGCGTATCGATCATCAATACGGGCGGTAAATTCAACAGTGATGTTTTCCAATTCAGTGTCGGTCTGAACGGCGTCGGTACAAAAGCTGTAAACGCTCTCAGCGAATCGTATATGGTAAGAAGTGTCAGGGAAGAAAAATACCGGGAGGTTATATTCAGTAAGGGAAAACTCCTCGAAGACAGAAGCGGTACTACGAAAGATCCTGACGGTACATATACGGAGTTCGTTCCTGATGCCGAGATATTTAAAGAATTCGAATTCAATTTCGATTTCATCACAAAAAGACTCTACTATTATGCGTTTCTCAATAAGGGTCTCAAAATATATTTTAACAATGAAAAGATCGTGTCATCGGGAGGGCTTCTTGATCTTCTGACCGAACAGGTCGAATATCCGCTTTACGAACCGATCTATTACTGCTCCAATTCACTTGAGTTCGTATTCACCCATATCGATTCCTACGGTGAAAGTTATTATTCATTTGTGAACGGTCAGTATACGAATGACGGCGGTACACATCAGTCCGCTTTTAGAGAGGCTATTCTCAAAGCCGTTAATGAGTACGGGAAAAAACTTTACGAGGCGAAAGACGTAAGGGACGGGATAGTTGGAGCGATAGCCGTTAAAGTCCGCAATCCTATTTTTGAATCTCAGACAAAGAACAAGCTTGGTAATACTGAGATCAAAAGCAAAATAATTTCTGAAGTTAAGGATTTCCTTATCGATTTCTTTTATAAGCACCCTGAAGCTGCGGAAAGCATTTTTCTCAAGATAGCTCTAAACGAAAAGATCAGAAAAGAACTGAAAGCCGTCCAGCAGGAGGCGAAAGAACTTTCAAAGAAAACATCCATCCGGATACCTAAACTGAAGGACTGTAAATACCATTTCAACGAAGTTCCGACAGGACGGAAGAAAGAACTGTGGCGCGGGGACGAATCCGTAATCTTTCTGACTGAGGGTGACAGTGCGGCCGGCAGCATGATCTCCAGCAGGGATGTCGAAACTCAGGCAATTTTCGCGCTGAGAGGAAAACCGCTGAACGTTCTGGGTCTTAAGAGAGATGTGATCTACAAGAATGAAGAATTCTACAACATCATCAAAACAATGAACATAGAGGACGGTACGGACAATCTGAGATACTCAAAAATTATCATCGCAACGGACTCTGACCCTGACGGTCTTCACATTAGAAATCTTCTGCTTACCTTCTTCCTTCACTTCTATGAAAGTCTTATCCTAAAAGGGCATATTTACATTCTCGAGACTCCGCTGTTCAGAGTCAGGAATAAGAAAGAGACTGTTTACTGTTATAACGAAAATGAAAAAACTTCTGCAGTTAAGAAACTCGGAGCAGATCCTGAGGTTACAAGATTCAAAGGGCTCGGAGAGATATCGCCGAAAGAGTTCGGAAGGTTCATTGGTCCTGATATGAGACTTATTCAGGTAAGCGTAGAGCATCTGAAAGACATTCCTGATACTCTTGAATTTTATATGGGTAAAAACACTCCCGACAGAAAAAGCTATATTATGGAAAATCTAGACAGAATAGAAGAGACCGTTTAGTCTTTATTTCTTATTCTCAATCTGAAGATAATCCCTGATCTCGCGTTCATTAATTATATTATCCCAGTTGAAGAACATCAGGATAGTATCCTTTGCCGACCATGTGTATCTTACAAAATCTACAGGAACATTCTCATCTGTAGCAAATTCCTGTACACCTTTCTGCAAAAATCCGCAATACTCTATATCGTCCGTAATTAAACCGAAGAACATATCGGAGCTGGTATGACCATAAAGAATATGACCCAGATTAAGTATTACAAGCCTTGAATCCTTTGTCAGTACGATCTTCTCATTCATTTCTGAATGAAGATTGATCACCGGCATTTTGATGCCTCTGACAACAACATGATGCCTCATCTTACCTGATCCGAACGGATAATCTTTAAGTGTTTCTGGTGTAATATTGACCGCCTCCATTACTGAGTTCATACTTTCAGCCCAGTAGGTACTTCCTATTCTGAAAACGACATACGGCAGGGGTTCAGGATAAGCTCTGTCGGGATTAAGCATCGTAAAATTTTTTCTTCCTTTTGGCAGCTCAAGAATGTTCTGGATCGACTCTCCTATCTTTCTGAGTTCATCGCATAAAATGTAAGCCTTTGAATGGTTAAGTCTTTTTGCTTCGAGAAGCGCATTTATTGAGAGAAGTCTGAGCATTGCACCAAGTTCATTCATTCTGTCTTCAACCTCTGAAAAATCCGCATTCTCGAATTTCAACCTGTTGAATACATCGCGTTCGAAAACCATCGTGAATTTCTTTATTTCTACTGATACTGCTCCGATACCTCTTCCGAACTGTTTGACCTCTGAAGCTGCAATATTAAGTTCGATTGAGAGATAAGAAAGCACATTGATTATGTTTTCGAGTCTCCACAGTTTTCTTTCTTCAACCTTGTCCATATTTTCTCCTTTAAATAAAAAAAGACCCGAACAAGTCGGGTCAATATTCTTTAACTTTCTTTCTTAGAGACTTCTTTACCATCTTTAAAATATTTCTCTTCAATGATATTGCCTTCTTTATCATATGTCATAAATCTGCCGTCTTTAATATCATCTTTATAATTTTCTTCGGATTTCATTTTTCCGTTATCATACCAATTGAAGAACGTTCCATTCATTTTACCCATCTTGTAGGTGCCTTCGTATAATTTATTACCATTCTCCCACCAGCCTTCGACTTTGCCGTCGACAATATCTTTAATAAATATTCCTTTTTCTTTCATCTGACCATTCTCATACCAGGATATACGGTAACCGTTCTTCTGGTCATTAATATATTCTTCTTCTCCTTTTTTCTGACCGTTCTCATACCACAATTCCATTTTATGGAATAGAATACCGCCGATGAATTCCATTTTTGATCTTTTATTGCCGTTAGGCCACCATGTTTCCGAAATACCGTCTTTAACGCCTTCAGTCCAATTTTCCAGAGTAAGAACGACTCCTTTGTCTGACCACTCGGTATACTTACCGTTTTTCTTACCTCTGAAAAAATTTACTTCAAATTGTTTCTGCCCGTTCGGATGCCAGTTGTACAAAGGTCCGTGTAATAATCCGTTCTTATAACTCTTCTCTATTCTGAGATTATTTTCCTTATCATACTCCGTTGCTTTTCCTGTATAAGGAGAAACTGAGTTTTTGGCATACACCAATCCGTTCTTTATCTTCAAATCCTGCAAAGCGACAGTTTTAACCTCTCTTTCTGAATTTTCCTTAGAATCTTTCGAACATGACACAACTAAAACCGACAAAATCATAAATATCACAAATACTACTCTATTAATCTTTATCATTTTCATATTAAACACTCCTAAAAAAATTAGTCTTTTAATTTAGGAAATATTTATAGGAATTACAACTAAAATAAAAACAGGCAGCCCGGTTTTTCGGGCTGCCTGTTTAGATGTGGTAAAAAAGTGCTAATATTACTTCTTAGCTGTTTTTTTAATGGTTATCGTTCTAGATGATTCTTTATTAGAATTTTTAGAAACGATATAGAAGAACATTTTTGTTTCTGTTCCGGTGTAAGTATATTCACTTACAGCAACATTTGTCAGAAGCGCATATGTTCCGTATGGGTCTGCAGAAGAATATACATCATAAGTATCAGCATAAAGCGCATCATCCCAGTCGATGTACAGATTTCCGCCGACGATCGATGTAGTTACGTTTGTAGCAACTTCAGGATCATTTCCTGTAGACTCGACAGTCATTTCTACAAGAACATCCTCATTGCTGTAATCTGAATCCAGATTTATTTTTGCCTGATATGTCCCTAAGGCCAGACCTGTAGCATCGAAACCTACCGTAATAGGATCTGATCCGGCAGGTGCAACAGTACCGGATGTAGTTGTTCCGTTGTCCAAAGTCATCCATGTATAAGGTAACGCGCCGTCAACGCTGATATTGTCAACAGCCCAGTAACCATTATTTCTTGCCAGGGCAGCATGGAATCTGAATCTTACTGTCGATGTCAGATAAGTCGCAGGAACGGTAACACTTTGAGTATTAGGATTACTCCATGCTCCAAGTGCAGCACTATTCGAGTAAATAGAATACCATGTTGTTCCGTCGTTTGAAGCCTCAAGAGAACATGCACCTGATGAAGTGGATTTCTTCTGATCGAAAGTTACTGTTGCCGATTCGTATGAAGAAAGATCCATAATACCGGATGTCAGATAGTTATTCGCAGTTGAAGTACCTGTAGTAGGTGAAGTCGTGTAAGCAAAATAACTTCCGTCAAGTGATCCGCTGTCGTAAAGATTTGCTCTTACCCATGGCCTTGATCCTGAAGAAGTCCAGTTGAGCGCAGATTCAAAATCGTTCGTATGGACATTCGCGCTTCCTGCAGTACCGGTGTAATCAATACTTGCGACATAATCAAGTGAATAATCACCTATATTGCTCACAGTCAAAGTCCTTGAAGAAGTCCCGTCAGGAGCAACAGATTCAGCTATAGCACCGGGAGAAGGATCAATGAGACCTGGTGTATAACCGTAATTCGTTGTAACGATCCTTGTGTGCTGGTTCAGCGTCGGCTGGAATTCCCATGAAGCCACACTTTCACCGGACGGAACGTATTTCCATGAAGTCATTCTATACTGATAAACCATATCTTCCTGAGCTTCGGTATAATTAGTTATAGTATAACCTGAATTGTTCGTATCAGAAGATATAGCTACGTGGTAATTTCCTGCAAGGTCCTGCAGCTGAGTATATGAACTGAGATCTACATAAGCCCATTTCTGTGTTTCAGAAACAGTTGCGGGGTTTGCGATCGCTACCGGTGAAGGTAATAAGCCCGTTCCGGTAGGTATACCATCATCATCAGCGTATATCTGTATCAACATATTAGCATTAGCGGCCTGGCTCTGATCCGTATAACCTCTGACCACAACACCGACAACATCATCGTGGAACGAGTTGAATTTAACTGCGACAGCTTCAACATAGTCGTCTTCCGTATCAGCCGGTGTTGATGATAATGATACGATATATGAAACCACTCCATTGTCGTAGACCTGATGCTTACCTGCCTGATAGAAGAACGGTCCGGTATAACTCTGGTTAGAGCCGGATGACGTATCCTCGCAGTCGAATCTGAATTCAACATAGGCACCCGGAGTCTGTTCTGGGATTACAAAATAATACTCGTCATCTGTAACGCTCGTCGGATTAAGAGTGATCTCGTTTCCGCCGTCTACCGAATAAAGTACGTTAGCATAGCTGATTCCTGAAAAATCAGTAATATCAGTTGTGATCTCGAATCCGTCAGGATTATTGTCGTAATAATCTTTTTCCTTAGTGTAGTATACAAAAGGCGGTGTTGAGTCGACTGAAGAAGGTGTTATATTGAAATTATCAATATTTGAACCTGCAGTATTATATCCCTGATCTGTCTGCAGCAGGAATCTGAACCTTACGTTAGACTCACCCGCGAAAAGACCGAGGCTGATAACTTCCTGATACCAGGTAAGTCCTAAAGTTTCAGAACTCCATGTCTTCAGAGTTACCCAGGAAATACCGTCTTTACAGCTTTGGAAATGCAGATAGTCGAATGATTCCTCAATTGCATATCTCAAATAAAAATCACAGGTGGCGTCCGCAGCAGTTGTAAAATTTAGTCCGGGAGCGATCTCACCGACAGAACCGCCGGCAGTAAGATCTTCAAGATCGTCAGCATAATTTCCACCGGGACTGTCGGAAAGTGAATACGTACCTGCATATTTATATTGCGTATCAAGTCCCCATCCGTCATAAAGCAGCCACTGAGAATCTCCGCTTTCAAAATCATCATGGAATTCAGTAACTGAGACCGAAACGAATACTAAAGCTTCGTCAGACATGAAAGAAACATAATCAGGGTCTTCATCAGTATAGACAGCTTTAACCGAATAAGCGTGAACTCCATCGCTTGCAGTATTGTCAACATAAGATTCAGTAGTTGCAGTTCCTATTTGAGTCTCATCTCTGAAAACCTGATATTCCACGTTTTTTGTTCCAAGAGAAGGATCATCCCATGTTACAGTAACAACTCTGTTGTTATTCAGGGCGAATACATTCTGAGGTGCTGAGAAATACACTTCGCTTCCGAGTATGATCTCAGAAACACTGTAATGATACATACCGCTGTATGTTCCGCCCCAAGTCATTGTATGAGCTCCGGGAGCTGTAGTTGTATCCCAAGTATCTCTGACATAGATCAGAGAGTCTGTAGAATTGTCATAACCGTAACCGAGCATGGAATGTCCGTCAAGCCCGAGCAGAACCGGTCTGCCGGCGTCGATTGCAGCCATGAAATCAGCATAACGATAACCGCCTGTTACAGGTCCGGCGGCAGTATCATCAGGATCAACCCATCCGTTAATATTCTGGTTGTAGTTGATTTCAACTCTGTAACCCAGAGATTCAAAGAAAAGTCTCATACCGTGAGTACCATCCCTTGAAGGAGGCGTAGTTGAATAATCATCCGCCATATCAATAAGACGGCCTCCGTAAGGAGCGTTGTAACTCCATATAGAAGTACTTCCGTCAGAATTTCCCCAGTTATACCACTGATTCGTACCCATAAAATCTGCCGTACAAGGCTGTCCGACAGTGTGATCATGCTCTGTCCATGCGCCATAGTACGGATCAGTATCTTCATCCATATAACCTGTCCAGTAATCATCTCCGTGACCGGCTGTTACCCTTCCGTCAACACCGCTTTTACTTGCGGCAACAGGACACATGTCTGTATCAGATTGAGATGCTGTCTGCCATACGGTATTCGTTAACGGCTGAACACCTCCGTTTTCCGGACCGGTATAACAAAGGTCTGCTCCGAAATGATCGTAATATCCGGCGAACATAGCTGTAGCCGTAGCTGTACAACCGTAGCACCAAGTATATCCCGGTGTGTTTTCAAGATAATTTACTGTCTTGCTTTTTACGGGAATCTCCTTATTAGGTTCCGGTAAAATTTCCGGCGGATAACCTGCTATTCTTCTCATCACAAGCTTGTTACCGTCTTCATCAATCATGTACCTCTTTTCAATGACCCCGCCTTTCTGCTGAGCAGACAGGAATGAGCCGAGAACGAGAGGCAGAGAAAGTAGTACGCAGAGTACTAACATTTTGAATCTTACCATAAAAACTCCTCCGCTTTTTTTTGGTTTATTTATTGTTGAGTTTGGCGTTCTTTTCATTATTCTGTTTCCTCATTATCATAGAATTCATCACAAGTGAACTAAAAATAATAATAAAATTCGATGAAGTCAACAAAATTTAATTACTTAATAAGTATCATTTTTTTAGTCAGAGACTTCTCCGGAGTGTTCAGTATATAATAATACACACCGCTGTTGAATTTAGATGCGTCAAATTCAACTTTGTTATATCCCTCACTCATATTTTTGTTTATCAATGTCGCTACTTTTTCTCCTAAAGTATTAAATACAGAAAGTTCAACTTTCCCTGGCAACCTGTTATAAAAACTTATGCTTGTAATAGGATTGAAGGGATTTGGATAATTTTGGCAGAGTTCTGTTGTTGAGGAAACAAACTCCTCCTCAATTCCGTCAGGTTCTAGAGAAACATACATTTTAATATAGAACGCACCCCACAAATTTGTCACCCAGTGATTAACTGAATTCCATTGCCATGCATGGCTCTTGTCCCCGCTTTCATCAAGCATGATCTCGTTATATGTATTCGTTTCAAATACAAGAGCAACATGCCCTGATACTACAGTATTTTTTCCTTCAAGGATTAAAATATCACCACCAGAAGTAAACGTATTTATCCCATAAAGGTCGCCAATAATATTCTCCGTCGGTTCTCCAATCGGGTTCTCTTCAGCATCCAAATTACCTGACTCCGGATCAAACTCTACAAGCTTCCATGGCATGTTCGGCGCGTCATAAGCCCATCCAATCTCGATCTGTTTTAGATAAAGATTATCTTTAGTTCCGAAATTCCAGTCCATGGCAACTTTATCACCGGCGTTTATTGGATCAGGATAATCCGAGTATGATGTTCCGGTGCTTCCCCATTCCAGCCAGGCGTCATTAAACCAGATAATATTATTTTTATCAGAAGTAGTCTTATTCTGATATGGAGAATCGTCTGTCGCGACTACGTACCACGAACATTTTGTTCCTTCAGTCTGTCCGGGTATACCAGCAGAATATGTTCCGTCCCCGTTATCATTCATCACAATTAATTGCTCAGCCTCACCATCCAAAGAATAGTGAATAGTCAGGTTATTTATTCCTGAATAATCGGACGCTACAGCATTAACCGGGTAATCAACTCCGGGATATGCAGCTGGTCCGTCATAATCAACTTCAAGAGCCGGAAGTTCCGCTACACTTATCTCGTCAAGGTTAAGATACCTGTCGAGCTTAGCATCAATCGGAGTATAAACGTGTTTAAAGGCGATCCATATAAAATTACCGTCCCACGGATTCAGTTCTATAACACGCTCATTCCATATATTGTCAAATTCACCTGCGACCAGAGTTTCTGTAAAAAGTGTATCGGACGAATTAACTATCGTAGTGCTGTCTCCGCCGATTGTATTAATAAGTACAATATAGGTATCTTCATATCCTTCGGGAGTCTGCTGATTAACAAAATACTGCAGTTTTGCATCTCCGTCAACCCTCATCATCGGTGAAACAAGATAATCTTCCGTCTCATATACACCGAAATTACTTTGAGCTGCGGAAGTTATAGAATTCTGACCTTCATACACATTCTGGTTCACTTCATTAACTTTCCAGGGATAATCGAAAGTAGAGAATTTATATCCAGTCGAGAATACGCTCCATCCTTCAGGCAATAAATTAGAATCATCAAAACCCTGAACGTACGATATTTCACCCCATTCGACAAAGAAATGCTCAGATTCGCTTTCGATAGCATACGTTGTATTATCAACGACTTTACACCAGTACTCGATGTTTGTCCCCATCGGCCAGCCGGTAAGATCACCGTAATAAGTCCAGTTAAACTCAGATTCGGTATTCGGTGTGAGTTCAATGTAACTTTCTTCAACCACGCCGGATTCATTAGTTATTATATAATTCATTATAGGGGTTGTATTCCATCCTATATATTCCCAATTCTCGTCCAACGAACTAAAGTCCCAGAAATCCCATACGAAATGAAGATTGCTCATCGGAGATACAACGCCCTGAGGCAGTTCTGCCGGGTCATCATAGTTAAACGTCGGATAGTAGATCGCCCTGAAATCGTCTATTACCAGTGCTGATCCGGCTCCATTATTGACTTCTGTATTATAGTGTCTGACTTTAATTGTTACGTTGCTGTCCCAGAACCACTCGTTTAACTGCAGGAGATACGGTCTGAGAGATACTTCTACATTCTCTAAGCTGTTTGTTGTGAAGACAGAATCATAAACCATGATAAAATTTGAAGGATCTATATTATCATCAGCCACATATATCTCAAGATGCTCAGAACTTCCGGCATTTGTTCCGCCTACCCAAAAATTCAAATAAGTATCCAGTTCCATCCAAGTACTTGGGAATACCATCGTATTATCCGGCGTTAATCCTGTACTTACGGATTCTGCCCAGTACACGCCTCCCTTTCCCGGGATAGCGGATACTTGCCAGTTGTTAGTGTCACCGTCATCGTCGATAATGGTAACACCGTCGAGAGTTCCGCTTTCAAAACCCTCGTCAAGATACACCGCACCGAAAGCGCCGGCAATCACTAAAAGCAAAAACAGCGTCACATAATTCTTCATCCCAATCTCCTATTGATTAATTTCTTACTGTATCCAAAATGCGGCTGACCATCTAATATGGATCTATAGATAGCTCAGACACACCAACAAAGAATATATTAAAGAATTATTATTTACGCAACTTAAAAATTTTTATGAAAAAAGCTTCGGCAGTTCAAGTATTAATTTAGGATAATTCAGAAGAACTATTTTGAAAATATTTATAAGAGTCCGTTTTTTGAACGGCTGACCGTTCAGCTTTTCGGTTATTGAATTTAATGTATCGTCAGAAATATTCTCTATTATACCTTTGATCATGTAAAATTTGCGGTTCATCTTACCCTGTTTTTTCAACCATTTCCTGTCATATTCCAGCAATTTTTCGGAACTTACATTATCAGATCTGATCGCAGATACCGACACTTCGGCAGATATCCTGCCTGCCTTCATGGCATTAACAATACCTCCTCCGGAAACAGCATTGGTCTGATGCGCCGCGTCTCCGACGAGCATAAATCCGTTCCCCGATATTTTCTCCAAAGTTTCGGCACAGACTACCCCTCCGCAGGTTGTACATATCACAGATATGCCCCTGAAATTCTCGTCAATAAAACAGTTCAGATATTCTTTTGCTTTCTTTGATTTTGATACAGGCCCGTTGACCCCTACGCCGATATTAGCTGTTCCGTTCGTTTTAGGGAATACCCATAAGTAACCCGTGGGAGCGATATTTTTTCCGAAATAGAAATCCATCCTGTTATTATCGAATTCTTTTCCGGCAACAGTATACTGAACACATGATTCCATATCCGCGAATTTCGGACTGGTATTAACTCCGGCCCATCGGCCGATCCTTGATTCTATTCCGTCCGCTCCTATTACGATTTTTGAGCTGATCTCTATACTCTTACCCTGATACTCTAGTTTCACCCCGGTTATATATCCATTTGCCGAGATCAGACCGGTAACATTCGCTCCTGTGACAACCTCCGCTCCAGCTGATGCTGCCATTATTCCAAGTTCTGCATCAAATATCTTTCTATCCAGAACAGCGGCCTCACTTTCATGATTAAGGTCCAGTGTTTTGCCGTTCGGAGCAACAAATCTTATATTAAATTTCTTAACATATTTTTGCACTATCCAGTGGTCTGAGCTGAAAAATTCCAGTAATCCGGCTTTCCCTACAGCTTCTCCGCATCGTACAGGAATACCTATTTCCCTGTGTCGTTCCAACAGCAGAACCTTCAGACCGTTCTCCGCACATTCTTTTGCGGCTATACATCCTCCCGGTCCGCCACCAACAACAACGACATCATAATTATCATTCATATTCAAGGTTTTTCCTTTCCATAGTTACTCGTAAATATACTTAATATAATCCTAATTGCAATAAAAAAGACCGTCCTGAGACGGCCTTTTTATGTTTTTCAACCTGAACTATTCTGATTCTACTTTGATCTCGATCTTTTTCTTCTCTTCAACTTTTTTCGGTACAGAGACCTGAAGAACGCCTTTTTTATAGACCGCTTTTATGTTCTCGTGATCAATCTGATCCGTTGGTAAGGGGATATACCTTTCGAACGAACCTTTAATGATCTCTTTTCTGTAGAAATCTTTTTCGTTCACCTCGTTCTCCTCCTGTCTTTTACCGATCAGTCTGAGATAGTTACCTTCGATCGTGATCTCAACATCTTTCGGATCAATTCCGGGCATATCTATGTCCGCTACAATACTGTTGTCTTTTACGTATACATCCGCATGACATGACGGACATTTTACAGTGTTGAGGTTGTAGTCCTGGCCGAAGAAGTTGTTCATGAGTTTATCCAGGCTGTCCAGTTCTTTCCATCTTATAAGGTTCATGATTCCCTCCTTTTTTATCGTTCACGGTTTTTTATTTCCGATTAAATAAAATGCAACAGCCGTGCCAATTTCTACAGGCACAAAAATCATATTTTCAGATATTGAATGTGTCAGATATGTCAGAAAATGTCAGTCGTCTATACCCGATTCTTTAAGTATCCATGCGAATTTCATTGCTACTTCTTTATAATAGTCATAACGCCCTGAAGATCCGCCGTGTCCAGCGACATTCATATTAATTATAGAAGTGTTGTCATCTGTTTTACGGTCCCGTAAACGGCTTATCCATTTCAGAGGCTCCCAATAGCTTACTCTTGTATCGTTCAGACCGGCCAGTACGAAAACATCAGGATAATTCTGAGCTTTTATATTCTGGTATGGACAGTACGACAGGATGTAATCAAAATATCCTTTATCGTTCGGATCTCCCCATTCGTCATATTCCGTAACAGTCGCGGAAAGTGTCGGGTCGAGCATGGTGTTAAGGACGTCAAGGAACGGGACCTCTAAGACTGCGGCTTTAAAAAGATCGGGTCTTTCGTTAAGTACCGCACCGATCAGCATACCGCCCGCGCTTGCTCCGGTGATCATGAATTTATCCTTTGAGGCGTATTTTTTCTCGATCAGGTATTCCACGCAGGAAATAAAATCACTGAAAGTGTTCTTTTTGTTGTAGAGCATTCCGCCGAGATGCCATTTCTTACCTTTTTCAAGTCCGCCTCTGACGTGCGCGATCCCCACGACGAACCCTCTGTCGAGAAGACTGAGCCTTGAGACCGAGAAAGACGGGTCGTTAAAATCGCCGTAAGCTCCATAACCTTCAAGCAGGATAGGATTCGTTCCGTCGTATGCGAATTTATCCCTGCGGTAAACCAGTGACACAGGTATCTTTTCACCGTCTCCCGCGAGTGCGTAAACGAGTTCGGAATGGTATTTCGTCATATCGAAACCGCCCATTACTTTCTGCTGCTTGAGATACTTCTTTTCGCCCGTGTTCATATCGTACTCAACAATAGAATACGGAGTGGTCATAGATTCGTAAACATATCTGAATTTGTCTGTGTCGAACATAGCGTTCGTTCCGGGATAAACCGTATAGCATTTATCGGTGAATTTTATCTCCTTACCCTGAAGTGAGGCATATTCGAGCGTTCTGATTGTTCTTTTTCCCTCGCTTATCTCCGATACGACGATATGATCCCTGAAAAGTTCGATGTCATCAATATATGTCTCTGCTCTATGAGGTATGTAAGTTTCCCATTTGTCTTTGTACGGAAAGCTGTCCTTGACCTTCGCCACCTTAAAATTGAAAGATTTATCCGCATTTGTCAGAATATAGAACGAATCTCCCCTGTGGTCGGGATAGTACTCCACTTCTTTTTTTCTGGGCTGCATCAGATCGAAAAAGCTCATGGGATCGTCACTTTTCAGATAATGATATTCGGAAGTATTTTTGTTTGCCGTACCGATGAACAGGTATTTCCTGTCCCTCGTTTTCTCGATCCAGACATAGAACGATTCGTCAGCTTCAGTATACATAACCCTGTCGGAAGTTGTTTTTGTCCCGAGCACATGTCTTATAACTTTATCCGACCTGTAGCTTTCGTTCACTGTAGTATAAAAAAAAGTATTGTTCGTCTCGGCCCATTCAAGGTCCTCGACATTTTCGAAAGTCTCGGGAAAGAGTGTCCCGATCGAGAGATATTTGATGTAAAGCGTGTATCTTTCGTTTCCTTCGTCGTCAAGCGAGTAAGCAAGATATTTATGATCAGGGCTGATCTTATATACTCCAAGTTCAAGAAAGTCCTTATCTTTAGCAAGTTCGTTCATATCCAGAAGTACTTCTTCTTCAGCTTCAAGATTTTTATACTTTCTGCAGTATACAGGATACTGTTCTCCTTTAACATCTCTTGAATAATAGTAATATTCGTCAATCTGAACCGGAAGAGACACGTCAGATTCGTCTATTTTCGATATGATCTCATCGTATAACTTCTTTTCCAGTCCGACGTTGTTTTTCAGGACTTTTTTTGTATATTCATTTTCTTTCTTTATAAGATCCATAATCCCTGGATTGTTTTCCGCATTCTTATCTTTTAGCCACGCATACTCGTCGGCAAGTTCTATACCGTGGATATTTGCAGTAGTAATCTGTTTTTCCGCGACCGGATAATCTTTAGCCGTATCCGTATATTTCATATCATCTTCCTTTACAATATTTTTATCGGCGCACGAATATATGAACACTACTGTCAAAATAAAAAGTATCTTTACGAATTTCATTGTAATCTCCTGTCAACTTTAGAACCGACTGTAAAACTACTAAAAGAAAACCGATTTATCAAGTATGAATATATCCTTATTTTTGTTTATAAAATATTTCTTGACTTGACATTTACTTAGTAATAAATTGAAGTTCTGAATTTTCAGGTGAATTTTGAAATTTAAAAAAATAAAGGAGTGAAAAATGTCAGAAAGAGTATATAACTTCTCAGCCGGACCCGGAGTTCTTCCCGAAGCTGTTCTGAAAAAAGCCGCTGAGCAGATGATGAATTACGACGGTTCAGGAATGTCGGTTATGGAGATGAGCCACAGATCCAAGGTTTATCAGTCTATAATCGACGGAGCCGAAAAAGCTCTTAGAGAACTTATGAACATCCCTTCGAACTACAAGGTACTTTTTCTTCAGGGTGGCGCATCTATGCAGTTCGCGATGATCCCTCTGAACCTCATGAAGAACGGCAAAGCGGACTATGTGAATACCGGTGAGTGGTCGACGAAAGCGATAAAAGAGGCCCAGAGATTCGGCGACGTTAAAGTTGTGGCAAGTTCAGAACCCGAAGTCTTCAATCATCTTCCGTCTATAAACGAGAATGAGTTCAGAGCTGACGCTGATTATGTTCACATGACATCGAACAATACAATTTTCGGTACTTCTTTCAAGAAATATCCGGACGTGAAAGGTAAACCTCTTGTTGTCGATATGTCTTCTGATATTCTTTCAAAAGTCATCGACGTGAACGATTTCGCAATGATCTATGCGGGAGCGCAGAAAAATATAGGACCTGCCGGTGTCACAGTAGTTATTATCCGCGAAGACCTCATCGGTTATGCAAGACCTGAGACTCCCACTATGCTGAACTATAAGACCCACGCAGACGCGGGATCAATGTTCAATACTCCGCCGACTTACGGTATCTACCTTGCTAAACTGGGATTCGAACACCTTCTGAGCATCGGAGGAGTACCAGCCATAGAAAAGATAAATGTTCAGAAGGCTGCCATGCTGTATGATGCTATAGATAATTCTAAACTGTTCAAATGTCATGTTCAGAACAAGGAAGACCGTTCTATTATGAACATTCCTTTCAGAACTGACTCTGAAGATTTCGACAAGAAATTCCTAGCAGAAGCTGCAAAAGAAGGGCTTGTAACGCTCAGCGGGCACAGAAAGACCGGTGGAATGAGGGCGAGTATATACAACGCGATGCCGGTAGAAGGTGTCGAGAAGCTTGTTGCCTTCATTAAGAAATTCGACAATGAGAACTAAACTGAAAGGGGTTCCGAAATGTCTAAAACTATATTAATCGCGACCGACAAGCCTTTTGCAAAAGAAGCTGTTGATCTAATAAAAGCCGTCATTGACCAGAATCCCGGTTATGAACTAAAACTACTTGAGAAATATACCGAGCAGTCTCAGCTGGTCGAAGCCGCGAAAGAAGCCGACGCGATGATAATAAGAAGCGATAAAGCCACAAAAGAAGTGATCAATGCCGGCGACAGGCTGAAAGTGATAGTCAGGGCCGGCGCAGGTTATGACAACATTGATCTTGCTGCCGCATCTGCAAAAGGTATTGTCGCTATGAACACCCCCGGTCAGAACTCCAACGCGGTCGCGGAACTTGCAATAGGGATGATGATCTATATGGCCAGAGGAAAGTTCAACGGCAAATCAGGGTCTGAACTTAAAGGCAAAACTATCGGTATTCACGCATACGGCAACGTCGGTAAACTGGTGGCGGATATCGCTAAAGGTTTCGGAATGAAGATCTACGCTTTCGATCCGTTTATAAAAGACGAAGACATTGAGAAAGACGGAGTGAAAGTCGTGCATTCCGTTGAAGAACTTTACTCTAAATGTCAGTATGTTTCGCTTCATATCCCTGCTAACGAGAAAACTAAGAACTCCATCCATAAGGGTCTTCTTATGTCCATGCCGAATAACGCCGTACTCGTCAATACAGCCAGAAAAGAAGTTGTATGCGAGGAAGGACTTAAAATAGTCCTGAACGAAAGGCCGGATTTCAAATATCTGTCGGATGTAGCTCCCGACTGCGCTGAAGAACTTATCGGAAAATATCAGGAAAGAGTATATTTTACGCCTAAAAAGATGGGAGCTCAAACAGAAGAAGCCAACATCAACGCTGGTGTAGCGGCAGTTGAGCAGATCATAGCTTATTTTGAAAAAGGAGACAAAAGGTTTCAGGTGAACAAGTAATTGTTAAGGCTATAATTTCAACTAAAGGCGGATCAGATCAGGTTCCGCCTTTTTTATTCCGACTTCCTGTAATTTCTCAGCGAAAAACTCTAAGCCCTCATTAATTAAATGATAATTTGGAGGTCATTTCTACCCACCGAAAAGATTTAAGAGTTTCCCGCTCCAAAAATCAGGAAGGCTGAATACCTGCAAGCTGAAAAAATTATCGTTGATAAACCGGCGGATTTTTCTTATTTTCCGACTTTAATGTAAAGGATGATAATGAGTTCAGACACAATAAAAATACTTCCTGATAACCTGATCAACAAGATCGCTGCCGGAGAGGTCGTCGAAAGACCCGTCTCCGTAGTTAAGGAACTCGTTGAGAACGCGCTGGACGCCGGGGCGAAGAACATTTACATTGAGGTGAAGGACGGAGGAAAGACCTATATTGAGGTATCCGACGACGGAAAGGGTATGGACGAGAACAACCTTATCCTCGCGTTCGAGAGGCACGCCACTTCCAAGATATCGGAATTCGACGATCTGCAGAGGATCGTGACGATGGGATTCCGCGGCGAGGCGTTGCCGAGCATAGCGGCCGTATCTATGGTCGAAGCTGTATCGAAACCGACAGAAGCAGAGTCAGGCAACATGATCGTGATCAAAGGCGGAACTATATCGGAAGTCAGACCGTCACCTTCAAAATATTCGACCCAGATCAAGATCAGATCGCTTTTCTTCAATGTTCCCGCCCGGAAAAAATTCTTAAATTTCGACGACAGGGAATACAAATACATCTATTCCTATTTCAAAAAAGCAACGTTGTCGAGACCGGATATCGGATTCAAGTTCGTCAATAACGAAAAGGTCGTCTTTGACGTGAAGCCACAGGAACTTGATGAAAGGATATGCGAAATTTTCCCCGAGATCGGAAAGGAGCACCTTTTTAAAACTGAAAATTCTCTGGGCGCATACTCAGTTACAGGATATGTCGGGAAAGCCGAGCTTGCAAGGAAATACAAGGACAACCAGTTCCTTTTCATCAACGGCAGGATAGTCGAAAGTAAGATGGTCAGCTTCAATATAGTCAACATGTATCAGAACCTGATCGAGAAAGGTTATTATCCGTTCTACATCCTCTTTATAAATATGCCTGCCAGCGAGATCGATGTGAACGTCCATCCTTCCAAGCTAACGGTAAAATTCTCTGACGAACCTAAAATAAAAAAACTTATCATTGAGGCTATAGAAAATTCATTGAAAGGATCGTCGTCACTTCTCGACCTTGGCACCGGAACACTCCCTGAAACTTCTTCTGCGTATGAGTTTAAAGAACCGGAACAGAAACAGGCAAGCGAGGACGGCCCATCCTACAACACGGAAAAACAGGAGAGATTTTTCCGGCCAGACGAGAAGAATATCGGCACGAGAGTATTGAAGTTCAACAACGAACTTATCGTTTCGGAAAATATATGGCAGATGCACGACAGCTACATTTTTATTCAGGTCGAGTCCGGCGCGCTTATAATCGATCAGCACGTAGCGCACGAAAGAATTCTTTTCGAGAAAGCGCTCAGACATTTCGGACAGCTTAAAATGGCTTCACAGTCGCTTCTGTTTCCGGTAAAAGTAGAACTTTCTTTTGAAGACAAACTGATACTTAACGAGATAAAAGAGTATCTTGATTCGATAGGTTTCATACTCAGTGATTTCGGACAGAATACCGTTATCGTCGAAGAAACACCGATGGGAATAACAGTAGGCGACGAGAAAAAAGAACTTCTTGATATCATAGACAATTACAAGCTTTATAAAAAGAATAAGATGGATTCCATGGAGGCGGTCGCTGCGTCTTACGCCTGCAAGAGAGCGATAAAGGCGGGACAGAAAATGACCAAGGATGAGATGCTGGAACTTATAAACGACCTTTTCCAGTGCGAATTCCCGCACGTCTGTCCGCACGGAAGGCCTGTGATAATCGACCTTTCCATCAAAGAGCTTAACAAGCGGTTCAGGCGCGAATAGAATGACTGATCTGTCGAAACTTAAAATACCCGTTATATGCGGGCCGACAGCCGTCGGGAAGTCCGCTGTTGCGCTCAAACTGGCCCGTGAGTCCGGATATGAGATCATTTCCGCCGACTCCCGCCAGATGGTGCGCGGAATGGACATCGGGACGGCGAAGCCGACGAAAGAGGAGCAGAAGTTCGCGCCGCACCATTTCATCGACACTGTCGAGCCTGACGACGAGATATACAATTCGTATATGTACGGGAACGAGGTAAGAGAACTCCTGTCAAAGCTTTACTCCGAAGGAAAGAAAGCTCTGATCTGCGGCGGGAGCGGGCTCTACATCCACAGCGCGGTGCACGGCTTCTTTGAAGACCTCGGTATCGACGATTCGGAAAAGTTCGAATACCGGAAGATCCTTGAGCGTACACCTCTGGAAGAATGTTACCAGAAACTCAAGCTAGTCGATCCCGAATACGCTGCCATAACTCCACCCGCCCAGAAACAGCGCATACACCGCGCTCTTGAAATATTCCATTTCACCGGACGGAAAATTTCCGAGCTCCATTCAGAACACCGGCCTGACAGGTTCTTTCAGCCCGTTTACATCGGACTCAACATCGAAAGAGAAAAGCTCTTTGAGAAAATCAACTCAAGAGTTATGAAAATGGCTGATTCAGGTCTGATCGAAGAAGTGAAATCTTTAGTAAATAAATACAGCTATGAGCTTAAACGTTTTAAAAAGACGATCGGCTATAAAGAAGTAGTCGAATATCTGAAAGGAGATATAACAAAAGACCGCATGATCAAGCTCATTCAGACCAACACCCGTCACTTCGCAAAACGCCAGATCACCTGGTTCAAACGCATACCTGAAATGAAATGGTTCGAGCCTGAGAATATAAAAAAAATAAAAGAAAATTTATTCTGACAGTTTACGGCAGAATGGTTCATAGCAGAGAAGCTGCAATTTAAATAACGATTCTACAGCTTAAGTTCCATACGTCTATTCTTTGTTCTCATACCCAGAGACTCATAGAACTCGATCGCGTTCTCATGATCTACACTAACGACATACGCTTTAGTATTTTCGTTTACCAGAAGGCTTTGAAATCTGTCAAAAGCAAAAGGATCCTCCACTTCCGCATAAACATCGGACCTGTTTGAAACATGTAGTTTGTGAACTTCATGAACGAGTTTTCTTAACTGATCATGATCACTATACTCTGCTCTACGAGTTGTTAATTCCATTTACCTTCCCTTATTTCTCTTTACAGATCAGATCTCTTATCAGCTTTTCGAAAGTTTTGCGATTTCCTTCTAACTATTCCATAGACTGCAATATAATCGCTTCTTATATTCCGGTCAATAAAATAAAAAGCCGCAGAATTCTGGCGGGAGATGAGGGACTCGAACCCCCGACAAACTGGTTAACAGCCAGTTGCTCTACCGACTGAGCTAAGCTCCCGTCTTTTGACAAGCGCTAAATATACCAAATAGCAAAATAGTTGTCAACTGAAATTTTGCGGATTTTTTACTTCGATACTCTTTCCTTAAACCCGCCCCATCCGAGTTTTTCCCGGAGAAGATGGTAATAATCGCTGTCGTGAAATTTTATAAATTTAGCCTTATATGGAGCTTTTTTTACTGTGATCTTCGCGAATGATGTTATGCTTATACTTTCCTGCCCGTCGGTTGAGAGTATCATATCGTTGTTCCTGCTTTCCGCAGTCAAAGTAACTACCGCACCGTCAGGTATGACTATCGGTCTCATTGCAAGAGCGTGAGGGTTCATGGCCGTAATTATCAGACCGGGTACTCCGGGCTGGAGGATAGGACCGTGAGCTGACATATTGTAAGCGGTCGATCCTGTAGGCGTGGAGATAATAACCCCGTCAGAAGTATAGGTTGTGAAAAATTTACCGTCTACATCGACCGATATCTTGAGAACTCTCTGCGAGTATCCTCTGTCAAGAACGACATCATTCAGCGCGCATAATTTCTTGTCTCCGCAGAAAGCGTTCAACATCATCCTTTCTTCTATGAAATATTCACCCTTTTCTATCATTCTGATCCTGTCAACTATCTCATTCTCTTTGACATCAGCTAAAAATCCGAGTTTTCCGTAATTAACACCTATGAAAGGCTTTCCGAGCTCTGCGGAATGATGCGCCGTATCGAGCATGGAACCGTCCCCCCCCAGAACAATAATTACATCAGCATCTTCAATAAGCTGCTTTTTATCTCTGACAGGGAACAGAAATTCCTTGTTATAATCACTGATCTTATTGATAGAGAACTCAAGTCCGGTAGCTTTCAGATCATTAAAAAACGATCTGAAGTTCTCATTATTATGATCAGGCTTAAGGTTGTCAATAATTCCGTATTTCATGGATCCGCCTTCAGAATATTTCATACAATTTAAATAAGTTTCAGCTAAAAAGAAAGTCCTTATATTTCATTTGGTTTTGGAGCATATTTTTATTATATTTAGAGGTTGTTTAACAATCTAGGGAGAAGTAAAATCGTAAAATCCTCAATAAAATCAGTAATCTTTCTTCTCCTTGCTCTGAAAGTATTTTGCGCTGATAATTATTCTTTTCCTGAAAAGATCAGTTTTGCAGGCAAATACATCCCTCTTGAAAAATATGACGTCAGAGAAAGGCTTGAAAAAGTGTTCAATATTTTCGTACACGACCGCAGAGGTTTTTTTCAAAATCTCATAAATGAGCAGGATAAATATCTGCCTTCGGCCAAAAGAATACTTGCGGAGTTCGGACTGGATCCGGATTTTGCTTATATTATACCGGTTGAGTCCGAGTTCAATCCCAGAGCTCTTTCGCAATCACAGGCTTCAGGTCTCTGGCAGCTTATGCCGGCTACGGGGAAGATGTACGGATTGAGGGTCGACAATTTTATTGATGAGAGAAACCACCCTGAAAAAGCTGCCCGTGCCGCTTCCGAACATCTGAGAATGCTTTCGGACTTATTCCCTGAAGACCCTCTGCTCGTTCTCGCCGCATATAATAACGGGGATTACAATGTAAAGACTACTATCGGCAACCAGAAAGCCCTGGATTTTTGGGAAGCCCGTTCAAATTCTGAAACTGAACTGTATGTTGAAAAAATACTTATTTATAAGCTCATTCTGTCCGACCCAGTCAAATACGGGTTCAGCATTCCGTCCACTGCAGAAAAACCTGCCCATGAGACCTGCACGATAATACTTGGAAGCGAAGACCTTCCATTCTCTGATATAAGCGAAATAACAGGATTATCATACAGGCAGCTTTACAAACTGAATCCTCATATAAATTTCGGCAGTTATAAGACGGGCGGCAGCATCAGCAAATACACTTCGCAGGAGCTCTTTCTTCCGGCCGGATATTCTGACAGCCTGCTGTCAGAACTTAAGAACAGAAATATGATCGCCGACAGCAGCACCGGCGATACAGAGAGCGGGATCAAAATACTGGAAGATGTATATGAAGTAAGGTTTAACGATAACATAGAAAGTATAGCGTTCAAATTCAGAACTGACTGGAAAAAGATCGCCGAAGACAACGATCTCAAGATCATCGTTCTTTCATCCGGTACAGAAACAGCAGAACTGAAGATCGGGCAGAAACTGAGAATCTTGAGATGAAGATAACGGACGAAATATTCGACAGGCTCTTTTCCGCCGCGTCTGCTGTCAGAGAGAACGCATGCGCAGCATATTCAGGTTTTAAGGTAGGCGCTGCGATAATCACGGAACACGGCAAGATCTTCTCAGGATGCAATGTTGAATCATCTTCTTACGGTTTGACTATGTGCGCCGAGAGAAATGCCCTCGCTTCAGCCCTTTGCTCAGGGGAAAGAAAATTCTCCGCGATACTGATAACAGCCGATTCTCCTGAACCGGTTTCACCCTGCGGCGCATGTCGCCAGCTTATATACGACTATGCTCCGGACATCATTGTGATCATGACAAATACTGAAGGAAAAAGGATTGACTCATCTGTCACTGAGCTTCTGAAATTCCCTTTCGGATTAAAAAAAGTTAAAATATAGGAGTTTAATTATGTTCGAAGATCTTAAACTGCTCGTCGATCTGCAGATAATCGATAATGAGATCTACCAGCTTACAAGTGAAGAGAGAAATACCGAAAACCATATATCCAGAATGAAACATGAGATCGAGGAATCAGCCATAAAAAGGGTCAAGCTCATCAGAAAACAGCGTGAACTCCAGGAGGATAAAGAGGTTTACGAAGCTGATATACTGGACCATAAAAGAATACTTGATCAGAAACAGATAGATCTTGACAATGACAAGAAAACAAAAAAAGAACATATAAAAAGAGAAGTGAAAAAGCTTGAGAAAGCAGTTGAAGTATTCGAAGAGAAAGTGGTAGAACTGACTAACGAGATCGAAACTATCATATTCGAATTGAGTAATATTGACAAGAACATCCTGAAAATTGAAAAAAAGATCAAAACTGAGCTTAAGAAGAAAAACGAGATAAGTAAATCCACACAGAAAAATCTTGATAAACTTTTAAAAAAGAAGACAAAAGTTGAACAAGCGATCAGAGTTCCGTTTCTTAACCACTATAACCGTATTATGCAGATCAGGAACGGTATCGCCATTACTTTCGTTACCGAAGAAGGTCTCTGCAACGGATGTAAGATACATATTCCGTATCAGCTCCAGCAGAAGATAAAACTGAAAGACGACTACAACATCTGTGAAGGCTGCGGAAGGATACTTGTCGATGTTGATATGCTCGGCAACAAGAAAAAGAAGTAGCGGCATAATCTGATGGAATCTATCCTCGGCTTCAGATACGGAGAACTCTGCGGAATAGTGGAAGACGCCGGCGGAAAGAAATACTCCGCAAAGCAGTTATGGTCATGGCTCTATAAAAAATCTGTAACCGACTTTGCACTTATGAGCGACCTTCCGGCTGATCTAAGATCATATCTCAGTTCAAGATTTTCAACAATTCCGCTTAAGGTCGAGACCTCTCAGAAAAGTTCCGACGGTACAGTAAAGCTTCTTCTTAAATTATATGACTCGAATTTTATAGAGTGTGTTATTATACCCGAGAAAGAAAGACTGACCCTTTGCGTATCTTCACAGGCGGGATGCCGGTTCAACTGCGCGTTCTGCGCTACCGGGAAGGCCGGTTTCAAGAGGAACCTGTCAGCTTCGGAGATAGTAGGACAGGTATTGACAGCCTCCGACTTCCTCTGCAAAAAGATAACTAACATAGTTTATATGGGGATGGGAGAACCTTTCGATAATTACGATGAAGTAATTAAAAGCGCCGATATTATTTCTGATGATTCGGGCCTGGCTGTCGGAAAAAGAAAGATAACTATTTCGACTTTCGGCCATATTGACGGCTTAAAACGATATACTGAAGAAGATATCAGGTACAAGCTCGCGATCTCGCTCCATAATCCTTTCGATTCGGAAAGAGATCTTATAATGCCTGCAAACAGAAAATACTCTTTAAAAGAACTTTTCCCGGTACTAAAAAGCTATGCAAAGAAATCAAACAGAAAAGTAGTTTTCGAATATATACTTATGAAAGGAGTGAACGACACAGAAAAACATGCGTCAGAACTTATCAGACTCCTCAGAACACTGCCTTCTAAACTCAACCTTATCAGATTTCACCGCGGATCTGAAAATGACAGATTCAGACCTCTGACCGAAGAATCGTCCGTACGGTTCTACAACTACTTCAGAGGAGAGGATTTCCCGGTGGTTTTCAGAACGAGCAGAGGTGAGGATATTGCCGCGGCCTGCGGCCAGCTTAGCGCGGAAAGACTTTCGGAGGTTATGAATTGAGAAGCGCGCTGGCTTTATCAGTTGTAATGACCTTATTTTTGTGTTACGGAACCGAAGACAGGGACAGCGTATATTTCGAATACTCCGATTACGGTGCTTACGATGTACTCTCCATGCGTCTGAATTTCGTTCAGAACGATTCTCTCAGCTGTATCATACTTACGGGAAACAATTCAAAAACCTATTATGAAGATTATGCTAAAAACGATTTCGGGATAAATGGAGATATTTCAGTAAAACATAAGTTCATGAAGTACGGGATAATGCTTTCCAGCGACTATATGTCCAACAGTTCCGTCACAAGACCGACACAAAGCAATATCAGTATTCTTCCGATGATAGGATACGAAGACAAAGGATTAAATATCAGGACAGCATTCGGGTACGTTGGGAAATCTGACGTCATATCCCAGAAAACCGGACAATCCATTGTTGTGGACGGGACTTACTCTTACAACGAGAAGTATGACAATCTGTCGGTGAGTACTACGTTCGAGGGAGAAGACACATACAGCGATCTCAATTACGGATCAGGTTCGGTTATTTCATATACAAAACGGTTTGAAGAAGGCTTCGGGAATTTCTCGATTAATGGCAGAAGCAATATCAGTCAGTACAATTTCCTGGATCTTCAATCCGCTGAATACAGGATAAAACGGTATGAGTACGATGTGTCTTCAGAATTTTTATACATCGCGTCAGATGACATAAGAAACAGAAGCGGCATAGGCTTCTATTCCAGAAACAGGGATTCATATCGGGACGGCGAGGACATCGGGTACAATTCAAATTCGAATTTCAAAATATCCGATGAGATCTTTTACGACAGGGACAGGTTTTCAGGCAGCCTGAAACTGGATTTCGATACGGGAAGCGATAAATTCAGTGTGGATTACGACGAGAATGACAAATCACTGTCCTATTACAATTTCGCTATATCTCCGCACTTCAATTACCGTTATTCAGATTACAGGTTCACTCTTTCGGGAAGATACGTCAAGCACGAGTACAAATCTCTCACTATATCGAATCTGGAGGACAGGGACATAATCAAACTTATGATCACTCCTGAAGCAGCATATTCCAGATACGGTTTTCTTACAGTTATTCAGTCTTTCCCACTGGAGTACTACAGACTGATCAATATATCTTCGCAGAGAAGTATCAATAACTACATAGACAGAGCTATTGCGTCCAATACCGATATAAGATATGACATTAACGAAAAACTGTATCTGACCGGGAATATCAGATTCAGGTCATATTATCGTTCTTACGATTACGATGACACTTACTCAAGCAGTTTCGTGATCAAGAATTATTCTGCTTCCGACACTGTTTCATACGGTTTCTCTAAACGCGCAGGAATTAAGCTGTCTGCCAGATACATTTATGAAGAGTTCGGAAATTTTAATTATGATGCTTTTACAGAAAATCCTGTAAACTTTAAGCATCATTATTACAGCTCAGCTTCCTTTTTATACATGCTCCTTAAGGATCTTCAGCTTAGAACGGAGTATTACTACTATGAGATAGACAGCTACGATTTTGATCAGGATGATTTCACGAAAGACGATCTGAAAAGGGTTTATATTTCGCACGGGCCGAAACTCGGAATGGAATACAGTAAGAAGAATTTCTACCTGTTCTCCGGGCTTGAAATCGAAAATTACAGATTGTCAGAAAGACAGATAAAATTCAGGATTGAAAGTTACCTGTCATTCAACTGATCACTTTTCTATACCTCTGGCAATATCCGCAATGGCCTTGAAATCATCCTTCTTCAGAGAAGCCCCGCCGATCAGACCACCGTCAATATCTTTACGGCTGAGCAGGTCTTTCGCGTTCCCCGCATTGAGCGAACCGCCGTAAAGTATCCTTGTGGAAGCCGCGAAAAGCTCTCCGTAGATCCCTTTCAGAAGCTCTCTGATATATTCGTGCATTTCCTGAGCCTGTTCCGGAGTTGCAGTCTTGCCTGTACCTATTGCCCATACCGGCTCATAGGCTATGACTATATTAAGGTTATCTTTAATTTCAATCCCGGAGAGCGCTCCTTTGATCTGTCCCTTTACCACATCTTTTTCGATCTCGGCTTCTCTCTGCTCTAGCTTTTCGCCGACGCAGATGACAGGCACAAGACCTTCTTTAAGTACCGCCCTGATCTTTTTGTTTACGGTCTGATCGGTCTCGCAGAAGTACTGGCGTCTTTCGCTGTGCCCGATTATACAATATTTAACACCTGTCAGCTTGAGCATCTTCGCAGGAACTTCGCCGGTGAACGCGCCTGAAGTTTCCCAGAAAACATCCTGAGATCCGATATCGATATGGGTCTTCTTGAGTTCCTGATAAACCGGATATATAGAATTGAACACAGGCGCGGCCATTATCTCTACATTGTCGTCGTTCGGCATCGCCTTTTTTAGCTCTTTCGCGAATTTGATCGCCTCTCTGGGCGTCTTGTTCATCTTCCAGTTGCCGGCGATGAGGAATTTCCTCCTGCCGTCGAAACCCTTAGGGCTCAGACACGCAATGCCGGGAAGTTTTTTGCCTTCCATATATTCCATCGCCGCGCCGCCGCCTGTCGAAATGTGAGAATACTGTCCGTCAAGACCTGCCGTTTTTACAGCGGCCGCGGTGTCACCTCCGCCGATGATCGAGATCAGACCGCTACCTTTCGTGTAATCCGCGATGACCTGTGCGATCTCGAATGTTTCTTTGGCGAAGTTCGGGAACTCGAATACCGACATCGGGCCGTTCCAGATTACTGTTTTGCAGTCGGCAAGCTCATCTTTATACTGCTGCACTGTTTTCGGACCTATGCCCATCGCGATCCATTCTTTGTCCTGTTTGTCCGTGTCACAATATTTCAGCTCGGTCTCATTCTTGAATTCCTTTCCGCACAGCATATCAGGAGGAAGCAGTATCTTCGTGCCCTTCTCCTTCGCTTTCTTCAGGATCTCCAGAGCCACGTCCACCTTATCGGCCTCGACGAGCGACTTGCCGACCTCAATGCCCTGAGCAAGCAGCATGGTGTTCGCTATTCCGCCGCCGATGAATATCTTATCAGAAATATCAATAAGCTTCATTATAACGTCTATCTTTGATGATATCTTGTTCCCGGCGAGGTTCCCGGCGAGGATAGTCGCCAGAGGCCGTTTGGGATCCTTCATCGCTCCGCCGATGTACTCGATCTCGTTCCGCAGAAGGTAGCCGGAAGCCACCTGAGTAAAATATTTCGCTATGATCGATACCGAAGCGTGAGCCCTGTGGCAGACACCGAATGCGTCAGAAAGGTAAACTTCACCAAGTTCGGCAAGCTGCGCAGCGAATTCCTCGTCACCGGCTTCCTCCTCGGCATGGAACCTGAGGTTCTCAAGAAGTACTACATCTCCGTCTTTCATTCCGTCAGCTATCGCTTTGACCTCTTCTCCGATGCAGTCCGGAGTGAGAGTAACTTTCTTTTTTATCAGTTCTCCGAGTCTCTCTGCAACTGGTTTCAGGCTCATTTCCGGAACAACTTGCCCCTTAGGTCTTCCGAAATGCGACATGAGTATCAGTTTTCCGCCGTCCTTTATCACCTTCTTGATAGTAGGCAGAGCATCGACTATTCTTTTATCGTCCCTTATTTTAAGATCATCGTCCAGAGGTACGTTAAAATCGCACCTTACCAGAACCTTTTTACCTTTCAGTTCGAGCGAATCGACTGTTAAAGTATTCATTGAAAGCTCCTGTTATTTCAAATTTTATTATCAGCGATACTTAATATAAGTATTAAATTCCCGGTTTCAAAAAAATATTTAATCATAAAATTTCTTTATTTTTCAATAATTTTTAGATAGATTAAAATAAAACCGTGAAAGGTTCGTTAACATCATTGGCGGGAAGAAAAAAAGCGGGCATTGTGAAAACAATAGCGGAATTTAATGACAGGGAGCTTGTAAGAAAGTATGTCGAGACCAGGGACCAGAAGTATTTCGCACGCATAATGTCGCTTTACGACCGCAAACTGTTCAATTACATAGTCAGAAGGATAGGAAGCACGGAGAACGCGGCGGACGTTTATCAGACAGTTTGGCTCAAGATCGCATCGAATCTGGACAATTACCGTGAGGAAAATAAATTCTCCAACTACCTGTTCTTCATAGCCACCAACACCTGTTTCGACTACCTGAGGGATCTGAAAAAGGATAATGACAACATCTTCAGGCCGGTAGTGAGAGCCGATGAGGACGGAACCGACTTCATCGACAACATTTCTTCAGGAGAAGAAAATCCGGAGACCGAGAACGAGGAACAGGAAGACAGGGAAAGGCTTGAAAAAGCGCTTGAAACCTTACCGGACGAGCAGAAAGACGTGATACTCCTCCGTTCGAAAGGACTGACCTTCAAGGAGATCGCCGAGATGAAAAACGTTTCGATCAACAGCATCTTAAGCAGGTACAGGTACGCGGTGGATAAAATTAAAAGCAGGATCAATTAAAAAAGGCGGTGGATCATGAACTGCGAAAACTACAAAAATATTATACCGGAATATATTTCCGATGAACTTGACGGGAACATCAGGATCGAATTTGAAGCTCATATAAAGGATTGTGCGGATTGCAGAAACGATCTCAAATCGGAGAGAAGTATCCTGGCTTTAATTAATGAAGATATCCATGAAGTTCCTTCCGGACTGAATGAAAGCGTTCTGTCGAAACTGCCTGCAGGAAAACCGGTATTCCATATGAATTTCATGCGTTATGCCGTAGCAGCTTCGTTCTTTTTTCTGGTAATGATTTCTTATTTCATGTTCAATCCAACGCTGGAGACAGAGACGAAACCTGTATCGTCGGTACAGACGGAAAATCTTAACGGAACTTCAAATCTGTACAGCAGCGATTACCTGATCGGGTCCGACTACGACGAGCTTATTACATATAATGCCGAACTTTACGACGAAGATAAGTGGACTTCGGACGACACAGACATATTCCAGTCCGAGGATGACCTGATAAACGATCTTCTCACTCTTGAAGAGCTTGAATCCTACGACGATTATCTGACTTCTTTGTAATTATTTCTCCGAATATTTGTTACTTTATCTGTTTATTTTTACTATAACTTACTTTATATTACAACCCTTTTAAAGAAATAATTGATTTCTAATTAATCGGGAGCTTGAAATTGGAAAGATTTTTCGAAGAGTTCTCCGCTGGAACGGGGAAGGAAAAGTGGATGGAAGAGGTGCTGAAGGACCTCAAAGGCAGAACCTACGATAAGATATGGTGGAAAACTTACGAGGGATTTGACCTTGAGCCTTATTACAAAGCATCAGAGATCGAAGGGATAGTCATACCGGAAGACAATCCGGGTGAATTTCCTTACTTGAGAAGCGCAAAACCTCTTGAAAAAGAGAACGGATGGACACTCTGTCAGGAAATATCGCAGAGAGATCCCGTCGAAGCAAAGAAAGCGGCTGAAGAAGCCGTAAAAGGCGGCGCGGAATGTATAGACCTGAAACTGAGCTGCGAACTTACTTCAGGGAAAACCGAATGCTGCACAAGAACTTCATGCAGACCTGAATATAAAAGAGGCGTCGTAATAAACTCTGAAGGCGAATTGAAAGGCATCGTCGAAGCTGCCGGTAACTCTGTTAACATAGAAGCAGGAACGGCCTCGAAAGAGATATTCGGGATGATCGAATCTGATCTTAACGGACTCAAAGGTTCTATAGACAACGACCCGCTGAAAGAGCTTGCCTGGAACGGCGAGTTCGCGAAAGGCGAAGATAAAAGATTCGAAGAAGCAAAACACATTTTCGATAAATGCTCAAAATATCCTGATTTTAAAGGAATGGCAGTTTCGGGAGTT
This sequence comes from Candidatus Delongbacteria bacterium, assembly GCA_003252515.1. GTDB lineage: Bacteria > UBA4055 > UBA4055 > UBA4055 > UBA4055 > UBA4055. The sequence goes on along the minus strand of QKDR01000125.1, from coordinate 56,182 downwards.
CATTTTCACGACGCAGGAGCGACTATAGTACAGAAAATCGCGTACATGCTCTCGACCGCGGTGTTCTATAAAGAGAGGATCGCACCGGAAATGAGCTTTGGCGATTTTAACAGGAACATCAGACTTTCTTACGGCGTAGGTCAGTATTATCTGCTTGAGATAGCCGGGATAAGAGCTCTCAGGATGCTCTGGTCGAATATAGCTTCAGCTTACGGCGAAAAAAACTCCGCACCGGACATTCATGCGGTTACAGGGCTTTTCAATAAAACGGTTTTCGATCCGTATGTAAATATGCTCAGGACAACAACAGAAGCGATGTCCGCAGTACTCGGAGGATGCGGATCGCTGACGGTTCTTCCATATAACGTCTGCATCGGCGAAGCCGATACTTTCGCGATGAGGATAGCAAGGAATACTCAGCTTATCCTCAGGGACGAAGCGCATTTCGACAGATTTGTAGATCCTGCCAAAGGTTCGTACTTTATTGAAAAAGCTACTGATCTGATCGCGAAAGAAGCCTGGAATCTTTTCAAAAGACTTGAGTCTGAAGGCGGTATCTACGAAGCTCTTAAAAAAGGTGAAATTCAGAAAGACCTGACAGAACTTAAAAAGAAGAGACTGTCGAATTTCTCAATGAGAAGAGACAATCTGGTCGGCACTAACTTCGTACCGAACTACAGCGAAAAGTCTGTTTGCGGTGAACCTAAATCCGATATCGTACAAAAACTCGATCTGTTCGGTAGTGAATTGTATAAAACCGGCGGAGTCAAAATAGAGAAAGTCAAACAGTATAGACTTGCAGAAGAATTTGAAAAGCTGAGAAAGGCGACCGAGAAATACAGCGAAGTATCCGGTAAGAAAGTGACTGCATTCCTCGCCACTATCGGGAATCTGACGATGAGAAAAGCAAGAGCGTCGTTCTCGATGGGTTATCTTGCGGCAGGCGGATTCGACATAATCGACAATAACGGGTTCAAAGACTCTGACGAGGCTGCTGCCGAAGCTCTGAAATCGGGTGCGGAGATCATCGTGATCTGCTCAAGTGATGATGAATATCCTGTTGTTGCCCCGGAAATAGCTGCAAAGATCAAAGCTTCTGATCCCGGTAAAGTAATTGTGCTGGCAGGATATCCGAAAGATATAGTCGATGACCTTAAAAAAGCTGGAGTCGACGAATTCATCCATCTTAAGTCCGATTCGCTGGAGACGATCAGAAATATCCAGACTAAACTCAGAATTACGGAGTAAAATTTAATTAAAGGTGAAACAATGAAACCTGATTTTTCTACAATAGATCACGATCACTCAATAAAGACCGCTGCAGCCGGCTGTAAAGAGGTCGGTCCGGCTTTTGAATCGCAGGAGCTGATCCCCGTTAAACCGTTCTATACGAAAAAAGAGACCGAAGAACTTGAATTTCTAAATTACGACGCTGGTGTAACTCCTTATCTGAGAGGACCCTTCGCGACTATGGGATCGACAAAGCCGTGGACTATCAGGCAGTACGCCGGATTCTCGACAGCGGAAGAGTCGAACGCGTTCTACAGGCGTAACCTCGCGGCCGGCCAAAAGGGACTTTCAGTTGCTTTCGACCTTGCCACTCACCGCGGCTACGACTCCGATCACCCGAGGGTGAAAGGGGATGTCGGGAAGGCCGGTGTTGCCATTGATTCCGTGCTCGACATGAAGATACTTTTCGACCAGATACCTTTAAACAAGATGTCGGTATCAATGACGATGAACGGAGCCGTCCTTCCCGTCATGGCCTTCTATATCGTCACGGCGCTCGAGCAGGGCGCGAAGCTCGACGAGCTTTCCGGGACGATCCAGAACGACATTCTGAAGGAGTTCATGGTCAGGAACACATACATTTATCCGCCGAAACCTTCTATGAAAATAATTTCGGATATTTTCGAATATACTTCAAAGAACATGCCGCTCTTCAACTCGATCTCCATTTCAGGCTATCACATGCAGGAAGCAGGAGCGACTGCGGACATCGAGCTTGCATACACTCTGGCGGACGGCTGGGAATATCTGAAAGCAGGAGTCGACGCCGGACTGAACATCGATGCGTTCGCGCCGAGGCTGTCGTTCTTCTGGGCCGCCGGAATGAACCATTTCATGGAGATCGCCAAGATGCGCGCCGGAAGATTGATATGGGCTAAGATCGTCAACAAATTCAATCCGAAAAATCCCAAGTCGCTGAAGCTGAAAACGCATACTCAGACTTCCGGCTGGAGCTTAACGGAGCAGGACCCGTTCAACAACGTCGTCAGGACCTGCACCGAAGCGCTCGCGGCGGCGTTCGGTCATACCTCGTCGCTTCACACGAACGCGCTTGACGAGGCTATCGCCCTGCCGACAGATTTCTCCGCCCGCATCGCAAGGAACACTCAGATATACCTTCAGGAAGAAACGGGCATCACAAAAGCAGTGGATCCGTGGGGAGGTTCTTATTTCGTCGAGAAGATGACGGACGAACTCGTAAAAAAAGCATGGGCGCATATCGAAGAAGTCGAGAAGCTGGGCGGAATGGCTAAAGCTATCGAAAGCGGACTGCCGAAGATGAGGATAGAAGAGGCATCAGCGAGAAAGCAGGCCAAGATCGACACTCAGAAAGAAGTCATAGTCGGTGTGAACAAGTATAAACTTGACAAGCAGGATCCGATCGATGTACTCGAGGTAGACAATACGGCCGTAAGAGACGCTCAGATAAAGAGACTTGAGAAATTGAGAGCTGAAAGGGACGAAGCTGCTGTTCAGAAAGCGCTTGAAACGATCACGGAATGCGCGAGAACAGGAAAAGGCAACCTTCTCGAATTAAGCGTTGAAGCGGCAAAAGCAAGAGCCAGCCTCGGTGAAATATCCGACGCGTGTGAAAAAATATTCGGAAGACATAAAGCGGTGGTAAAAATGATATCCGGAATATATTCGGGAGTAGCACAGGAAAATACTACATACGAAAAAGCCAGAGAACTTGTAGGACAGTTCGAACAGATAGAAGGCAGAAGGCCGAGAATAATGATAGCGAAGATGGGCCAGGACGGACACGACAGAGGAGCGAAAGTGGTAGCAACCAGCTTTGCCGACCTCGGTTTTGACGTCGATATGGGACCGCTTTTCCAGACTCCTGAAGAATCGGCTAAGGAAGCTGTAGAGAACGACGTTCACATACTTGCAGTTTCATCTCTGGCGGCAGGTCATAAAACTCTCGTTCCGGACGTTATCGAAGAACTGAAAAAACTTGGAAGGGAGGATATAATGATAATCGTAGGCGGAGTAATTCCTTCGCAGGACTATGAATTTCTCTACAATGCAGGAGCGTCGGCTATATTCGGGCCCGGTACTGTAATTGCCGATTCGGCGATAAAAGTACTTGAGATACTTATCGAGAAAGTAAAACAGGACAGAGCATAAAGGAGATCCAAAATGAAAAAAACTATTATAGCCTTACTTGTAATATCAGGAATGATATTCGCCCAGAGATTCGGAGCTAGCGTCGGAACAGGAACTTTCGCGGGATACGACGATTATTCTCCCAAACACTTAACAGGACATTTCTATCTACCGCTGAACGATAAATTCTCTTTTGATTTCTCAGTCGGCATCGGAGGAGCGAACTTTGATTCGGAAGGCGATTATGATCCGTCGTCAACGCATGATGACTATGAAAATTCAGTTAAAGTAAGAGGAGCGAATCTGGAAGCAGGATTCTTATACACATACAAAACAGGCAGTGTTTTCGAACCTTTCGCAGGACTCGGACTGGGGATCTACTCATACAGCAGGGATGAGGACAATGAAGAAAACAATTTTGAATCCGAAGCGTCTTATACCGGACTGGGTCAGTTCATTACGTTCGGACTCGATATGAAAATATCTGAGAAATTCACGGCATTCGTACAGTTTAAGAAACTGGGACTTTCATATATAAACGTTAATGATGAAAGAGATTACGGCAATGATAATAACGACGTGGAAGAATCTTATGATTATCTCGCCGCGCCTGGTGTTGACGATCTCGGAATTTCAGCCGGAGTAAAATTCAGCTTTTAATTAAAGAACTTTAACGGGCGGTTCTTCCGCCCTTTTATTTAGATATGAGAAGAGACGGAGAGGAAATACCGAAGGTCAATATTACCGGAGCATCGGTAAAAAGGATAATGGTCTTCTTTAAAGGACACACTAAAGCGATCGTATTCGCCGTGCTTATGGTAATTACCGCCGTCGCTATGAACGCCGCACTTCCGCTCGTCTTCAGGGAGATGATCGATAATGCCATACCTTCCAAAGACCTTCAGAGAGTCCTGATCATCGCTTCGTCATATCTGCTGCTGCTTGTCGGACTGGGAGCGATCCAGTATTTCGAACAGCTTGTGATCGGATACATGGGCATTGATATCGTAAACAATATCAAGAGGGTGATCTTCAGGCACGTTCTCACTCTGTCAATATCCTTCTTCGATAAACAGGGCTCAGGCAGACTCATCAGCAGGATAGAGTCGGATTCTCAGAAGCTGTACATGCTGTTCTCGTCCATAGGGCTGTCGCTCCTAGCCGGATTCATGAATATAATCATTGCCGTAAGCATCATGCTTTTCAACAACGTGAAACTTACGCTGATAGTTCTTTCAATAGCCCCCGTTTATCTTCTCGGAGCTTATATAGTTTTCAGCAAAATGAGGCCGATGTTTCGCAAGGACAGGGAACTTTACGCGAAGATCATAGGTTTCCTCGGCGAACATATTAAAGCTATACCTCTGCTGAGGAACCTGAACAACCTGCAGTGGTCGATCGACAAATTCGATAAAGCGAATCAGGAGAAAAGATGGTACGAGTTCAAGATATCGATCCTTGAACAGAGCGTGTGGTTCGTGATGATGCTGTGCCCGCAGGTGGTCATATTCCTGATCCTTTATAACAGCGTGGGATGGATCAAAGAGGAAGCGATCACGATCGGTACGGTCTGGATGTTCATACAGTATATCCATCTTGCGATCCAGCCTCTGGTAATGATCTCGGAGCAGATAAGGGAACTTCAGAGAGCGTTCGGAGCTGCGGATAAAATATTCGAGATCCTTGATACCGAGCCTGAAGTCAAAGAACCTGAAGTACCGAAAACAGTCGACGGGTTTAAGGATAAAATCTCATTCAACAATGTCTGCTTTCACTACGACGCCGACAAGCCTGTGCTGAAGAACGTCAGCTTTACGATCGACAAAGGCAGCACTGTCGCAATAGTCGGAGCGACGGGTTCGGGCAAGACCACGATCATCTCACTTCTTACCAGATTCTACGATCCGGTCGAGGGTAATATAACTGTTGACGGCATCGACCTTAAATATATCACGACCGCGGAGCTCCGCTCGATGATGAGCCTTGTGCTACAGGACATCTTCCTTTTCCCCGGCGACGTGCTGGACAACCTGAGGGTCCTCCGCAAGGACATCCCGGAAGAAAAAGTGAAGGAAGCGTCTAGAAAAATGGGGATCTACAGCTATATCGACAGTTTCCCCAAAGGGTTCAACACTGTTCTTTCGGAGGACGGCAGCAACCTTTCATTCGGAGAAAGACAGCTTCTTTCGTTCTCGAGGGCGCTTACTTTCGATCCTCAGATACTTATCATGGACGAAGCTACAAGTTCGATCGATCCGTACACGGAAGCAGAAATTCAGAGGAGCATGGAGAAGCTTCTCAAAGGAAGAACATCCATTATTATCGCCCATAGACTTTCGACTATAGAAGAAGCTGACAAGATAATCGTACTCGACAGGGGGGAACTCGTTGAGCAGGGCAGTCACGACGAACTTATGGCGATGAAGGGACTTTACGCTAATCTTTACTGGACTCAGACAGGTATCGCTAAATGAAAAAGATAGGAATGGTTGAATATTTCGGATGGTTCTGGAGATTCTGGAAACACGCCAAGGGAAGAATGATCGCCGTCCTGTTCGTCAGCGCGTTATCTATTTTCGCGAAGACCGCGTTCCCTGTATTCTTGAAATACATCATCGACCTTTTTGAGACAGATTACGATCCGGACAACCTTTATCATCTGATCTTTTTATACCTGCTGGCGGCGTTCTTTCACGAGTTCATTTCAGTAGTCCTTCCGAACTTCAGGGCGTTCATGAACCTTCTTTTCACGGTGATGATAAGGAACAGCTATTTTCAGAGCTTTACTAAAAAGAACCTGCATTTCTTCAAAAAATTCAGAACAGGCGACCTTCTCACAAGGCTGACAGACGATATTGACGGTGCGTGGGACAGGATCTCATGGTATTCGTGTTCGGGTGTAATGAGACCGGTCGAAGCTATCATGATCCTCATTTTCACTTTAAGCGTGATGTTCTATTATTCGGTACCTCTGACACTTTACACTTTCATCCCTCTTCCCTTTCTTGTGCTGATCCTCTCCAGGTACGAGGACAAGATGGTCAGGTTCACCGACGAGAAGCAGAAGTCGATATCGGAGTGCAACAACGTACTCGAATCATGCTTCTCAGGGATTAGGGTGATCAAAACGACCTTAAGCGAGAACGACCAGGCAGAGAAGTTCGACGAAGTGCTCGGAGTGAGAATAAACAAGGAAAAACACTTCCTTAAAATGAACCTCGTCATCCAGTTCTTCTCGATGCTGGTCAACAACGCGGGGATCATAATTGTCATATTCATCGGAAGCAGCTATGTGGTCAAGGGAAGCATCACTCTCGGCACACTTCTTCTTTTTATCATTTATCTGCAGAGGCTGGTCGAACCGATATGGACCATAAGCTGGTTCTACGCGTCCTCAAAGCAGGTCTTCCGCTATGTCGACAGACTCAAAGAGACCGAGATATCGGAATTCGACTATCCCGAAGAGGAAAAGGATCAGGTAGAACTGAACAACTTCGGAAACCTGAAGGTAGAGAACCTTACATTCACGTTCGACGATTCCGAGAAGAAAACTCTGCACAACGTTTCGTTCGAGCTTAAAAAGGGTGAAAGCCTTGCCGTTGTCGGACCTTTGGGAAGCGGGAAATCGACACTTCTGGAAATATTAGCAGGTAACCTTATAGCAGAAAGCGGGAATATCCTTCTGAACGGTGTTCCTCTGAATAAAATTAAGCATGCGTCGCTGGCATCGATCATCGGATATATCAAGCAGGAGAACGTGCTTTTCTCCGAGACTATAAAAAGCAACCTTGAGCTTGGTGATTCTTTCACTCAGGAAGAGATCAACAGAAGTATCGAAACCGCCATCATGGACGAGGAGATGAAGACTTTCCCGAAGGGACTTGAGACAGTGCTCGGTCAGAAAGGGCTTTCATTATCCGGCGGACAGAAACAAAGGGTTTCTATCGCCAGAACACTGATAAGGAAACCGAAACTGCTTTTAATGGACGACTGCACCGCCGCAATGGACGCAAAAACAGAGAAGACTTTCTGGGATAATTTCAGGAAAAACCTGCCGGATACTACCTGCATTATAGTAACTCACAGGCTCGCAACAGCATCTCATGCGGATAAAGTTCTTGTCATAGACGACAATGTCGTTAAGGAGTTCGATACAGTTGAGAACCTGAAACGGCCGGGAACCCTGTTCATGAAGATCATGACGGGCGATCTTGATGTTGATGTCGAAAGTGAGATCGAATCTGTTGAATCAGTCTTATAAAAAATCCTAATTGGAAATATCGGGTCTGACTTCGACCCAGTACGCTTTTCTTAATTTGGCGTTGGGATTCGTGTAATTATAATAAACTTTATCGTCCCTGATGAAGAAAAGGTGATTTCTGTCGCCTCCGTAAACGCCCTCGCTGTTCTTTGAGTTAACGATCGCTTTTATCGAGTATCCGAAAATGTTCCTGTCGCCCAGTTCGTAATAGATGTATGCTTTTTTCAGCTCCGAGAATTCGATCTTGGCCGACTCGTAATTCTTGAACATCCACTTCAGGTTCTCAAGTACCATCTCCTGAGCCTGTTCCTGCGTATAGACCTTCCCGCAGTTAACGTCTCTCATGTCGCTGTCCGCCGGCCTGAAACCGGAACTGCAGCTTATTAAGATCACTGCCGATATTACTGATATGATGTACCTGAATTCCTTTTTGCCGATCATATTGTCTAACCTCATCTTTTGAATGATAACATTTACTGAAAAGTAAGTAAAAGTATATTATATGTCAATCATGAATTAAAATCTTATTTTAGTCGATCCGTAGCCAATTACTAATTTTTCGAAAAATAGTAGTTTAGTAGTATTTGCGAATTTACCAATACTTCTTCATCATCGAATACCCGTCTTCGAAAGTGCAGGGAAAGCCTTCGAATTCATTTTACCTTGCTGGTAGAATCTGTTACGATATAATAGAATTTTTTCGTGTCGATATCGACCGGCGCAGACCATGAAGTAGTCGTTACTGTCGCTTCATATTCGAAGGCTCCGTAAGGATCGTTCGAACTGTAGATAATGTATGAATAAGCTCCGACAACAGTGTCCCAGCTTATTGTGAGCACGTCTGACACTACACTCGATATCACGTTCGACGGAGCGTTAGGGGAAGCGACTACATCAGTTGATGCGTATGCCTGCAGATAATTATGCCCGGTAATATAATATTCGATCGTACCGAGACTTTGAGGAACCGGATGGACTGCATCACCGTTCTCATCGGTCGTCAACGCATAAAGGAACGATCCTTCAAAGAATACCGCAATAACAGCTTCCGGAACATCCGTATCTACAGTCACCCCCGAAACAGAGTTAATTCCTACATTCGCCGGAACCGATACGTTCATGGTCTGAGGTTCTGCGGTCCAGATATCCAATGCGGGATCTCCAAGCACGTTCACGCAGTACGCTATCCACTTACACTGTCCGAAATACGGCCCAAGGTTAATATTCTCTTCCAGAATCAAAGGCGCGTTGATTTCCTTTGAATAGGCGTTCATCTCTTCAATTTTAGTTATATTCTGATCAAAGGTCGCATTATGGAAATACCTGTGGAATCTCTGACCGGAACCGTCAGTATCGTATGGTGAACCCAGGCCGTACCTTGAGTTCCCGATGTATGCGACAGCCGCTCTGGCGAACACAACGAATGCCTCACCGATACAATCGTAGGAGATATAAGATCCGTAAGGGTCCCTGTTGTCGAAAGCTCCGGAATAACATCCCTGAGAATAGATTATAAAAGGATTGGCCCCTGTGCCGTCATTATCAAAATTGCTGTTCTTTATATCGCTGTTCGTCATCCTCATATTATAGGTGTTGTTCGAATGTCCGAGATGATCGATCCATGTCACGTCCTCGTTCTTGATCATATTTAAAAGATCGGTTTTATACCAGTAGCCCAGATCCCTGTCGTAAAGTTCCGAGTTCATCCAGTTCGTTCCGAAACCCGTCGTTTCATAGCTGTTATGATCACAGTAACCGACCATTTCATCCATGCAGTCACCGCCGTAGGAATCCACCCATCCTTCTCCGCCGCCTTCTTCCCATAACAGCTCGCCTACAAGAAGATTCTTAGCGACTTTCCCGATTACGGGTTCTTCCGAATACTGTATAGTTTTATTGATCATATTCGCCAGTTCGGTCGTACTTCCCGCCGGGAACCTGGAGACATAGACCTCCCACAGAAGATCCTCACTGCCGGGTTCTCCGAAATAACTGCTTGCCGGAAGCTGCCATGTACCGTCCAGACAGCCGTAATACATATCTGCCGGAATATCGGTCTCGTCGTAATAATCAGTTCCGTAATCCATGATCTCCGCCCTGAATCCGCGGTGCGGAATATAATCGGTATCTCCAGCCAAAAGGACGTATCTGATTCCGTAGTTCGTATATTCCTGTATAATAAAATTCCTGATCTTTTCCTGAGTATCATTGCCCGTCATCTCGGTCTGAATGTCCTCGACGGTTTTCACTGAGGAGATCAGGCCCCTTCTGTAATTGAAAGCGGTAAAACTGCCGAATGAACCGGCAAAAACTGACGGAGTTATTATCAGATAATCATATCCGTTTTTCGCTTTACTTAAACCGGATTGAAAATTGACATCTGAATGATTGTCAACCAATTTCCTTATTACGCTTTCAGTTTCCGTATCGTATTTCACCGGAGCTGACAATTTATTATCCGGTGAAGTCGAAACTGTTACGGTAATATTTTTGTAATACCTCAGACTTTTTGTTACAGGATTGTACTGAACCGGATCAAGGACCGTCATGAATACCGGATGTCCGTTCTTGTATTGAGTAAAAAATCTTTCGGAGTTTAACTTTAACGGAAAAAATTCATCTTTAGAATAAACTTCAGACCGCTTTCCTTTTATATCTGCAGGCGGGTCAACCGATAATCTTCCGGAAGCTTCTACAGGGATCAGATCATACTCTCCCTCAAGATATGAAGGCTCTGTATAGTCTACTTTGTATGAAACAGCTTTTTCCCCGTCAGGAAGCAGTAACCTCACCTGTTTTAACACAACTGCGGGAGCGAAAGCGACATTTGATCTGTCACATCCGGCCATATATACTTTCCCGTCATTCACGACAGGCTCGCTGAAATTATATTTAAAATTCAGTTCACCGCAAAATGCAAGTGACACTGTCAGCAGAAAAAACGATATAGATATTTTCATTCGGCACTCCGTTTGATTTGTGTAAATAATAAACAATCTGCAATAATAATGAAATCAAATATTTATTTTTTTTCGGAATATTAAACCGACAATTTCTTTCCGAATAACAATAAAATCAAAAATAATTTCACTTGTCATATACAAATTATTTCTTTAATTTGAATAAAAAGTTATTTACGGAGTATTTTATGAAAAGAGCTTTTTTAATCGTCCTGACAGCATTTGTTTCATTATTAGCATCGGAACATTCCCACGCCGGATTCTACCTCAGGATGCAGCCAGGTATAGGCATAGGATACGCCAATTTCGAGGACCTGGTCGAAGCATCGGGAGGATCGGGAGCATTCTCGCTTCACTTAGGATATGCTCCTGTCGAGAATTTCATCGTTTTCGGTAAATTTTCATCCAACTCAATAACCAATCCGACGCTGACTCTTGCCGGATCGGTCAATATTGCTACCGACAACACTCAGTATACTGTCAACGCTTTCGGTGCAGGAGTAACTTATTATCTTCCCGTCAACTTTTATCTCACAGGTTCGATCGATATCGCCACTTCGAAATTAAAAATGGGTGATCTTGAACTGGATTCTGATCCCGGGATCGGAATGGAGCTTTCACTGGGTAAAGAATGGTATGTTTCGGGGAAGTGGGGACTGGGACTGGCGCTCTTGACACAGTTCAGCAAGATGGAGAGTAAAGAAGATGACGTAACTTACGATCTGGGAAATGTTTTCATCGGACTGATGTTCTCGGCTACTTATAATTAAAAATTTATAACCCGAATTTCTTCAGAAAGATCGTCATAAGATAATAAAGTCCTACCATAACAGCGGCTGAAAGTACGAATGACAACCAGAAGTTAATTTCGTGTTTCAGCATGATCGGAAAGATAAGAAAAAAAGACAGAGAGGGCAGAACGAGCCAGAAAATATTTTTTGAGAGTGTCTGAACGTTCTGAATATCTTTTGTTTCCAGAAATATCCATATGATCGCAATGAAAGACACGAGAGGTACCGAGGCAAGGATACCACCCATGATCTGACTTCTTTTTGATATCTCCGATACAAGAACTATCAGCCCTGCTGATACCGCTATTTTGATAAAATAATACATGATGTTCTCCTCTATAAAAAAAGGGGCTTTTGAAGCCCCTTTTAATTAGAATATTTTTCTAGCAGCACTTGATCGCTTCCGCGAGTTCGAACCCTTTCTGCAACGCTTCTTTGTTCAATGGTATCAGATTGTGCCTTCTTTCCGGCAGTGTCTTCTTCAGAGCGTTGAGAACGCCTTCGATGCTTATGGCGTCTGTTTTCTGAATGAAGGCTCCCAGAAGGATCATACCCATCATAAGAGGGTTTCCGAGCTTGTTGGCTTCTTCATATGCCGGTATCGGGACTATCTTGATATCGGTCCTTTTTGGAGCGTTATGGATATTTGTCGATTCCCATATCAGAAGACCGCCCGGTTTTACCTTAGATTCATATTTGTCTAAAGACGGCTGGTTGAGAGCTACTACCGTACTGTACCTCTCAAGTATCGGAGAGCTTACGGGCTTGTCACTGACGGAAACGGTACATCCGCAGGTCCCGCCCCTCATTTCCGGCCCGTAAGTCGGCATCCAGCATGTCTCTTTTCCTTCTATCATGGCGGTATAGGAAAGATTTTTTGCTATCGTAAGAACGCCCTGTCCGCCGAATCCTGAAAACATTACTTCCTGCAGCATTATTTTATCCCTCCTTCTGTTTTAAGATCTCCGAGAGGATAGAATTTCATCATGTTCTCTTCCCACCATTTGTAGGAGTCGACAGGGGTCATTTTCCATCCTGACGGGCAGTTGCCGACCAGCTCGACGAAAGAAGTCCCTCTCTTGTTAAGTGAGTTGTCTATCGCTTTCTCGATCGCTTTTTTAAGTTTTCTGACATTGACGGCGTTGTTCGCGGCCTGTCTCGTAACGAAACATGTTCCGTCGAACTCTTTAACGATATCAGCGACTTTCAGAGGCATACCGCTCGTTTTAACATCCCTTCCGTCCGGAGACGAAGCCGTCACCTGCCCGGGAAGAGTCGTCGGAGCCATCTGTCCGCCTGTCATACCGTATATCGCGTTGTTGTAGAAGAATATCACTATGTTCTCGCCCCTGTTGCAGGCGTGCAATGTCTCCGCCAGTCCGATCGAGGCTAAATCGCCGTCGCCCTGAATCGTGAATACCGCATGGTCGGGAAGCACTCTTGATATACCCGTCGCCAGAGCGCAGGCCCTTCCGTGAGCCGCTTCCTGCATATCGCAGTTTATATAGTCATAGGCGAACACCGCGCATCCGACCGGAGCTACGCCTATAATCTGTTCCTGTATGCCCTTTTCGTCGATGACCTCCTGGATCAGCTTCTCAAGAGTTCCGTGAGCGCATCCCGGGCAGTAGTGCATGTCTTTCTTCTGAAGATTGGGCTTTTTCCACACAACTTCAAATTCCTGACCGTCTTTTGTAATTGTTTCACTCATTATATTAAGCTCCTGTTTTAAGTTTTGACAATTATTTGCCCAGCATTTTTTTAGTTTTTTCAAGTATTTCGTCAGTTGAGAGAACGATACCGCCGGTCTTGCCGTAATGCTCTACAGGTATCTTGCACTCGACCGCAAGCTTGACGTCCTCGATCATCTGTCCAACGCTCATTTCGATTGACAGATACGCTTTCACTTTTTTCGAATACTCTTTTATGATGTCTTTGGGGAACGGCCATACCGTCTTAGGCCTGATCAGACCGACTTTGAGCCCCTGCTCTCTGGCTATGTCTACCGCTTTCTTAACGATCCTTGACGAGAGTCCGTAAGCTATATATCCTATCTCAGCATCATCCATCTGATAAAGTTCATAATCCACTTCGTTCTCTTCGATCACTTTATATTTAGCCTGAAGTTCATTGTTCCTCGCTTCCATCGCTTCCGGCTGGATGAACAGAGAAGTCATCTGAATAAGCTTTCCGTCCCTTTCCTTTATCTTGCCGTTTGTAGCCCATTTCGTGTCGAACGACGGCCTTTTATAATCTTCTTTGAACTCAACGGCTTCCATCATCTGACCAAGAGCTCCGTCTGACAGGATAAGAACCGGATTGAGATATTTTTCCGACAGATCGAACGCTTTATAGACCATGTCCGCCTGCTCCTGAACCGAGTTAGGTGTCAGCACGATAAGTCTGTAATCGCCGTGTCCGCCGCCTTTTGTAGCCTGGAAATAGTCGCCTTGTGAAGGCTGGATCGTTCCCAGTCCCGGGCCTCCTCTCTGAACGTTCACCAGAACGCAGGGGATCTGTGCGCATGCTATATACGATACACCTTCCTGCATCAGCGAGAATCCCGGTGAGGAAGTGGTCGTCATGATCCTTTTACCGCAGGCTCCGGCACCGTAAACCATGTTTATGGCGGAAACTTCGCTTTCAGCCTGTACGTATGCAATGCCTTTTCTCGGCAGCCATTTCGAGAAGTACTCGAGAACTTCGCTCTGAGGAGTGATCGGGTAACCGAAATATCCGTCTATCCCGGCTCTGATGGCTGCTTCGGCTAGAGCCTCGTTCCCTTTCATCAAATATTTTTCAGCCAATTTTGACCTCCGTATTTTAATAAATTATTGTTTCTTGGCTCTGTAGACAGTGATAACACTGTCGGGACAGATCTGAGCGCAGTTCCCGCATCCTATGCAGTCTTCATTGAGCATTATTGCGTAATAATACCCCTTGTCGTTGGTCACCTTGCTGTAACCGATCACGCTTTTCGGACAGACCGTAGCGCACAATTGACAGCCCTTGCATTTCTGGACGTCAACCTCGATAAATCCTTTTATGGACATTTTTCCTCCGGTATTTTAATTATTCAGCTATATCAATCAGGATTTTGATATTAACTCAATTATTGGAAAAAATCAAGAAAATTTTTAAGGAATGTTTACGGTTCATTTCCGAAACGAAACCTCCATAAAATAAAAAAGGGGCTTTTTTCAAGCCCCGACGACCTTTGGAAAGTCCGGAAACAAATCATGAGTTTGGCATTCTCCTTTTTTTGTTTTTTTAACTTTCTCCGGTCTAGATTACGGTTTTCATTTTGTCATAATCCTCCGAGATTTAGTTAAAGATCAGTTATTGGCTTTTACATAATAGAATTTTTTAGTGTTTAAAGCCCATTCCGTATAGGATGTTCCAGTTACCGTAGTAACGAGAGTGTAAGTTCCGTAAGGTTCGTCGGCAGAGTAGACGCTGTAGGAAACCGCACCGGGAACAACATCCCATGACAATACTATATTATCGTCGGACATTGATGTCACGACATTAGACGGAGCTTCTACTACCTGTACATCAGCTGTATAACCGAACTGGTCAAGATAAGTCCATCCGTCGGTCCAGAGAGCTGCTGAAGGATTGAAAGCTCCGATGTAGTTCGCAGTTACGAAGAAGCCGTCGGGAGTTACATTGTAGTATTCTGTCGTCGCGGTCGAGGACATTGCCCTCGGATCAAGCCCGCCGTCGTAAGTCCTGCTTATTCCCTCGAGCTGAGGATCAACTATAAGGTTCTTTCTTGCGGTCTCGGTGAAAAGAACGTATTCGTAAGTTTTGCTTGCGCAAATGTTAGTGTAGTTGTTGCCTCCGCCGAAGCCGTACCACATACAGTTCGTGAAAGTAAGGTCGCCGTTCTCAAGCATCTGTCTGCTGTCAGCGCCGCTGGCGAGGTCTTCAATAGCGATCCCTGTAAGCGGGAAGTCGGCGAAGATACCGTTCTTGTAGTGTCCGCCGGCGTTGTCCCTGATGTTGAATACGGAGTTGCTGGAATTGGCGCTTCCTGTTCCACATCCTATGTAGGTTACGTTGTAGATGGAAGGTATGGCGTAAGGGGTTCCGTCTTCCGGATCGGTTCCGCCGTCGTGCTCGCCGCACTTGTCGCCGTTGGAAGCATCCTGAAGAGCGAACCAGAACTGGCCTTTGCCTCTGTAGCCCACGTCGTAGTCGAAGCAGTCGTCACCGCAGAAAGCGGCTATTAGATATGAACAGTTGACAGTCCCGCCGAACCACTCGAAACCGTCGTCAAGGTTGTATGCGACTTCAATGTGGTCAACAGTAGTTCCTGAACCGAGAGCTCCCATAGTGAAGCCGTTGATCTCGTTCGCGGCGCCGATCTCTACTCCGCCGTAACGGATGGAGAGGTATCTGTAAATACCTGAATCGTCAGTATCGTCAGAATCTGATCCGCCGCCGTACATACCTCTCGGTTCTGTTTCGGGGATACCTTCGATCTGTGATTCGGTTTCAGTCGAGTTAAGTCCCGCGCTGCCGAGAACTATAACGCCGCCCCAGAGTCCTCTTGATTCGAGAGACGCGCTGAAATCATCGTACTCTGATGTAAAGATGATCGGTTCGTACTGCGTTCCTTCAAAAATACCGTATGCGCCTCTGCATACTATAAGAGCCGTCGACTCGGTCGATACTCCGTATCTTCCCTTGATCACTGTTCCCGGCTCGATGGTCAGGGTGTCGCCGGGGTTCACGAAAACGTGGTTCTCGAGATAATAGACATTATCGCTCGTCCATGTCGTCGTTCCGGTTCCCGAACCGTCGTCGTAAACAGAGATATCCGCCGCTGACAGCATGCTTATAGCCGCCGCCATGATGAACATTATCATTTTTTTCATTTTTCCTCCTTGGTTAGTTGGGTTTTTACATCGTATATGTCAGTGAAAGAGAGAATTCGCGTCCGGTGCTGTATTTCGAGAATATGTAATCCTCTCCCTTATAGTGATACACTTTTTCCGTCGGTGCGTCGAGTATGTTGTCTATGCTGAAACTGATATTATAGTTATTCCGGAAATTCTGGCTTAAAGAAGCACCCAGAGAATGTTTGGGCAGTTCGTAAATGTCGGGTGTTCCGCCCTTGCTGTTCTCCGAAAGTTTTTCGCCGGTCAGATTGTAATTGACGCTGGCGTTGGTACCGGTGTCCCTGTTGTTGAACTGAAGATAAAAGTTGAAGATATACTCCGGCTGACCCTGAAGAGGTCTCGTGTCGTCCGCATCGGGATCAGCGACGAGAATAGCCGCCATCTCATCCTCGGGTATCTTAACTTCAGATATTATATACGAGAAATTCGATGAAACGAAGAAGTACTTAAGCATAGGGTGAATCTGGTCGAGATCCTTTTTCACTTCAAGCTCTATACCTTTAACCTGAGCTTCGTCCACATTCTGGAACTGCGTTTCCTTGTTGTCGTTGATGAACGCTTTCTCGATCGGATACTTGAAATATTTATAGTAGAAACTGACCGAATACAGCTCGCCCGGCCTTTCGTAGAAATCGAACCTGAGGTCGTAATTGTCGATCAGAGATCTTTTCAGTTCGGGATTTCCCGTGAAGAAGAAACCGCCGGCGAAATCGAGCGACGGGAAGGGTGCAAGCTCTCTTATAGACGGCCTTGCAAGAGTCCTGCCGTACGATGCTTTCACCTTAAACCTGTCAAGGAAAGTGTAATTCGCTATCGCGGCGGGGAGGATGTCTGATTCTTTGATCTTACCCTGTTCATACGTCGAATCCTGCGTTGCCGCTTCCATATCCGTTATCTCGTATCTCGCTCCCGCAGTCAGGATCAGATCCTCGATGACCGGTACTTCCGTCATAGCAAAAAATGCGGTAATATCCTGATGTCCGTCGTAATTCGATCTTTTCTCAGTTGCGTCCACGACATAATTTCCCCAGGTGTATCTCACGTTCGTCGTACCTGCGGTACGTATATCTATTATGCCCATCCCGTCCGAGAAATACAGCAGCGGATCGGCTTCATAATCATTATATGCGAGCTGTTCCTGATTGGTGATCTGGAAAATCCTTTCCCTGAATGTTCTTTCTTTTGTTGAATAATACGCGCCAGTCTTGAATTTCGAATCTCCGTTCTTATACATGGTGAAAGGTATTGTTAATTTAAGATCGAAGTTGTAGCTGTCCTCAGTCATTTCCCTGAAATATCTTGAAGGCTGCTTGTACAGTGACGGCATGATCATATAGTTCAGATAAGTTCCGAGAGTGTCCACTACCAGATCTCCTGTATCGGGATCCTCGTAAACGTCTACATCGTATTCTTCGCTGTAGTGGTCGCTGAAGAACCTTGTATCCGGTTCGTTCTGATTCGTGTAGCTGTAAGTTCCGTTCCACTCGATTTCGGTCTCATAGAAATGAGTGAACTTGTGCTTTCCCTGCAGCTGATTCGAAAGAAGCTGTCTTTCCGACCATTTGAGTACCCGTGTCTCGTAAACATCGTCAGGCTGAATATTACCGTCGTAATAGTGCCCTGTTATAAATCTTGCCTCGTCGGTCGCGCTTTGTGTGAACATCGTGTTAAAACGGAGTTCATGGTCGTCAGTAAGGGAATACTGCAACCCCAGCAGCCCGTTGATATCTATATTCTGTTCGCCTTTAGTTTCATTGAATTCAAGTTCGTTCTGAAGTTCTGTCGTGCCGCTTCCGGTAAGCAGATAATTGTTGATGATCCCGTCGTCATAATATTCGTATTTTCTGGAATATTTTAAAGTAGAGATAATATCAAGGAAACTCTCCCCGCCGAACCTGAGCTTTTTGCCGTAATTGAGACCGTAGCTCTGATTAGATCCCGCGGTCCCCAGTTCGGGAGCCATAATATTGTTGAATGATCTGGAATAGTAATCCAGTTTCATTACTTTTTCAGTTTGTGCCAGTCTGATGCTGTCGTTGATCGTGCTTATTATTGGAAGCGCTACGAACTCTTTAAGGTCCACACCTTTGAGCGCGTTCGGAATGTCCCTGGTACCGTCATCGTATGCCAGCCAGTCTGTGTCTCCGCCCTTATATGTAAGAAAATCCCCGAAAGTAGTCTGCGGGTTATATCCCTGCGATACCGATACCTTTACCATATCCCCGGTAAGACTTTTTGTTGAAATATCAACAAGACCGCCGGCGAAGTTACCGGGTTTGTCAGGGGTGAAAGATTTGGAAGTGGCTATATCTTCCATTACACTTGATGAGACAAGATCCAGCTGGAACGAGTTCTGATCAGGATCGGCAGACGGGAGCTCGATTCCGTTGAGATGAACTGTAGAATACCTGTTCCCCAGACCTCTCACGAAAACGTATTTTCCGCTCTCTACGCTCGCACCCGTAACATGCTTCATTGCGTCGGCCGCGTCGCTTGATCCGTAAGCTGAAATTTCCTCAGCGCTTATCGCGTCTATGAGCTTGACCTCCTCCATTCTTCTTGTAAGCTGAAGTTCCTTACTAGTCTTCTCTGCTTCGGCCTCAACACCGATATCCTCCAGATACATAACAGCAAGATGAAGCTCGATGTCCTGATGTTTGTATTCACCGCCGAATACCGAAAAATCTTTAATCTCGACTTTCTCAAACCCGAGACAGTCAGCTATAAGGGTATAAACACCTTCGGGAATGTTATTGATGAAATACTCGCCTTCTTCATTCGTCGAGCATCCCAGTTTTACATCCAGTCCTCCGCCTTCCAGGTATACGTTCACTTCGCTTACAGGAGCGTTCGATTCAACATCCGTTACTCTGCCTTTTATCCTGCCGTGCTGAAACCTTTGCGAATACAGAGGCAGCAGAATTACCGCCATCAGCAGAAAGATCAGCTTTTTCCCCGCTCTCGTTTTGTAACTACTTTTCATTTACTCTCCTCGTTTTTGGTTCGGATGTAATTTCCGTTTCCACTGTTAAAACTGTATTGAGAGAGATGTAGAAAGTCGTTAATTCTTGGTAAAGAAAATGTTAGCGGCGTTTCCGAAACGACCTGTTGGTCCGGTATATTATTTATGAATGAAACAGAAAAATAAGTTTATTCTAAACGATATATAATTAACAGCTAATAAACTTCCGCTAACTTTATTTCGTAACTACTACTCCTCGAACCTCCGCGCGTAATCTGCCGGGGGTTTTTATTTAATATTATGGTAAAATGAAAAAAACGCGGCGAATATTTGTTATTCGCCGCGCCATTTTTCCAATTAAGAATATAAACTTACTTGACTTGACTGCCTGAAGTCTTTATAATTTTCTTCTCTTTCATGCTCTCATTCACGGCAATGACATAATAAAACAGCCTGCTTGTGCTTATCGGGGCTGTCCACTCTTCACCGCCAAATGTGCCTGTTGTATCCTCAGCAAAAGTACCATAAGGATCATCCGAAGAATATACCTTGTATTCTGATGCTCCGGAGACTGGTGACCATGTTAACCTGATATTGGGACTCTCATTAACTATAACAAGACCTGACGGCGAGTATAATCCCGTGTATATGCTCACAGAGCACTCATTCATAGGAGATTCGGGATATGTCGAGCCGTCGTCATAATGCGCCGTTATAGCGTAATTATAGAAAGTGTTGGCATAAACTGTTGAATCAACATAAGATTCTGCTGTTGTCTCTCCGATCTTGATCCCGTTCCTGTAAACATAATATTGGTCTAGTGCTTTACTGTCTTTAGCCGGACCGCTCCAGCTGACACTTACATTTCCGTCTGCATATTGAGCGCTTGGATCAGTCGGACCTGCTTTTAAAGGTGTTTTTGTTAAAACAGATTTCACTTCATCAAAAAGAGTAACCTGCGAATCAGGCGGTGTCGTAACAATTCCGTCTTTAATGAACTTTACACCAAGGCTTGATATATTCCCGAGCGGTTTAAAGAATTTTACAAAACAATGACCGGCTTCCAAAGACCATGAAAGCGAAGTATAATCAGAAAGCGTGGCTGTCTTTTCTATTGTCCAATTAGCACCGTCTTTTGACGTGGCTATACTGTAATCCGCAAGTAATGGATAAAAATTCAATGTTCCAACTTCTTTTTCTGCTCCGATTGCGAATTCAAGAACGCTTTCCCACTCACTGTCAATGGATATTGTTTTATTTATTGAGACCTCACCAGTATTGCCTTCAGTACTGTATTTAGCACCGAGTGAGTAAGCTCCCATAGCAGGTGTCCAAGCGGCTCCGGCATGGATTTCCCAATCCCAACTGTCAGAGCCGGGCCAGTTTGCAGGCCAGTCACCACTATTCTCCCAACTCAGATATAAGGGGCAGACTTGAGGATCAATCTGCTGATTTACAGTTATATCAGTCCAATAATCGAGGTTACTTGCTTTTAAATTATAAAAGCCCGGTACGGTCTCTGAAGGAATCGTCCATTCAATAAGATCGTAAGCTGCTTTTGAATTAAAATCAACTTCATAGCTCTGTACAACTGTGCTATCTGTCTCTCTAACGATATCAAGATAAAGTGGCTCGAATGGCGGCATCGGCCATGGTCTCCAGAATATGATCTGCATGATCTTACCTGCTTCATACTCAAGATTCTGCTTGTATGGAACTATAGTATTTGCGAACCAGTAATCCCTGCGCATCTTCATCTTCCATTGCGGTATTATGAACTGCGACGAGTCCGATTTCGCGATTTCTGAAATAAGACCGTAATTGTCATAAATATCTTTACGAATTGCCATCATAGAGACCGTGTAGGTACCGGGGCATAAATCTAAAGATTGAGGATACCTGTAAGAAAGAGCAAAATATGATGTCAGATCTTTTGATATATTCTTAATCGTATTTTCGTTAACCGGAAAGAAACGTTTTGACGGTTTTGTTTCTTTTATTTTCTGCAGAACCTCAGGATTAATTATTTTTCGTTCTGCAGGTTTTGATTTCGCATTTTTTTCGAATTCGCAGAAATATACTGTTGAATCAATCGCGAAGTATTCTGGATAATACCATTCAAAAATCGAAATTGGAAATCCATTCGTCTCGGTATTGTAGTCATCGTATACATCAAAGCCAATGTAAACATTATCAAGGCTATCGGCAAATGACGGCTCGGCAAGAATAGAAAGTTCGAAATTAAGTCTTGTCTCAAAATCAAACCATGATTCCGTTGCAGGCAGAGGCAAATCAACATGACATTGACGACCGCTTATTTTCAAACTGATTTCAGCGCTCTTAAGAGTTAATGAACTGCTTTTTGTTCTTGCAACAGCTCTTACCTTAATATCTTTTCCGATGTAATCATCGGTGTTCAGATTTGGAAACTCAAAAACTCCGTTTTCAAGAACAGAATCAGAATATGCAAGCGAATAAACCGATTCACCGTCATCGAGCTTAACATAAAAATCCATGATCATATCGTAATCTTCAAAACCTTTAGATTTTGGCGGAGTATAGATAGACGGCGATACTTTGACAGACTGTGTGGTCTTAGGTGAAAGGGTCATGTAGTTCGTAAGCTCGGAAAATGACAGTTCAAGCAGACCAACTTCGATGTTGTCGAAAGCATATCTTACAGACGGATCAGAAAATTTATGAGTGCACTTAAAACGAATGTTTACAATATTATTTTTATACTCATTGAGGCTGATGATTCGGGTTCCAGTATATTCAGCTTCATTGTAGTTTGACGCATCTAAAATAAATTTATCTGACCATGAAACTCGGTTATTATCAGAAACTTGAATAATTAGGCTGTCATCCGGTGACAATCCGCTATTTTCATGTACAGTGTATTTAAATTTCAATACAGGAACGGAATCGCAAGCAAGATTGATCTTCTTTATCACGAACCAATCCGACAGATCAACTAAATTTGTTGACCATAATTCTTTACTGGTCATATCAAGTACAAAAAACGGATTGTAAACAGAATTATTAATATCCGTTACCCTTGATACTCCTGTGTTCTTCGGAATCTGATATTCTTCAGTATTCTCAAAATCCTCTTTGTATGGAATAGTCAAAGCCATTTCGTTTTTGTCAGGCTTGATATTAAATACCGCGGCATCAGATGATAAGATATCTGTGATTGTATAATATCTATTTGCAGTAGTATCAGTTTGACCCTCATTGAAGTGAAATTCGTCAATTCCAGTATTTCTGTAACCGTCAATAATCCAAGTATGGTTGTTACCTTTATATATACCCGCATAAATTACAGGCTGATTTCTAGTCATGCTTGTTTTCAGAGAATCGGCCCAAATTGCCAGTGTAGCATAATTTGACGCTCTTGAATTCAGCTGTGCAGTGTAGTTGAATTTCGATGTCAACGCTGGGGATATTGAAGAGAATTTTGCGGTTGTGGAATCCATTCCGTAATAAATGGCATTTGTAGCTATCCCTGCATCGCCGCAAATTAGAGCAACAGCATCCTGTTCAATCTGAGTACTTGAAGTCGTTGCATAAGCTGGCATATTCGCCCAATCATACGAGCTGCCTGAAAGATTTCCAAGTCCTACGGAAGGGTAGTTGTAAAATTTAGTTAACTGAGCGATAGCAAGAGGGGTACAACCGACTGCGGCAGTACCGGATTGACAAAAATTATTGTATGGCGGATCTTGATTCCATTCTGTTTGTAACAGACCGAGTGTGTTTTTTACGGATTTATTCGTTTTCCAAGAATTTTTTTTTTTCGAGCCACCATTTAGGAGGTGGATACTGATTGTCAAAATTTGCCCTTTCATTGAATTCATTTGGGGGCTTGTTGAATTTCTCCCAAGACTTGAAATCTTTTTCTTCTGAAAGAACTTTTCCTTCTTTCAAAGCCTGCGACAATCTTTCGTAGTATCCTGATTGTGTAGGGTGATGAATTCTCTTATCGTGAATAGAAAGAAAGCCCTCTTCCACTCCATTTTTATATGTGTCATTACCGCCACCAGTACTATGTATGGGACCATAGAGACTTTTGTAAGCTGATATAAAAGCATAACCTCTTGGGTTATAATTTACAATGTAGGCAAGAGTAATATCCCCATCTTTTAAAGGAGTAATATTTTTTATTACAGATTTTGTCGAATCAACTCTAATCCCTTTCCATTCATGTTCCTCTTCAAAAATGTACTTGTAGTAATTCACCGCAATGTTATGAAGCTCCTCTTCTGTGATTTTATTATTATCAGTTTTTATTTCCTGCTGAATACCAATACCTTGATCAGACTTCGGTTCATCTGCAGAATCGTTTGACATCGCAAATCCTGACAATGCCAGCAGTAAAAACATTAATAACGCTAAACTATTTTTCATTTAATGCCTCCAATTACTTAAAATATTTTTATTAGCTTTAATGTAAATGTTTTTTGATTCCTGCGCAAGATAATTATTTTTTCCAACTTACCTCCTTTGTTTGTTATTTTTTCTTTCTTTGTTCAATCACAGTTTTTCATTTTCATAGTCCTCCTGTATTTTCTTCTATAAATAAAAACGGGATGCAATACATTTAACATCCCACCGGATAGGCCCACCACGGCCCGTAAGACAAGATATAAATGATCGCACCCCGCCTCGGGTGCTCTCACTTAAATTAATCTGTCTTACATAAAAATTGGTGGTTTATCCGGAAGATCAATTCAGTTCAAGCAACTACTTATATAGAAGTCGCAATATGTCGTGAAGCATTGTTAAGCTTTAGCTACACCTCTTGTTTGATTTTATATTACATAACAAATGTAAACGGCGAATCTTTGAAATGCAAGCGGAAATTTTGATTACGGGAAATAATGCAAAGACTCACAGGAGCCGAACTCGGATCACATATTCTTGTGCAACCTCTTGTTAGTCAACATATTCAGAAATTGAAATTTGGAGTTTTTCCAATAAACGAAGAAATCCTTCCCATGAAGATCTTTCATTAACCAGTTTGGCCTCAATTATTTTTTTATTCCACAAGATATTGTTAAGGCGATATGAAAATATAGCGCCGAAAGTTTGCCAGTCTATCACCTTATTTGATAACATTATTTCACAGTGCTCAAAAAGCCCCATGTAGTCCTCCACTTTTGCCCAATCATTAACTGATTCAGGACCTGAACCATCCTTCGACCATTTTCCGCCGGGTCTAAGATTTATATGAACTTCATCATGAACTGTAAACATTTTTTCAAGCTCTAACCAGAATTGCCCCCGACTTATAAGAGTATTTTGGCGAACTTGGTATGCAGTGTACACAATAACTCCGACCGCAGTGCAAGCACCAACGATTGTAGCAATATTGGCAAAGTTACTTAATTCCATTACAATCCTCCAATCATCTAGTTAACCCAATAAGCAACTATCTGTCCCATGGATACACTAAATGTTTTTTGTCAACCCATACAATCTTAAAAATATTATGATGATTAAAATAGCCGAATACACGCCATTGTTTATGAATTTTGAATTGATAGACAGGATAGTTTGTAATGGATTCATCATGTTTAAAACCTTTTTCATAGGCTGTGAAATTCCAGTCTACTTTGTGTGCGTGATAATAGCTTCTTAAACGATTAAAAATTTCTTCCCATTTATAATCAGACATGTTCTTTAGTTCCTCAAAAAAAATACATATCTCTTCTGTATTAAAATTACTGAAATTAAACTCAGGGTTATCATGATGGTATTTTTTAAATGAAAAATATGGATTTAACCCGTAAAATCCCACATTTTGTAAAGGAAATGTATAAGATTCGCTTTGAGATAATTTGACTTTAGGAAAGTTATAAGACTTCTTATTTTTGGGTGTCATTGAGAAGTTTTGTATAATATTCTTTTATTAAGTCACAATTTATTGTATTGGATTCTCCTTCTTTATATGATTCAATCCAAGGTCTTTCGTTATGTGTAATATTTACTAGATCATGCGCTGAATATTTGATATAATTCCCATATACAGCTTCTAGGAATTCTAAAGTATCTTGATTGAATAAATCTTCAAGACTACTATCAACATCTATAATAATAGGATTGGCTCCAAATTCTTTATATTCAGTGTAAACAGAAGGAACAACCGGTCCAAAATCCCAAGCCTTAATATTTTCATCGAACAATAGCTTATCGAAATAAACAAGATGCCAAGCTTGAGCATAATATAGTAATTTTTGCATTTTAAGATTGGTGATTACATCACCATCCCTGTATGCCCACTTTAAAAAAAGTTTGGCCACATCTAAAGCAGATATCATTAGTGCCCCCGAATCAAAGAATTTGTTATTGTAAAATAGTATAAAGAATATAAGTTCGCAAGTAAAATAATTTTGTCGTTTTGCGCTTTCTTAGAGTCATTACTAACCATTATTTGTTGGCAGTATAGGGTTACGTTTTCTTAATTCAGTCCCGCCCCACTCAACTACAGTAAAGCCTTTCCTTGTCTTCGGAACTAGTTTCTGTTCTTTGATTTCGACGAGCTTATCAAGTCCTTTGAAGACCATAAATACTCTGATAATTATGTCTGGCTTCGGTTCTACAGTGAGTTCGGCGAGTTCTTCATATTCCTTCGTAGAGAAATGGATGAGATTATACGGATGCTTTTCAAGTTCAGGAAGCCAATAGATGACGAACTCGTTCGCTTCTTTATAATTCAGACCAAGGATAGTCAGACTTCTTTCAAGAAAATCGGCAGTGTCTTCTTTTTTGACAACAAAACCTTCATTAAGCGTAAAAATTTTATTATCAACGCCTTCCCAGAAAAGAGAATAATATTTCTTTCCGTTCTTATCAGTCAAAGTACCGTCGGGTTTAGCTGTAACCGTCCAGCCGTTATCAGGATATTTCGGATAAGTTGCCGTGAAAGTACCTTTATAATCGAGTTTTACGTTCACTTTGGTTTCTTTTTCAGGATAGAGATAAATGATAGGTTTCTCAACTATTGTTGGCTCTAATTTCTCAATAGATTCAATATTAATAGTTCGAGGATTTTTATTTTCATCATCGCATTCTTTTTTTACGAGTTTGATTTGAAGAAGTGTTATTGTACCAGTTCTCCCAAATTTTACAGAATCTTGTTGAAAAGAATTGTAACCATTTAATTCTGCCTTGATATTGTATTTTCCTTTTTCAAGACCAGTAAATTTAAATATTCCATTACTGTCAGTTTTTGTTATGAACTCAGTCCCAACAATTGATATTTTTACATCTTTTAGAGGTTTGTTATTTTGATCGAATACTGAACCTGGAAGATATTCCTGAATGCTATCGAAATGTAATCTCTCTTGTCTTAATTTAAATTTTACTGCATTATTTGAATCACTTGCGATTTTGACATCTCTAACTTCCAATGGAGTATATCCGACAAATTCTGCTTTGAAAGTATAAGTACCAGTCCTTATTTCTGAGATATTAAAATTCCCATCATCATCTGCTTCAGCTCCCCATGTCGTACCTAAAACCATTATGTTTGCACCAGGTAAAGGATTGCCTTGGTCGTCAAGCACTTTTCCTTGAATACTACCTGTTGGATATTTCTTCAATGGAGTAGGTAATTTTTGTAATTCATTTAAAGATTCTTTCGGTACAAGCTTGAAATTCTCAGTAACAGTTAAACCGACATCGATGTGTATGTCTTTATTTACTGAAATCGTTTTATTAGAGTCAGTAACAGTAACAGAATAAGTAGCGGCTTTTATCCCGTTGATATTATATGTTCCCGACTCATCCGTTGTGCATGTCCAGTGAGTTCCGTCAATAGCAACGACCGCGCCTTTTACGGGATCTCCTTTTTCGTCAACTACAATACCTTTTAACTCACCTGTTATCCGCCCTTTAATCGAAACGGAATCCTTTAAGGTTGTTTCTTCACCATTCGACATAGAAAAACCTGATAATGCCAACAATAAAAATACCAGTAACGTCGAACTTCTTATCATTTAATATCTCCTGCTGTTTAAAAGTATTTGCAGTTTCAATGTAAATGTTTTTTCGTTCCTAAGCAAGACAATTATTTTTTCCAAATTCATCGCCTCCGCGCGTAATCTGCCGGGGTTTTTATTTAACATCATTCTAACGTTAATCTAAACTTTATTTCACACAACACCCGTATAATGTAATCAGAAAACATTCGGGAGGTTATTATGAAACCGATGAAAGTACAGATCATATTTAAGTTTTATTGTGCCGCTCTTCTCGCGGCGATCCTGCTTTACGGAATAAAATAACGGAATTCTAACGGGCGTCTCACACTCACTTAACATTCGGGACGTAGATTTAAAACAGGAACTTTGACATAGATAATTCAGGCAAATGCAGAAAGCGGATGAATCCTTAGACCTCCTACTAGCGCAGGGTAGGCCTAGTCCGCTTTGAAACGGCCTGATCAGAAGACATCCCGGCTTTATTTCCCCTCTCCGGGATTTTTTATTATATGATCCTGAATATTACGGCTTCCAGAGGCATGATCCTCAGTACATTGCCTGTAACAGGCACGCCAGGTTGTCTGTCCAGAGACGAAAGTAAAATTATATATTTTCTATTGTCGAACATCATATCTTTAGGATGAGAACTGAAATTCAGCATAACGTAAATATTGTCCGATCTGTATAACCTCAGGTATGACACTATTCCGTGATTGCCTCTTATGACAGGCAGCCAGTCACCTCTGTACAGTGCGGGACTTGAATTTCTTAATTTAATAAGTTCCTTGTAGAAATTAAGGAGAGAATTATCGTTACTTGTCTGCATTTCCGCATTGATTTCCGTATAGTCAGAGTTCAGCGGAAGCCACGGTTCGGATCTTGAAAAACCTGCGTTCAGCGTGTCGTCCCACTGCATCGGCGTTCTTGACCTGTCCCTTCCCCTGTAGAAAACGGAGAACATTTTACCCAGAGGGTCCTTTATATCCCTGAACGGTATCTTCGCGTTCTTCATTCCTATCTCTTCTCCGTAATAAATGAACGGAGTACCTTTCAGTGTGAGCTGCAGTACCGCCTTGATCTTGGCTTTTTTCAGTCTGTTGCCGGGTTTAAGACACTTGCTGGAACTCCTGTTGAGATCGTGATTCGAGAACACGATGCACGGCCATCCTTTTTCCGGAATATTCGCGTACGATCTTTCTATGGCCCTGTAATAATTATTTGCTCCCCATATCTGAAAAAGGAGCGAGAAATCGAACGCAAGATTCAGCGTGTCCTCGCCTGATGAAAGATAATATCCCACTATGTCCGATTCTCCCGGCGGCAGCGCGAATATCTCTCCGATAAGAGCCCTGTCCCCGTACGACTCGGTCAGCTCTCTGAACTCCTTGAGAAGTTTCACCGATGTTCCGCGGTTCCTTGAATAAAATTTTCTTTTCCCACGGAGCATCTGAAGAATGCCGGGATTGTTCCTGAACTTCTTGTCCTTGACGATAAAATTAACGGCGTCGAGCCTGAAACCGTCTATTCCCCTGTCCAGCCAGAATCTGAATATTTTTATAAATTCATTCTTAACTTCGTCGTTCCGCCAGTTCAGGTCGGGCTGTTCCTTAAAGAACGAATGGTAGTAATATTCTCCCGAACTCGCGTCGTATTCCCATGCTTTCAGCCCGAACGCCGTCCTCCATCTGTTCGGAGGTCTCTTTCCTTTTCCGCAGCGCCATATGTACCAGTCTCTTTTCGGGCTCTGAACGGACGAGCGCGACTCAATGAACCAGGGATGCTCTTCCGACGTATGGTTCATCACCATATCCAGTATCACCTTTATATTCAATTCATGAGCTTTTAAGATCAGTTCGTCAAGATCGCTTAACGTGCCGAAAACGGGATCTACAGAATAATAGTCCGAAACATCGTATCCGAAATCTTTCATGGGCGATCTGAATACAGGAGAAAGCCATATCCCGTTTACACCGAGTGATCTGATATAATCAAGCTTCGAAATAACTCCCCTGATATCGCCGCGGCCGTCATTGTCGGAATCGCTGAAGCTCAGAACGTAAATATGATAGATTATTCCGTGCTTCCACCAGACGAACCTGCTGCCGGGAATATTTCTCATTACAGTCTGACCGCCCTTAGAAGATCGTTAAGGATACGGTCCGCAGTATATCTGCCGGCTTTCCCGACGGCACTCTTTTTGAAATTAGCATGAACACCGGTGTTTTTCAGGTACTGTACGGTCTTTCCTGCGGCTTCCCCGATCGTATCGACAAGATAACCGTTGAACCCGTCGTTTATAATATCTTTAGGCCCTTTGGTATTATATGATATCACGGGCAGACCGCACGCCATCGCCTCAAGAACGACGCATCCGAAAGTGTCGAAACGCGACGGCAGAATGAAAATATCCGCGGATGAATATATCTTCGGAAGGTCGGAGTGGTCCACCCAGCCCGGATATTCGGCTTCCGGGAGTTTCTGCTTCAGCTCTTTCTCTGCCGGTCCTGTACCGACTATAACTATCCTTGCTTCCTTTATTTCCTTTTTAACGGCTCTGAAGTATTCCGGCAATTCCAGTACGCCCTTTTCCTTACTTATCCTTCCCGCATAAAGAATGGTAGGTACTTTCTTTTCTTCTATCATATATACCGAATTGTCAAGATTCTTTGCTTCCCTCAGACCGCTGTCGTAGGGTTTAAACACACCATCCACCCAGTGCGCGGTTATACGGACTTTATCTTCATCGAACCCCATTTCCCTGCCCGTCAGCCATTCCTTCTGATCCGTATTCAGTACGAAAAGACTGTCGAACGCGCCGTAATATGCTCTCAGGTATCTCCTCGTCCTGTTGAGCTCATGTATATCGAATCCCAGAACGTCCTTGGCAAAAGTTATCCAGTCCGTATGTATATAAAAATGCGCGGGAACGGTGAAAGCATGTTTCAGATATAGGGCTGCAGCACCCATGATACCTTCGGTCGAGCACATTATCCTGTCGTATTCCCCTTTCTGGAAAATAGAATGTATCTTTAAGAAATTCGGTATCCTGATAGGCTGATGCTTATAGAACGGCAGAACGAACTCCATTTCAGGCCTGATCACGATCAGATGGTCATCGGATTTCTCCGTACCCGAGCATACAAGCAGATCGATCGGCAGATCTCTCTTTTTGATCTCCTCATGCATTGCTTTTAAAGACATCGAGACCCCGTTCCTGTCCCCGTAAGTGTCTGTCAGCCAGAGCATTCTTTTGGGATGGGAAAGTTTCCCGGTACGGCTGGAAAAATTCTCGTAAAGAGGCCTTAAGTGCGTAAGAGATTTCGAACTGGTGAAATTAGCCGCTAGGATGATCAGTGATGTCAGCATCGGGAATGACAGTCCGTCAAGAAATTTCGGTATATCCGGACGGGTCATATTTCCGTTTTCTTTCCTGCTCTTTCCGGAATATGATCTCAGATCAGTCGGAAGTTCAAGAAAATTGACGATATTGTCAAGCGAGGTGTTTTTAAATTTCTCCTCGAAGTTTATTTCATCCAGCTTCTTCTTAAGTCTTGAAAAAAGGACTTTGTTCAGCTGGTTCGAGATCAGTGTGATATGTTTTTGGAAATGCCCGACCGTATCGAAACCTTTTCTCTGTTTCGCCTCAGCTATCATTACCGCCGAATCGAATATCGGTTTGTATACTGCAGGAACAAGAAGTTTTCGGAAATAGGACGGCACTTTCCCATTGAACGACTTATGGAACAGGTCTATGAAGTTTATAGTGACTTTATGCCTCTGTATCTCTGAAATGCCGTTCGAAATAAGAAAAGCTAGAGTTTTATCGAAAGTCGTCCCTTTATGAAGAAGCATCCTTGTAAGTCCCGGATCTTTAAAATTCAGACAGACCTGATTGAAATAATCCAGGAACGCGACGGTCAGCTTCTCCGTGTTCTGATCGGACCCGTAAACCGCAGTATTTCCTTTCCGTATAGCTTCCAGTGCAAGCTTAGAAAGCGGTTCCTTTTTTCTTCTCTCGGCGAGATCAGGTATATGCAGATACGTTCCCGTATCGCCTGAAAATATCCCCATGTGACTGTCCGATCCGCCGGTGAATACTTTCCTGTACGGATCCGAGCAGTATTCTTTCGGGTCTATGCCGAATTTCTCCGACCAGGAATCAATATCCTCTTTTGTTATGCTGTCCAGCCAGAATTTTATCAGCATGTTCTGCCAGGTGTTCCTCTGACCGTTTATCACTTCGAACCTCTCGAAGAGCAGAGCGGTCTTGCAGAAAAAACTGTAGGGAGGTATACCGTCCGATTTGTACTGGAACAGAGGATGCGCCCATACGGTCGGAATATCGTTCTTTTTCGCGTATTTGAGAAATTCGTAGATATCTTCCTTCAGTTCGAGGAGTTTCCGCTCCTGTTCCTCGCTGAAACCGTAAGCCAGTACGTGAATTCCCACTTCATGGTCCGGAACCATACAGCTGAACTCCGCTCCTGTGAGCATATCGTGACCTTTGCGTTTCATCTCGAAGTTAGAACGCGCGTTATTGTGATTTGTTACTGTTATCACGTCGCATCCGTTAGATCTCAGGTTGCTTATCAGGTCCTCAGTTTTCAGCCAGGTCTCCGGTACGTTAAGGATCCTTCCGAGCAGTTCGTCCGGAACATCGCTGTTGTGATCATGACAGTGCAGGTCAGCCTTCAGAAGTTCATTCTCAGGATATTTTGACGCCTGTTCTTTCAGGAATGCGTTCAATTCCGTTTTAAGCTCTTTCTGGAAATTCTGTCCTCTCTTCAATTTATTCCTTCTCCTTCAGTTTTGATATCAGTTCAACTGTCTTTACAGGCCCTGAAAAAAGTAATCTGTCTTCCAGCCACCCGGGGACCATATCGCCAGTCTCTATCGTACCCGTAATGATCATTCCTGACGTTACAGGAGTGACCGAATCAATCTCGACCGTTTCCTCGAAGATCTTTATTCTTATCCTGTCAGACCGTTCTTTAACAAAACCGCTGACAGATTCGGAATGTATTTCTTTTGTGTTTCCGTCTTTCTTTTTTACCCTGACTTTAG
The DNA here is from genome assembly GCA_003252515.1 of Candidatus Delongbacteria bacterium. Lineage (GTDB taxonomy): Bacteria > UBA4055 > UBA4055 > UBA4055 > UBA4055 > UBA4055. Next base: position 23,850 of record QKDR01000125.1, on the reverse strand, counting down.
TTACCATATCTCTTCTGGTGAAAGGCCAGGGAACTTTCAGGACTGTATAGTTCACCGATGTTGAATCGTCATTTTCGATGATATCCACAGATTCGATGCCGTCGTATATTTCCGGAAAACTTTTAAAATCCGTAAGAAAACTCACTATTTTATCAGCGCTAACACGGAAATCCGCTGTAATACGGTAAGATTTATTCTCTCCGGCCTTTATATAAGCCTTATAATTGGTTCCCGATTTTTTTAATTTCCAGTCTCCGGCCGAAACAAGATCCGGAAAAATGAACAACAGAATGATAAGAACTTTGAACATAGCGGGAATTTAATACCGGTTTGTTAGCAGCGCGTTCGCCCCGAGTCAGTTTTATATTATATTTAAATTAGGATTATGTTCGTAACACCTGTAATGATCCGTAAATTTTTTATGTGCCCGCGATCAATTCTAACGTTTTTCTAACATTTCTGTAATAAATTTATAACAACCGGAAACGATATTTGGTATATTGTTAAAAGACATCCGGAGGCGGATTGAGCAGAGAAAAAATATTTATTGTGGAAGACGACGAAGACATAAGCGAACTTCTGACTTATACTCTTACGCGCAATTCCTTTATACCTAAAGCGTTCAGCAGCGGGGAGGATTTTTTCAGACACATATCTGACGAAAAATGCGACATTGCACTTTTAGACCTGATGCTTCCCGGCATCGACGGTCTTGAAATATGCAGGAGACTGAAAAAAAATCCGGGAACAGGTGATATTCCGGTTATCATGATCACTGCAAAGGGGGAGGAATCTGATATAATAACAGGGCTTGAGCTTGGGGCAGACGATTATATTGTTAAACCATTCAGCCCTAAAGTGCTTGTTGCCAGAATAAAAGCAGTTCTCAGAAGAAAAGAACAGATCGAAGAGATCAACAAAGACGAGATCAGGATACATAACATTGAGATCGTTCCAGGCAGGTTCGAAGTTAAAATTGATGGAAGTTCTGTCGAACTGACGGCTTCAGAGTTCAAAGCCCTGCACTTTTTGGCATCAAGGCCCGGCTGGGTCTTCACAAGATATCAGATCGTGGAAAACGTTCACGGAACTAACTATCCCGTTACCGACAGAAGCGTAGATGTCATGATGGTGAGTCTCAGGAAAAAACTCGGTGAAGCGGGAATTTATATTGAGACAGTTCGCGGTATAGGTTACAGATTTACGGATAAATAAATATGAAAAAAAAACCATTCTTCTGGAGCGTCTTTCCATCGCTGCTGGCAGTAACTCTGCTTGCGTCACTGTCGGTGTTCCTGTTTTCTGTATCGGAATATGAGGATTCGTATTCGGGAAGTATTAAGCTTAAACTGAAAGAGCAGGCTTTCCTGCTCGGAAGAGCGCTTGCAGCTGACGATACTCTAAGTATTTCAAAGATCAGTTCTATCTCCGGTCATTTATCTGCTGATTCATACACCAGATATACGGTAATAAAAGCGGACGGAACGGTAATAAGCGACAGCGAAAATCCTGCCGAAGAAATGGAAAATCACTCTGACAGACCTGAAATAATAGCCGCTCTCGGTGGAAGAACAGGCAATTCCGTCAGGTTCAGCGCCACTTTGAAACAGGACCTGATGTACGTAGCCGTGCCCGTATCAGTAGCCGGAGAGAAGATCGTTGTGAGAGCCGCTTATCCTCTGCTCAGATTTTCAGATACGATCTCTGCATTCTCAAGAAAGATCGCTTTCCTGGCTCTCGTCGTTCTGCTTGTTCTCCTTGGCGTAAGTTTCTATATTTCCGACAGGCTCAGCAGGCCGCTGAAAGAGCTTCAGGGTACTGCCGCAAGTTATGCCGCAGGAGATTTCTCTGTCAAATCGGGAATGTACCCGCATCACGAAACTCAGGAACTCGCCAAGTCCATGTATGTTATGGCATCCGAACTGGAGGAAAAGATTGGAACTCTGACTGCCAGAACTAACGAGCAGGAAGCGATCCTGGAGTCTATGGTTGAAGGCGTAGTTGCGCTGGATATGACAGGTATTATCATATTAATGAACGGAGCGGCCGGAAAATTCCTGTCCGTAGACCCGGGAAATGTGCGCGGGAGACTATTCAATCAGGCAGTCCGCAACAGCTCTTTCCAGAATTTCGCAGAAGAACTCTCGTCATCGGAACATTCGATCGAAAGGACTATTCCCGCAGTCAACATATCCGGTTATGAATCAGTTTTCAGACTCCACGGCTCGACGATAGGGCCTGAAGAAGGAGAAAAAAGCGGGATTGTATTCGTTATGCACGACATTACTCAGCTGATGCGCGCCGAAAGTATCAGGAAAGAATTCGTGGCGAACGTTTCACATGAGCTGAGAACACCATTAACTGCTATAAGAGGATTTATTGAAACACTGAACGACGGCGCCGGGGACAATAAAGAGGACAGAGAAAGGTTCTTAAAGATAATAGCCAATCATACTGACAGACTGAACTCTATAATCGAGGACCTGCTGACGCTTTCGAAGCTGGAAAAAGATGAGGAGAAACCTGAGGAAATAGAACTTGCTCCTGCTGACCCGGTTACTATTCTGAACAATGTGAAGAATATATTCGCGCATTCCGCCGGCAAAAAAAATATAACTGTCGCCGTCTCCAGCACCTGCTCCGGAAGGATCATGTGCGTCAGCCACCTTATCGAACAGGCGCTTATGAACCTCACCGACAACGCTGTCAAATACAGTCCGGAAGATACTTCGGTAACGGTAAAATGCAGTAAAAGCGGAAATGATGTCCTTTTTTCAGTGACGGATCAGGGACCGGGAATTGAAAAGATACATATTCCGAGGCTTTTTGAAAGATTCTACAGAGTGGACAAGGCAAGAAGCAGAAAAGAAGGCGGCACGGGACTCGGACTGGCTATAGTTAAACATATCGTGAACCTACACAAAGGGCAGGTCAAAGTCGAAAGCAAACCGGGAAAAGGATCTACTTTCACTATTGTCATTCCGGCAGACGGACCTTCGGAGAACTAATGGACAAAAATGTAAAGATAAAGACGGAAAGCCTTGATTTTTTCTACGGCGAACACCAGGCGCTTTTCGATATCACTATGGATATACAAAAAGGTCTCGTGACAGCACTGATCGGACCGTCGGGATGCGGAAAATCCACCTATCTGAGAACTCTTAACAGGATGAACGACACGATCTTCGGAACGAGAGTAAAAGGGAAAGTAGAGATCGACGGACGCGACATCTACGCCAAAGGGACAGATGTGGTCTCATTAAGGAAAAGAGTGGGTATGATCTTTCAGAAATCGACTCCTTTCCCGAAAACGATCTACGACAACATCGCTTACGGTCCGAGGATACACGGCTCGACATCCAAAAAAGAGCTCGACAGGATAGTCGAGACCAGCCTCCGGAACGCCGCGCTCTGGGACGAGGTAAAGGACAGGCTGGGTAAAAGTGCGATGGGGCTTTCCGGCGGACAGCAGCAGAGGCTCTGTATAGCCAGAGCGCTCGCGGTCGAACCCGAGATCCTGCTCATGGACGAACCCGCTTCCGCGCTTGACCCGAGGTCTACCGCAAGGATCGAGGACCTTATCGGAGAACTTAAAGGGAACTATACTATCGTGATAGTCACTCATAACATGCAGCAGGCCGCCAGGGTCTCGGACAGAACAGCTTTCTTCTACGAAGGCGTGCTGATTGAGGAAGGAGACACGAAAACGATATTCACAAAGCCAAAGAAAGAAAAAACAGAAGAATATATCACCGGGAAATTCGGTTAGGAGATAAAATGTCCGTACATCTTCAGAATGAGCTTAAAAAGCTTAAAAATAAAATGTTCGCGCAGTGCACGCTGGTCGAGGAAAGGCTCAGATCCGCGATAAGATCACTTTTGAACAAAGATAAAGAGCTCGCAAAAATTATAGTCGACGGCGACAGGGACATCGACTGCAGGGAGATCGAGATCGAGGAGGACTGCCTCAAAATGCTGGCGCTCTATCAGCCCGTTGCGACCGATCTGCGGATGATAATTTCTATCCTCAAGATAAATTCCGACCTGGAAAGAGTCGGTGACCTTGCACAAAACATAGCCCAGAGGAGCGTGACTTTAGCCGATATCGAGGGAAGCGAACCCGATTTTGATTTCTCGGCCATGACGAACATAGCCCTTCAGATGCTCAACGACAGCATAGATTCGCTTGTAGACCTGGACATGAAAAAAGCAAGATCCGTGATCGACCGCGACCAAGGTATCGACGACATGAACAGCATGATGTATTCGATATTCGTATCAGAGGTCAAGAAAGATCCGTCTAAAATGGAACGCTATCTGAACTATCTTTCAGTCTCGAGATATCTTGAAAGGATAGCCGATCACGCCACGAACATATCCGAAGATGTCATTTACATGATAGAAGGCACGATCGTGAGACATTCCGAAAAGGATCAGGAATAATTTCTTAATTTCCTTTAAGTTTTCTCCCGTTAAATTACTCTTTTACGGGCAAGATAACACTCAATCTGGCATATTCCAATCCTGTTCCTTTTAGACTAAAACAGGTCGCTTGGGCTGAAAGTTAAAAATTCCTGCCACGAAAGTCCCTGGCCGCCGACAATATAGCTTTTTGAGCTGCCGTATATCTGCATGAATTTTCTCATCCCGTCGGTTTTTTGTATGTTCCCGCTTTTGATCTCAAGAGCGACAACTTTTTCTCCCTTTTTAAGGACGAAATCGACCTCAAAGTTATTCTCACGCCAATAGAACAATTCATAATTTTCAAGTTTTGAACGATTGAGCAGATGTGATCCTACGCATGACTCAACCAGCCTGCCCCATTTCTCGGGTTTTTCGATTATCTCAACATATTTCTCCGGCATCAATGAGTTTATGATAGCGGTGTTATGGGCCGAAAGTTTCGGGCTTGAAGCTCTGATCCTTACATCCTGCATCATAAACTTAGAAATTCCGCCAACTATACCGCTGTTATCAAGCAGGTCAAGATAATGCGATACCGTTGTAGTATTGCCTGCATCGTGCAACTGTCCCAGGAATTTATTGAATGATAAAATCTGTCCGGAATACAGAAGCCCGAGTTCGCAGACGCTTTTCAGCAGTGCAGGTTTGTCAACTCTTGTTATTTGCAGAATATCTTTTGAGATCGTAGTTTCGATTATTGAATTTCTTATGTAATCCTTAAATCTTTTTTCGTCATGTATCAGCTCACCCGCGCCGGGATATGCCCCGAACCATACATACTGTTCAGGTGTGAAACCGAATTCTGTTTTCATCTCCGAATAGGACCAGTGAACCATTTTTATTATTTCAAACCTGCCGGTTAAAGATTCGCTCAGTCCTTTCTGCATAAGCAGCTGTGATGATCCCAGAAGGACAAGCTTGATATTTGTTTTTTCTCTGCTGTCTCTATCCCATTCGAGCTTGACCGATTCACTCCAGTTTCTGATCTTCTGGATCTCGTCGATCGCCAGAATATACTCATTCGCATTTTCGACTTTCATCTTCAGCCTGACGATCCCCCACTGCTGGCTGATCCATACTCCGTTTTCCGGGTTGACATCGTCCGCTGTAATGTAAACATTTTTCTTTTCTGTCCGTTTCAGGTATTCAAGTATTGCCGTTGTTTTACCAACCTGACGCGGACCGGAAATTACCTGAATGAACTTCCTTTTTTCATTCAGTCTTTTTTCAATTATTTTTATTTTACTTTCCATAAAAGGTATCTCCATTACGTACGATTCAATACAATTATTCAGGGTCTTGAGTAATTTTACTCAGAATATTGAGAAAATTCACTCAATAGAAATATAATTTCTTTTCCTGATTTTGTAAAGTCTTTTTCCCGTATAAAATCATTTCGGAACTATATCTTAGTTTTGTCTGTTTAGCATGGAACTCAATATAAATATTAAAATACCTGCCCCGCCGAATTTCTAACACAATTCTAACAGACTTTTATTTTTCTCCTAACATTCGAATGCGAAATTACCTCCGTAAACAAAACTTAGGAGGATCGTGTGAAACAAAAATTAGTACTGGTAATAATGATGATCGCAGTAATGGCGTCTTTCGCGAAAAAGAATGATCAGATAACTATGGTGGGATCGACGACCGTACTTCCGATAGCTCAGGCTACCGCAGAAGCTTACATGGAACTTAATCCCGAAATTGATATCTCTGTAAGGGGCGGAGGTTCAGGGGTCGGTATAGCGGGTATAATAGCCGGTACGTGCGATATCGGTAACGCTTCAAGGCATATTAAGGAAAAAGAACTGACAACGGCAAAAAACAACAATATGCATCCTTACGAGAACGTTATCGCCAACGACGGTATAGCGGTTATCGTTCACAAATCCAATGTCGTTAAGGATATGACCATTGAACAGCTCAAAAAGATCTACACCGGCGAGATAACGAACTGGAAAGAGGTCGGCGGACCGAACCTGAGCATAGTTATAGTTTCAAGGGACGTATCATCCGGAACTTATGAAGTATTTGAAGAAAAAGTGCTTCAGAAAGATAAACTGAACTCATCGGCTCTGATGCTGGCTTCAAACAACGCGGTTGCAACTACAGTCAAGGATACCAAAGGAGCTGTGGGTTATGTAGGAATAGGATATGTTAACGATACTATAAACACCGTGAAAGTAAACGGAGTTGAAGCTACCGAGAAAACTATCCAGGATAAAGTTTATCCTATAGCAAGAACGCTTCATATGTACACTAGCGGAAAACCCGAAGGCAAGGTAAAAGGATACATTGATTTCGTTCTGTCGGCTAAAGGACAGAAGCTTGTTGAGGAAATGGGTTTCGTTAAAGTGAAATCAGAAAAAGGTTCAAAATAATTTGAAAAGATTCTGGGATATAATATTCTCAACTGTTACCTACGGAGCGGCTTTCTTCACGATAGCCGCTCTTGCGGGTATTATAATCAGCATCATATCTCAGGGACTGCCTGTTTTTGAAAAATTCGGCATCACTGGAATGCTTTTCGGTAACGAATGGAGGCCTGTAGACACTCCTCCGGAATTCGGTATGTACCCTCTTATAATATCTTCATTGCTGGTTACTATAGGCACTCTGACAGTGGCTGTGCCCCTCGGCCTTGGTTCGGCGATATATATATCGGAACTCGCGGGAAGAAGGACTAAAGAAGTAATCAAACCGCTGATAGAACTCCTCGCAGGGATACCTTCAGTCATCTACGGTCTCGTGGGGATCGTTTTTCTGTCTCCGTTCCTAATGAAAGTCCTCAATATCCCGGTCGGCCTTAACCTGTTCTCGGCTTCTCTTATACTCGGAATAATGGTAGTGCCGATAGTCTCTACCATGAGCGAAGATGCGCTGAACGCGGTACCGAGAAGCCTTCGGGAAGCGTCCTACAGCCTGGGCGCGAACAAGTTCGAGACCATTTTCCGCGTCGTCATACCTGCGGCTAAGAGCGGTATTATAGGAAGCTTCATCCTGGCTTTCGGACGGGCCATAGGCGAAACTCTGGTCGTACTAATGGTGGCCGGAGGATCGGCGCAGATACCGGACAGCATCTTCGATCCCGTTCGCCCGATGACATCAGCCATAGCCGCTGAAATGGGTGAAACAGTTGTGGGCAGCATGCATTACAGCGCTCTTTTCGGAATAGCCGTCGTCCTTTTCGCCATCACTTTCTTGAGCAACGTCGTCACCGAACTCGTATTCTTCAGGAAGAAAAAATGATGAACATGAGAAGCATAAAACAGTTCGCGGGGCTTTCGGCTCTGAACATCCTCACATTCCTGACCGCATCGGTACTATTCATATTCATCGCCATAATACTTTATAAAGGTTTCGGTGTGCTTTCGTGGGAATTCGTTTCCGAATCTCCGCGCAAGTTCATGACCGAAGGCGGGATTTTCCCCGCGATCGTAGGAACATTCTGGCTGACGATGATATCTGTGCTGATCTCTCTACCCTTCGGAGTAATGACTGCAGTTTATCTGACCAGCTTTGCCCGTCCGTACTGGTTCGTCAGATCGCTCAGAGTAACTATAAGCACGCTTGCAGCGGTTCCGTCTATTATCTACGGCCTGTTCGGAATGGCGGTTTTTGTCATCTATTTCGGGTTCGACGTATCCATTCTCAGCGGTTCGCTTACACTGGCTGTACTCGTTCTTCCTATCATTATCAATAATACCGAGGAAGCTTTAAAGACCGCTCCTCCCGAGTTCAGGGACGCTTCTCTTTCTTTAGGCGCTTCCGAAAGGCAGACCATCCTCAAAGTTCTTCTCCCGGCTGCTCTTCCAAACATACTGACAGGAGTCATTCTCGCTGTCGGCCGTGTTGCAGGTGAAACCGCACCGATCCTTTTTACAGCCGCCACTTTTTATACCAGAAGGCTCCCGAACTCGCTTTCCGATGAAGTTATGGCCCTTCCATACCACATTTACGCTCTTATGACGGAAGGTTCGCATCCTGATAAGCAGGTGCCCATCGCATACGGAACGGCTCTCGTACTGCTGATCTTCGTGATCCTCATCAGCTCTACGTCCATCTACTTCAGGTATAGGATCAGGAAAAAAAGGGAGTGGTGATCCTTCCTTCAGGATGTAATTTACAATTCTTACATATTTAGTTATATTGTCTTTATAATTTGACGGAGGTAGTGTCATGAAATCCTGTATGGTCTGCTTATTATTTGCTTTAAGTTCATTACTTTTTCCCTCATTTGTGCCTGCAGAAAACGCTGACATTGTAGCGAAGAACTTCATTGTCTACAACGGATGGACTTCAGCTGTCGGAGGAAGAACAGAGATCCGTGATGGTAATGAGAATTTACTCGCTTATTCATATAACCTGATCCCTTGCGGGTTCGAAGTTGTTTGCGCGGACGACGGGATTGTACCTGTCATAGTGTTCGATAAGTTTAATTCTTTCGATGCGGACTCACCTCTTGCCTCCATGATAAAGGCCGACCTGACTTTAAGACTGAAATACATTGACAGACAGGATGAGTCATCAAAATCGGTCATACGCGACAAATGGACAACGCTTTTAAACACTGATATTTCTAAAGCAAAGGTAGAACTATGGCCTCCGGAGGGTACAACGACCACTGGAGGGTGGACAGAAACAAAATGGACGCAGAATTCACCGTATAATCTCATGTGCCCTATGGACTTAAGCTCAAGCCAGAGATCGCTGACCGGCTGTCCCGCGACCGCCATGTCACAGGTATTGTTCTACCATAAACTCCTGAACGGCACACGTTTCAGCAGCGGTGACAGGTATTATCACAATTACACTCAGAGTTTTTGGATAGATGACGCTGCCAGAGCATACGACTTCCCGTATTTCGAAAAACTGAACCTATATCTTGACAGTATAGAAATAAAATTCGCCGCTAAGGAAGATCTTACGGATAATGAAAAAGCAGCATTGAATTTCGCCTGCGGAACGGCAACAAAGTCAGTCTACTCATCATCAGGATCAGGGACTTTCGGTGTCGATCAGGCATACGACGCTTATCAGAGGTTCGGTTTCAGCGGATCGGTACTTCTTTTAGGTACTACGTACACAGATAAGGAGATCAAGACTAAAATGGCTGAGAATATTAAGGAATCCCTACCCGTTCATCTCGCGGTCGTCGATCCCGGCTGGTCCTATGGTCACAATGTAGTTTGCGACGGTTACAGGGACGATGATTATTTCAGGATCAATTTCGGATGGGGAGGCAGTTACGACGGATGGTACAGTCTGCCTGAAGGGTTCCCGTATTCCATGACAGTTTTTGAAGGAATTGTAGCTGACATCAGAAACGGAACCGGTATTGATGAAGAACCCGTTAATATCGCAAACGACTTTGAGCTTTATCAGAATTATCCCAATCCGTTCAACGGTTCGACTACGATCAGCTTCAGTCTGAAAAGGAACAGTATAGTACATTTAAACATAACCAGCGCAAAAGGCGAATTTGTCAAAACTTTATTTTCAGGAATCCTGAGTAAAGGAATTCACAATTGCGAATTCGGATCAGACGAACTTGAATCCGGAATATATTTCTACAATCTGTCATTCAACGGTAATCCGGCTGAAACAAAAAGAATGCTGTATCTTAAGTAGTATTATTGTCCGTCAGTTCGGTCTGATTATTTTATAGGCTTTGACCATCATTTCAACTGCGCTTTTCATCGTTCCGACTTCTCCGACGATCAGCTTTTCACGGATATGATGAAAGTCCAGACACGTTCCGCATGTAGCTATTCTCACCCCGTTCTTTTCAAATTCTTTTAATATGCTGATCACATCACTGCCTTCAGTGGTCAGGTTTATCGCCGAATTCACGCATCCGATCACATCAATCTTCTCACCGTTATCGAGAAGAGTCTGAAGAAATATATTCATAAGTTTTTTACCGAGCACCGGGTCCCCGTCGCCCATTCTGTCTGAATTCAAGTATAAAAACGTCATGGCTTTTTCTCCTTTTTTAAACGGTCTGTTTTTCGTCGTTAAGCTCCAAAGTTATTTCATTGCAAAGGTATTGTCAATTTATTTTTGTTTTGAAAAAGAATTATTGTTATATTCATAAAAACATACAAACCCGACAAAGGAGGTCAGAAATGAAACACGGAGCAAGAAATACTATAACCGGAAAAGTAACGTCCATTCAGAAAGGCGATATCATGTCCCTGATCAAATTCGAGATCGAAGTTCCCGCTGAAATGGCTTCGGTGATCACAACTGAGTCACTTAACGGACTGAAATTAAAAAAAGGCAGTGCAGTTAAGCTTGCTGTCAAAGCAGTGCATGTCCTTCCCTATAAGGATTAGCACTTTCTTATACGATAATACCTGATTCAAGTTTATAGATTTCGTTCAGCCTGTTTAAAATATATTCCTGTCTGGAAATAATTATGAGTATTATGTCTTTTCTGATCATGGAGAAAAATTTGTCTGCGTCTTCCCTGCTCAGGAGGTCCAAAGCTTCGTCAATTATAATGACATCGGGATCTTTCAGGATCGAATTTATCAGTATGACCTTCTGTACCTGACCCGCAGAAAGAACTTCGCCTTCCTTACCTATGATCATGTCCGGTGAATAGTTCCTGAGATTAAGAAAATCTTTAATTGATTCGTCGGATAATACGGTTTCAGTTCTATTTTTTACTCCGTAACTGATAATTTCGCTCAGTTTACCGTTCAGTTCAAAACTGTCGCTTGAAGCGAAAGATATACGTTCCCTTATTTTCTTAAGATCGAACTCCGAAGCAGAAGTACTGTTGATGACCACTTCGCCCGATGCAGGTCTGTAAAGAAGCGGGATCATGTTTACGAGACTGGTCTTTCCCGAACCGGATGGGCCTGTGATCCCGTACGATCTTCCGATACCGAAATTACAGTTAAGTTTCTCAAGTACTTTATTATCTCCAAAAGCAAGCGACGCGTCTCTGAACCCGATATCATTTATCCTGCCGGGATCGCCTCCTTTTCCGTAATTCTCCTCCGGTCTGTCCAGCAGCGCGACTATCTTGTCTGCCCCAGCAAGGGAGAAATTCAGATCACCTGCCGATTCAGCCACTTTCTTGAACGGTTTATATGCCGATTTGAGAACAGACAGATAAAGAACGATATTACCCGCGCCCATCTGTTTGTTCACAAGCAGCCAGCAGAAATAGACCGCTATTACGGCAATACCGAGAATACCCATGATCTCGTTGGACGGTTTGAGGAAGTATTTGATCTTTATATTTCTGACCGAAAGCTCGTAGTTTTTAGCAGTGATCGCCTTGAAACTGTCATGTTCACGGTTCTCTACACCGGCCATCCTGACCGATGCGCTTCTTTCTGATCTGTCCTTTAAAAATTCCGTATAGTCCGCAGCCGTGTCAGAGATACCTTTGCTGAGCCGCTTCATCCTTTTAGCGAAATACTTTATTATATAGAACGACGCGGGAAAGAAAAGAGCCGCGAAAAGCGATATCTTCCAGTCGATATAAAAAAGTACCGGGCAGAAGATCAGAAGAGATAGTGAAGACCTTGAAAGCTCTATAAAAACATAAATTACGTTCTGAAGTATCGTCGTATCGTAGGTCACCCTCGACATCAGATCGCCTGTTCTGTTCCTTTTGAACTCCGCATAAGGCAGCCGCAGTATCTTACCGCAGATCACGTCCCTGATCTCCTTGAGGACTTTCTGGATCGCAAAATTGAAATAAATATCCCTAAGGTACCTGAATAAGCCGTCGAGAATATATATTACCAGAAACAGAACGCATATCAGCACAAATACCTGAAAAATCTTATCCGGTTCTTTAACTGAGAACCTGTACGGATCAAACTTCATATCAAAAAATTTTACCGGAATTTTGATACTGAGTCTGTCAGTACTGAGGGAAAGGTTCGTCAGAGAATCGGCGATCACCTTGAATATCACACCCGGAAATATCTCCGTAATGCTCATGAACAGCGTGAAAACGATCCCGATTATTATGAACTTCTTTGTATTAAGAAGATATTTTCCCAGAAATTTCAAGGACTTCATTTACGCTCCCTCATACAGAAGATCCCGTCCGGGCCCCATCTCCTGTAGGCACAGTTAACGCAGGAAGTCTCATCGCTCTCAATCTCGTCTTCGTCATCCTGAACGAAATTCCCGCAATTTAATGCGGTAATTGTCAGATCATCACTGCAACTGTACGAAATCTTCTTCATCAGTATGCCTTGAGTTCTTTTCTGGCAAGATTGATCCAGCCTCCGTTCCCGTCGCTTCTGACGAGCAGGACGGCCTTATGTCCGATAAGTACTGTCTTGAGTTTGTCATTTATACTTATTTTATCTTCTGGAGACGGCGTATGCCCGTCCTCTGTTGTGACAGTATCGATGTTCGGCGAAGCCAGTAAGTCGGCAACAGTCAGGCAATCGCTTTCGTTCAGGATATCGAACTTGCCCTTATGCCTGCCGTCTCTGCCCGAAAGCCTTAGTCCCGCGCCTGCGAGAGCGCCGATCACGCCCTGTCCCGTTCCGCCGTGCTCGGAAAGATGGATACCCGATCTTTCTGCCTGTTCATATGCGGCTGATTTATCAAGCACTTTCTTCTTCGCGCTCATCCCCCATTCGACCAGCTCGTGAGCGGACCTTGTGCTCAGACTGTCCATATCTACTATGCACAAACCGGGATCGGAGCATTTTGCGCATGATCCCGCCAGAAACTTTGAAGAACAGCCGGCGACCGCGCTGAAGTTATCACTGCTGATCTCTCCGCACACACACATAGAGCTGTTGTGCGACGTATAAGGAATATCGTCGTGAACCAGCAGCTGGTGCCTCGTCACTCTGGAAAAGACCGCTCCGAGCTCCTTGTTTAGAACGTCGCACAGGTCCTCAAGTATCTCACCCGTACCCGGCGTTCCGATATCGTCAGTGTCGTCTATGGAGATAAGTATTCTCAATCAATTCCCTCTTATGCCGTATTTTATGCCTAAAGTATAAGTCGTTCCTACCGCTTCGACGTCAGTCACACTTCCCTGCGTCACTCTCACTTCCTCACCGAAAATGTTGTTCACGTTAAAATAGAACATCATATCATCCGATATTGAGTACTTGACCGATGCGTCGAACTGCAGGAACGCGTCTGTTACCGTTCTTTCAACAAGCACTCCGTCGACCAGTGTGGACCAGATGATCTTCTCGCCGGAGAAATTGCCTCCCGCCGTGAACTTGAAAGGTCCCTTCGCGTAGTTCAGGTTCGCGTTTACAATATGCATGGGCTGTTCGTTGATCCTTCTCATCAGCCCCGTATTCCTGTCCTCGATCTGCGATCCCAGCCACGAGTAGTTACCGTTGACCGAAAATCCTTTCATTCTCGTTTTCGCCAGATCGAACGCGAACTCGAAATCGGCGCCGAACACTAGCGCGGTGGAGATGTTGACGTACTGGTAGATCGTATATCCGGTCGCTTCATCCGTACCTATGTTCTCAATCTCTATGATATTGTTGACACCCTTAAAATAACCGTAGAGCGACAGGAAGTCCTTTTTATGGTAGTATTCGACACCGAGATTATATGTGAACGCGTCCGCAGGTTCGAGATCGGGATTTCCCCTTTCTATCTGATTCTTTTTCGTCTTGATCTTGTCGATCGGGACTACAGCAGCGAACGCGGGTCTTGCGATCTGCCTGGAAAATCCCGCCTTTACGATGTATTCGTCCGACAGTCTCCAGTTCAGGAGCAGGGACGGATTTATAAAATAATAACTGTTGCTCCCTTTTTCCGATGTCGCGTTTATAAGATAATCGTAATAAGAATGTTCTATCCTGAGACCTAATAAATAGATCACAGGCTTAACATAGACCTCGTCAACAAGGTACGTTCCGGACTGTATCTCTCCGTATTCGAAAGAACCGTCCTCGTATGAATTCAGAGTGTCAGTCGAAGTATATTCTACCGTGCTTACGAACCTGTCGTAGTCCCTGAGCAGATAATCGGCCTTGAGCCCCGTCTTGACGGTATTAGGAAAACCGAGCAGCTCGGTATCGAGGTTCTTGTAGTCCGAGCTGAACATGAACTCATAGTTAAGCTGATCCTCCACCTCGTCGGTAAGAGCGTAACCGTCACTTTTCTCCTCGTTCGCATGCTTGTCCTTTTCGTCGTCCCCTCTGCTAACAAGCGTTCTGAAAGATATATCGCTGTATTCCCCGGTCGAATAAGTCAGTCCGACATCAAGCGTAACGAGTCTTCTGAGCATTGACTGATCGGTGATTATATCCCTGTAGTTCAGACCACCCTGACTTCTCATCTTGACGTCCTGGGTAACGTCCCTGACCTCGTCGAAATTCGAGTAAAACCCGTAAAGTTTAAATTTCGCAGCATCGGAGATCCTGAATTCCGATCCTGCTGATAAGGTCGTCGTCCTGATATCGCAGTCCTCTTCGACCTCGCCCTCAATGCCTGTGACAGAATCCGACATCTCTTCGGTGTTTATCCTTGTCTCCCTGTCGTAGCTTCCGCTGAGGAACAGGCCGTTCTTACTGTATGAAATGTATGTCTTGCCGTTGCCCGTCCCGTAATCGGTCGAGTTCGTTCTTCCCGCCGCGTCTGCGAAAAAAACATTCTTCGCTTCGGATTTCTTTGTGATGATATTAACTGTCCCCGCCACCGCGTCCGAGCAGTAATCCGACGTTGGAATATTGATTATCTCGATCCTTTCGATTACATCAAGAGGGATCCTGTCGAGCTTGAACTCCCTGTCCGATTCACCGCCGGCAGGTCTTACTCCGTCGATCATGATCGACTGAAAAATCTTGTCAAGCCCGCAGAGCAGCACGTTCCTGTTGGATCCGACAGGTCCCTGGACCCATAGACCGGGATACCGTTTTATGATATCTCCGGCCGTGATATCCCCAAGGTCTTCGAAATCATTCCTGTCGATAACGATTTTCCTGCTTGCCGCCAGCTTGCGTATCTCCATGCTCTGCTGTTTGACCTGCACATCGAGATCGGGAAGTTTAACCTCCTCCTCGAACTGTGCGCAAAGCCCTCCGATAAATAACACGTTAAGAGCTGTTGCGATAAACTTTTTACCACTCAACAGCCGTTTCCTTTACGTACAATTTAAAGTTCCCGGATATCGGATTGGAAATATCTCTCTCAATGTGGATCTTTATTGAAGTTTCCAGCGGATCTACCTGTATCGGTTTCGGATTGTCTAAAGAGCTGTTGTCCTTATTAACGAAATCCTTGTTATTGTCGGCGATCTTGTAAGCTGTAACTCCGTCCATTTTATATACGGATCCCTGAATGTCGGCAGTCTCTCCGGAGTTGTCGTCAATCTCTTCCCAGTAGATGTATACATATTCCGCGTTTCCTACAGGAACTGTATAGTCGAAAACGGTAGTCGTATCTACAAGTACGTCCTCTTTCGCGAAATAATAGGGTTTTTCAGATGTTGAAAGAAGAGTGAAATCACCTGCTGTAGCTGCTTTGACTTTGATCTGTATTTCGTTCTCGAGTATTGCTATTCTTTTTGCGCCTGTCGGAGCACTGTTGTTGATATTCAGGAAGTCTTTTCCGTTATCGATCTGCTTGTAAGGTGTAGTGCCATCTTTCTGATAGACAGACACAACAATATCTGCGGCAGCTTTTGTTGCGGTCCCGTCCTCGATCCAGTAAACTGATAAAGTATCCTCTCCTGTAACATCTACTGTATATACCAGAGAATCACCTGTGGCTGCAAGAGTGTCCATGTTAAGATACGGAATCTCTGACTGTCCGCTGCTGGGTACTACCGGATCATCATCATCAGTGCATGCCGTTATGAACATCGCCGCTAGAAGCGACAGGCCCAGTATTTTTACCATTTTCGTGTACATTTTCCTCTCCTTTTGTTAGATTTATGTCCTTTCTTTCAATTTCGGGAACATAAAAAACAAAAGTCCGGCCGTGCTTTTACACTGCGTTGCAGTATAATATTTGTCGTGGATTTTCGACGCGCTGACACGCGTATGATATCTTTGATACATTATAACAGCTCCTTTCCAAGCACGGGAGACCGTTCCCTTTCGGAAACGACCCATTGGTTTTTCCCCGTGGGACAAGGGCCTTTAGGGGAGAAAACTTCAGAACTTTGTTTTTATTTCAACAACTGCCTTGCGGCATGGTCTAATTGTAATGAAATCTTATTTTAAAGTCAAGAGATCATATTATAGTAAAAAGAAGATAATTCTTGCATTTGCATTCCGTTATTATTATATTTAGCTAAATGACTAATTGAGGTATTCAATGCGGGATCATGTAAAAATATTCAAAGCTCTGGGTGATGAAACGAGGCTCCGGATAATCAAAATGCTGGAAGTAAAAAAAATGTGCGTCTGCGAGATTACTTCTGTCATCGGATACTCAATGCCGACTATATCGAATCATTTAAAGATCTTAAAAGAGGCCGGCCTTATCGAACAGGACAGGAGTGAAAAATACATCAACTATTCTCTATCCGGAGAAAGCGACGAATTTATCGATAAAGTGCTCGAACTCACAAAAAACATCAGAGAATCCCGGTCGGATTCAGACAGAGAAACGGCTTTGAGAATCGACAGAGCGCATATCTGCTAGGAGACTGTTTTGAACTGGAAGAATGAATGGAAAATACTTGTAACGATGGCGGGAGTTTTCTTTATCGCCTTTTTTCTACCCGTTGAGACCGAAAGATTTCAGGGTGCAGTGATCGAATCATTCTATATGCTTAAGGAATATGCTCAGCTGCATGTTGTATTCTGTCTCCTTCCCGCACTGTTCATTGCGGGAGGTATAAGCGTCTTCATCAGTCAGGCATCGGTCATGAAATATCTCGGAGCGAACGCCAAAAGAATTACCGCCTACGGTGTCGCCGCCGTATCCGGTACGATACTTGCCGTCTGCTCCTGTACGATACTTCCGCTGTTCGGCGGGATATATAAAAGAGGTGCGGGAATAGGTCCGGCAACAGCTTTCCTCTATTCGGGTCCGGCGATAAATGTGCTCGCGATCGTCATGACGGCCAGGGTCCTCGGTCTCGAAATGGGCATTGCAAGAGCTGCCGGCGCGATATCTTTCAGTATAATCGTCGGTCTGACAATGGCTTTCGTTTTCAGGAACGACGAACAGGAGAAATCAAAAAAACAGATGGTAATGCCTGATCCTGAAACTGTCAAACCTTTATGGCAGGACATAATATTCTTCGGACTTATGGTCGCCGTACTCGTTTTCGCGAACTGGGCGAGACCGGCCGACGAAACCGGGCTCTGGCACATGATCTTCAGCACGAAATGGATCATCACTACCGTTCTTTCGGTCGGACTGGGGTTGACCCTGTATAAATTTCTTAACATGAAGTTACTCCATGTAGCGCTTATCTCAGCCGGTGCTCTAGCCGCATTCCTCGTTTCTTCCGGGAACACGATGATAACATTCGCGGCAGGAGTTATCGGACTTTCCTATTTTACCAGCACGGCGGAAGGAGAACTCAAGGACTGGTTCGACTCGACCTGGGGTTTCACGAAACAGATACTGCCGCTCATGTTCATCGGTATCCTGATCGCCGGTTCGTTCCTGGGCCGCCCGGGACATGAAGGGCTCATTCCGTCGGAATGGATAGAGACCCTCGTCGGCGGGAACTCGTTCGGCGCAAGTCTGTTCGCTTCGGTCAGCGGAGCGCTAATGTACTTTGCCACCCTGACGGAAGTACCGATCCTTGAGGGTCTGATGGGCAGCGGAATGGGCAAAGGACCAGCTCTAGCGCTTCTCCTCGCGGGACCTGCGCTGTCTCTTCCGAATATGCTCGTCATCAACAGCGTTATGGGCATTAAAAAGACATCTGTCTTCGTCGGTACGGTCGTAGTACTTTCCACTATCACAGGATATTTATACGGAATTCTATTTTAATTAACGGAGGAATTATGTCAGACTGCTGCGGAGGAACATGTTCATGCGACTGCTCAAACATTCCGGATCATAAAATGTGCATGCAGGCGCAACCTGCGAATAAATTCGATTTTGAAAAAGTAATGAAGCTTACTTCCGACCCGAAATATTTCTGCAAATGCTGCGGAAGAACTGCGAACGAAAAGAAGAATCTCTGTAATCCTACAGAATTAAAAAGATAGAGGTTATAAAATGGAAATTAAAATTCTCGGAACCGGATGCATGAAATGCGCGAACCTGGAAAAAGCAGCAATAGAAGCCGCCGGAGCGGTCGATCCCTCGATAATCATAAGTAAAGTGTCAGACATAAATGACATTATGGATTACGGCGTCATGATGACCCCGGCTCTTGTTATTGACGAAAAAGTGGTCAGTTCGGGTAAAGTGCTCTCAGTTGAACAGATCAAGAAACTGATCGGAGAAGCGTCAGTATGAGTTCTGATAAAATCATTTATTCCTGCTCATGCAACTCAAATCTCGGCAGGATAACCACCCGTATCTTAACGGAAATCGGAAACAGAAAGATAGCCAAGATAGTACCTCTGCCTGATCCGTTCGACGACGACAGAAAGTTCATAAGTAAAGCAAAAACGGCTAAACTCAACATCACTATTGACGGATGCAGTGTAGGTTGCGCCCATAAAGCTTTGAATATCAGGAAGATCGATCATCTGAAGTTCACTCTGACGGACTACGGATGCGAGAAAGGAAAGACCGAAGTAACAGATGAGATCGTGAATGAACTTTTCAGTGAAATAAATACAAAAATAGGAGAAGCCTGTGCTTAAGATCAAAACATTAGTTATTATTTCTTTATTAACTCTAATAATATCCGCCTTCGGAGAAAATCCGAAAGAGCAGATTCCCGAAACAAAAGATTCCGTAAAAGTATCTCCGAAAGTGACATTCGTAGAGCTGGGTTCGACCAACTGCATTCCCTGCAAACAGATGCAGCCGGTCATGAAAGCCGTTGAAGAGGAGTATCCCGTTCAGGTCGAAGTAAAGTTCATCGACGTATGGACGCAAAAAGGAAAGATAGACGGAGAGAAATATAAGATCAGAGTAATTCCTACGCAGGTATTTCTAGACAGTCTCGGAAAAGAATATTTCAGGCATGAAGGATTTTTCCCGAAGGAAGAACTTGTGAAGATACTTAAGCAGGGTGGAGTAAAATAGTGGACACTCTGTTCATATACATGTATGAACTTATGCAGGGTAGTTTCGCACTTGCGACAGCAGGATCATTTTTATGGGGTCTCGCAAGCATACTCTTAAGCCCGTGCCATCTTTCATCCATCCCGCTCATAATAGGTTATATAAACGGCAGAAAAGACGAAACAGTCGGCAGAGCGTTCTATCATTCGCTTTTCTTCGGCCTGGGCATTCTGATCACAATAGCTGTTATAGGTATCATTACCGGATTAATGGGACGAATGCTGGGCGATCTCGGCGGCTGGGGTTATCTCTTTCTGTCACTTTTCTTCATAATTTTCGGACTTATGCTTTTAGACCTCATAAAAATGCCTGATCTGGACGGCCCGAACCTTACGAAATTCACAAAGAAAAGCTATCTTACTTCATTTCTCATCGGGCTTTTTTTCGGGATCGGTCTCGGTCCGTGTACGTTCGCTTTCATGGCCCCTATGCTGGGTATCGTGTTCCAGATGAGTTCCGAAAGCTTTTTCAAAGGTGCTATCCTTCTTGCTGTCTTCTCAGTAGGACACATCGGCGTGATCGTTGTTGCCGGTACTTTTGTCGAATTTGTAGAGAAATACCTGAAGTGGTCATCAGGATCTAAGAAAACTGCTATTTTAAGAAAGATCTGCGGAGTTCTTGTAATTATCGCAGGGCTGTACAATATGGGGAAAGTATACAATATATTTTTCGGATAGGATCATGAAGAACATTGCACATATCGATCAGAATCTGAAAGATTTCATTACCGGAAAAGGCGGAATACTCACGATTTCGGACGAATACGTAATCCGCGGCTGATGAAACGCCTATAAAGTACCGTCCGGGCAGATGGTGAGACCTGATAAGATGTACCGTAAGAAATATCCGGAAGATTTTCATTATTTCAAATACGGCGATATTGAAATATTCATCGAGAAACCTCTTCTTTATGACGGCTCTGAATTCCTTATCCTGTACGTCGGAAAATTCCTGATGGATGTTAACGGTGAGCAGATCAGGATAATTAAAAAGCAATGATTTTATCATTTTATAAGCGTATTATAATAAGTATATTACGCTTATAATCGGAGGTGGCATGGGACATAAGCATAAAGAGAAAGAACATAAAGGTCACCATCACGGTCATATTCATTCAGCGCAGGATATTTCAGGCGCAAAAGTATTCTGGGTGGCTGTCTTCAATTTCATCATTACGATTACCGAATTTGTCGGAGGTATTATATCCGGGAGCCTCGCTCTTGTATCCGACGCTGCTCATAACCTTTCAGATACTGCATCTATCATCCTGAGCTATATCGGTATAAAGATATCCGCCAGGGAAAAGAACGTCAGAAAGTCATTCGGATATAAACGGGCTGAGATCATTATAGCGTTCGTGAATTCATCGACCCTCATAGGTATCTGTATATATCTCCTCTTCGAAGCTTACAAAAGATTCCTCCACCCCGAAGAGATCGATTCCGGACTGATGATCACTATCGCGGTCATCGGGCTTGTCGCCAATCTTGTTTCTGTACTGATCCTTGAAAAGGACGCTCATTCCAGCATGAATATCAAAGCTGCTTATCTCCACCTTCTGGGTGACACGCTTTCTTCCGTAGGCGTTGTCCTTGGCGGTCTTGCGATCAGATACTGGGGCCTGACGTGGATTGATCCGGTCGTTACAGTTCTAGTTTCACTGTTCATCATTAAGGAATCATGGAAGATCGTAAAACGCGCCGTCGACATTCTGATGCAATCGTCGGCTGACCTCGACTATAAGGCTTTGAAAAAGGATATTGAAAGCATAAATAAAGTGTCTAATATTCATCATGTCCATACATGGTATTCGAACGAGAACACGATATATTTTGAAGCCCACGTCAGCATTAAGGACATTCCCATATCGGAGACTAAACCTATACTTGCGGAGATCGAACATATCCTTACTGAGCATTACGGCGTAAACCACATCACGATCCAGTTCGAGGCTGAAAGCTGCACGGACTGCGGGAAGAACATGTTCGGGGGGAAAAGATCATGAAACAAAAGAACGCAGGCATAAGTTTCTTTGAAAAATATCTGACCGTATGGGTAATAATGTGCATGACAGCCGGTGTCCTCACAGTATAAAATAAGGCGGTTTATAATGAAAAAAGTACTTTTCGTATGTATACACAATTCAGCAAGAAGCCAGATGGCGGAGGCATTTCTGAACTCACTTGATATCAAAGGAGTTACTGCAGAAAGCGCCGGGATCGAGAAAGGCAGCCTCAATCCGCTGGTCGTAGAGGTTATGAAAGAGATCGGTATCGACATCTCGGGCAACAGATCTAAAACGGTTCAGGAAATGATCGAATCAAATAAAAAATACGACATTGTAATAACAGTCTGTGATCAGGCTTCGGGAGAAAGATGCCCTGTATTTCCCGGGCAGGTCTATAAACGCCTTCATATCGAATTCGAGGATCCCTCGAAAGTCGAAGGATCGCACTATGAAAAACTTGAGAAGATCAGGATCATTAGAGATCAGATAAAAGAAAAGATCGAAGAATTTTCGAAAGAACTGACAACTTTCTAAACATTTCGCAGTCTAAATATTGAAAAAACAGAATCAGGATGATAAATGAAACCAATTACAATCTTATTTACCGCGGCGCTGATGCTCCTGTCATGCACCTCTGAAAAACAGGATTCCGCATTCGTACATAAAACAGTTAACGGAACGGACTCCTATTTCAGCACTTCCCCGTCGGACCCGGATTTTAAATACAATTTCAGAGAAGTCCTAAAGATCGAAGGTGAGGATACTTCCTCGGATGATCCCGGCAGGAATTTCTACAGTTCCTCGAACATTGCCGTCGACAGCG
Source organism: Candidatus Delongbacteria bacterium (assembly GCA_003252515.1). GTDB lineage: Bacteria > UBA4055 > UBA4055 > UBA4055 > UBA4055 > UBA4055. The sequence continues at coordinate 1,375 of QKDR01000125.1, read as the reverse complement.
GCGACAATATTTATATAGTTGACGACAAAACTAATACTGTCAAAAAATTTGACGGTAAAGGCAAATTCCTGAAAAGTTTCGGAAGAATCGGCAAGGGACCGGGCGAGTACACCAGACCGAAGAATCTTGTCATCTACAACGATACACTTTACATATCCGATCCGGCTTCTTTCAAAATAATCAAACTCGACACGGAAGGCAATTATCTTTCGGAAAGACAGATGACGGCAAGAACACCCGAATTCCTGGTGCCTCTAAGTAACGGAGAAGGTTTTATCGGTACTGACCTTAGGGCTGAAGCCGCGGAAAAAGTATTCCTTATCAGCAACGTGTCACTTTTCGATCACAGCTTTAATAAGGTAAGGGATTATTCCGAGGTCAGAATGGATTTCGATCCTTCGAACCCGAAACTGAACCCTATGGATTTCATGGCTGTCTATACCGCCGGTAGCGGTCTTGTTTATATTGCCGATATCAGCGAGGATAAATATCAGATAAGTGCTTTCAGCGTGACAGGAAAGAAGATAATGTCCGTCGGAAAAGGCTACAGAAAGGTAAAACTTACATATGAAGAGATGAAAAAGCTCGGTGATCAGGTTAAAGTTGACACTGACGAGGGTGGTCCCGCGAAGAATTCAGTAGCCGATATTTTCAATAAAGCGGTACACGGTATCTGGACGGACAAATACGGCAGACTGTGGGTCTTGGCATCAAGAGCTAAGAACAGTGATGAAGATAAAGAACTGCATTTCGATATATTCGAGAACGGTATCTTTAAGAACTCGTTCGTACCGGATTTCTACCAGGACGATACTGATTTCGGTATGAACGTAAAAATAAAATTCCTGAATGGACGCATGTATCTGATCGACCATTCAGGAGATAACATCTGTGTAAGAGTCTATGAATACTAGATCATTTGTTCTCTTCTGAAACTTTCCATACTTCCCAGACCTTGCCGACAAGATCAATTCCGGGACTGAGAACTGTCTTTCCGGGTTTCCACCCGGAAGGTGTCGCTTTTGTTCCTTTAGACTCCCTTACAAGCTGAAAAGCCTGTACCTGCCTGATCGTTTCGGCAACGTTCCTGCCGACGGGAGGAGTTAGTACTTCAAAACCCTGAACAACACCGTCCGGATCTATTATGAACCTGCCTCTGGTCTCAACTCCGGCGTTCTCATCGTACACTCCGTAAACTGTTCCGACCTTACCACCTCCGTCAGACATCATCGCGTATGGGACTCCGCCGTCGACCATTTTTTTTATTTCATTGTCGTTCCACATTTTGTGAACGAACACACTGTCAACACTCATTGAAAGCACTTCAACACCGAGGTTCTGGAATTCAGGATATTTAGCGGCAACTGCCGATATC
>QKDR01000097.1 GCA_003252515.1 Candidatus Delongbacteria bacterium | reverse complement strand
GCTGTAGTGGTGATCAACTCTGCCGGACGTGCATCAACCCATGCTTTTGCTGTTACACCGTCATAAGGTGCAGCTGAAAAATCAAAGTGGGTTGCGTTATCAGTGTCAAATACTTCGTAATAGAAGTCTTTTAAAATAGATCCTTTAGGAGGAGTAGGGATTTCTCCATTATCAACCACAGAATCATCTGACTTTGCTGAAGGCCAAGTTGTGTCGGCTTTCATGCTAAGCATCAGCGGATTTCCAATTTCAGAAGCGTAGTTTCCTAACCATCCTAATATAGCGTTATAACTAGTAGACTGCCATACCTGAGTTGATGCAACCCATTTACTTACAGTTCCGACATATGCAGTTCCGATGTCACTACCAACGGCACCAGCTGTTGTTAAACTTCCTTTTGTAAGCGGATGCATAATAAGGTTTTGATCTGTACCTGCTGTAGTTATCAGATTATACGCCGGCAAATCAATTACAGGACCATCAACGACAAAGTCAAAAGCATTTTTTGCGCTTAACATATATGCCTGGCCATCTACTGCCGCATAGTTTCCGATCCATCCCAAAATTGCATTATAGCTAGTAGATTGCCATACCTGAGTTGCTGGAATCCATTTTGCTATACTACCAATATTTGTTCCTGTCGGATCGAATGCTCCAACAGTTGCATAGCCTGATTGAACTGGCAGAGCAACTAGGTTCTGGTCGGTACCCGCAGTGGTAACATTGCTGTACTTAACATATCCTACTGTCGCGCTGGGTGCTGACTCAGCTGCGAAAGCGAACATGCTGATGATAAGCATCAATGACACTATCAGTTTTTTCATACTTCCTCCATTTATTTTTCTGTTCTTAGTTTCAATAAGTTTTGCCAAACTCATGATTGTCTCCAATCGTCAATTAAATTACACCTTTTTTTTTAGGTTGTCAAGTTAATATTTATTTTTTTTTGCGTTCAGATTGTATTTGGCCTGCGGAGATAACCATCCGCAGGCTCATACATTAATAAATATTATTTTGTAACCGGCTTTGCTATTTCAATTGTTTTTGGGGCTATAGCTTTTGAATCTGTAGACGTGAAATAATAGAACAGTTTTGTTCCTGTTGCAACAGTATAAGAGTTCGTTGCAGCATTGTCAGTCAGTGTAAACGTTCCGTACGGATCTGCAGATGAATAAACATTATAGCTTGTAGCTCCAGCTACAGCATCCCAGGTAATAATAATATTACTTCCTGAAATGCTTGACACTACATTCGCAGGAGCTGTAAGGCTACTGCCAGCCTCAACATTAAGAGTTATCTCATTTGAGAAATCTGATTCGCCTGCCGGGTCTGCATAGTAAGCAGATACTTTATAAGTATAGTCTGCTGTTGCCGGAACACTGCTGTCAATATAATTTACAGTAGTTGAAGTTCCGATTGCAGAACCGTCTCTGTAGATCTTGTAATAATCAAGAGCTTTTCCTGTGTAAGCAACAGGTATACTTCTTGGATTTACAAGTTCCCTTGTTTTTGTTTCCGGCTCAACATAAGCTTCAGCGCCTTTAGCGATCGGATCCGGCTCAGATGAAGTGATATACGCCAGAATTGACCACTCATAGTGTTTATCTCCATAAACTATCGACCAGAAATATGTTCCGTCCTCACCTTTGTTGAAAGAGTGTGACTGATCAACAAGTTTCATCAGGTTTGTAGGATTGTCATTACCGGAAGTATTCAGTACCTCGATGTTGAAATCCTGAGTTATAACCAAAGGTGTAGGCAGCTTGTATTTAACCATTGTGTTGTGAACGGCTGTCAAATCTGCTGATGTATGAAGAACTGTTATGTTAGTATCAGCCAGTGTCTGGTATCCGTAAACTACCTGGAATTTGAACTGGTCTTCTCCGCCCCAATCAGCTTCGTTGTCATCATAGAATACTGCAGCTATAGAGTCAACTGTGATCGGATAGTAGTAACCGAGGTCTGTTGAAACGAACCTTGTTCTCTTTGCGTAAATTCCACCGTCGCCGAGAGTAGTCGTGCTTGTTGCATAATGAGGATCGAAATAAGTGTACCATTTCGGTGCGTTATGATACGGCATATACCAGCTCAAGTTAGCGCTTGTTGCCGGGCTCACGGTTCCTGACAGATAATCCGGTTTCGGATTAGCGTCCATATCCGCATACGCCGTAAGAGACGCAAAAGAAGTACCTGTAGGATAAGTAGCTTTCACGTAATATGAATTTATACCATCCGCGAATCCAGTGTCCGACCATCCTGTTGCTGTGCCGTCAGTCAGAGTTGTAACTAAAGATCCCCCTCTGTATATTTCGAATCCGTCAGGATCGTCACCGCCGCCTACCGGTGAACCGATAGTGATTTTATCAAATCCGAGACTGTAAGTACTTGATATTACCGGACATCTGAAACCGACTCTTGCAGTACCTGTATAGTTGATATTCGCGGTTTCCTCAAAAGCCCAGATATTTTCAGGATCTGTACCTCCGACATAGGATTTGTGAGTTGTGTAACTAATATTTGATTCTCTTTTAGTTTCACTGAATGTACCTGCATAACTTACGACCTGATACTGCGGATAGTTCATGCCACTTGCGAGAGGACCGCCTTCGTCTCCGTCTGCCGACCATCTGAACCTTACCCACCATTTCATATAATGAGAAGAATTCAAAGTGTATTGAGGTGAAAGTATCCAGACTGTTCTGTCCGCGCCGCTGCTTCTTCCTGTGAACCAGCCGTCGATCCTGCTTCCGTAATACCATGTAGGATATCCGTTCGCGAAGATGACATAACCGTTCGCATCGCCATCCCATACTGAACCGGTATTGTTATCATCTGAAGTGTCTCCCACCCAGCCTGTCGGCCATTCGCCGTCATGCTCGAAATCTTCGTATGTGTTCATAATACCAACAAAAGGTTCAACCCATGTGAGATCGATTGATGTTCTGCCGTTAGCCGTTGCTTTCAAACCGGTGGGATTCGGATAATTGTTGTCAAATACTACCGAAACGGTAAATGCGCTTGACATATGTGACTCGCCTGTAGGATATACTACGATAACACTGTACGCATAATCCCCTACCGGAAGATCATTCTGAACATATGAAAGACCTGTTGTTGTTGTTATAAGAGTCGGGGTGCCGGCCATATCTTTTGTTCTGTAAAGCTTGTATTCTGTAGCTCCCGTTTGAGCAGTCCAGTTGATCGTAGCGTCTTCGCCATTGCTCAACGATCCGCTTACAGTAGTAGTAGGCCATGCTGTGAACGGGTTGGTCGAAGGAGTGTACGTAATACCTATCTGACCTGAAGTATAATCTCCGTCACCGCCGCCTGATCCTGAGCCACCGGGTATAAGAGAACTTCTGTGGAACCATCCGTCATAACTGCCAAGCCATCCCCAGTTGAAGTGATACCAGTAATCATCTCTGTATCCGTCAAGAACAAAAGAGTGAACGCCGCCGGCCCACTGCCAAGGTCTTCCTGCATCAAGCTGTGCTTTAATTGTTGCATAGCTTCCGTCCGCTGTCGGAGGAGCTGCAGGTGTTGAAAATGTTGCGTAAGTGGATGCTCCTTTCCAGTGATCTATAAAAGCATTGTCAACATTAGACATGTAGGCTCCAGAGCCGCCATCTGTGTACGTTCCGTAGTCCATATTTACAGAAAGTCCGCACCAATATGACTGAAGAGCAAGTTCCGTTACTTCGGCTTCAGTAATACCGCCTTCCCAGTATTCGGGATAGAGACCCCAGTCTTCATAATCAGCATCTACCGGCATCAGACTATAATCCCAAGTGTGAGTAGTGAAATCTGCTGACAAAGTCAGATTGGAATTTCCGTCGTTCCATGAATAACTTGCCGATCCGGTACCGACATCCGGCCACTGGTGATACCTGAGTATCTGAGCCATTGCAGTTGCCACACATCCTACGTAAGTGTTATCGTAAAGACCGGTAGCAGTATCAATTTTTTCAGGACAGTCGTTCCACCAGGGCCATACCTGGTCCCATTTTGACTGAACGAGCCTGTCAACAACAACGCCCGCTTTAGTTGACGGGAAAACATTAGCTTCGATGTTTTTCCAAGTCTGTGCTCCGTACTCGTCTACGATCTTGTTCGCTCTCATGTAAGCGATCTCTCTGTCATACTTTCCGAACCACTCTTTGAAGTTCTGTCCGCCGTATTGCCATACTTTTTCAGTCGGAACAGTTCCGTGGTCAGAATAACCGAGGATAGGTCTTACGGAATCATCCGCAGACACGATAACAAAACCTTTTTCGAATTCAACGGCATACCAAGTGACCTCGCCTTCAAATTCGTGTTCAACTATTCTTACAATATTGGCGTTTTTTGTAGCTGCATCAGCGCAATATTGCTTGTACTGGTTCTCTGCAACGGTCTTCGCTCTATCTACCGGAACAAACGCGGCAGACAGAACTACAGCTGCGGAAAGAACCAACAACATCATTTTTTTCATTCTTCCTCCTCAATTTAGTTTTATACTTACCTTCTTCAAATTATATTTCAACCTATTCAACCTAAAAATTTTCGTACCGTGCAAAATAATACTCCCGCCACCTTTTGTCAAGAAAATAATTAAAATTAATCTTTTACGCAGTGATTTTCATCACATCATTTGATCAGCATCATTTTTTCCGTCATTGTCTTTTCATTTACTTTTAGAACAGAATAGTATACGCCGCTGGTAAAATTCGATCCGTCGAACTTTAAGTTATAAAATCCTCTTTTTAAATTCCCGTTCACGAGATTCGCGACCATTTCACCTTTAACATTATATATGACAAGATTAACAGATGAATTCGCAGACAAACTGAATTTTATCGTTGTTGACGGATTGAAAGGATTCGGATAGTTTTTATAAAGTTTTGTTACCAAAGGTAAATTCTCTTCGATCCCTGTAGGATTGAGCATTAGTACCTTTGAAGGTGTACTTTCGTTCCCGTCAGAGTCAACGGCAGTCAGCCTGTAATAATAATTACCTTGCGCGTCTCCTCCTCCAGCCGGTGTGTCCGTATACGTGGTCGGGTCTGCAGCCGGTACTGCAGCGATCGGAGTTACAACCGCGAAATCATCCGAATCCCCTCTATATACATTATAATGGTCCATATCAGGTTCCGTATTTGCAAGCCAGTTCAACTCTACCGTACCAAGATCGATATCTGCTTTTCCGGTCAGCCCTGCAGGCGGCAACGGTGCGTCTACATATGAATATTCACCAATTACTGCGCTTATATGATAAACACTTGCCGCATCAAGTTCCCAGCTGAGAGCCGACAGATCTCCCATTCCGAGCCACGAACGGTCAAACTTCACATAACCGGAAACGGAAAGATGATTTGCAGCGACTTCATACAGTATATTTGTAACATCACCCGCAGAGGTGTAGCCTACGAAAAGATCGCCCTCAACATTCGAAAGCTTATCGGCGTACGGCCTGAGATCGACATAAGTTATTTCGTAGCTGCTGAGATCGGTTGCCGCCTGCTCCGTATAGATCGGGGATATCAGGTCGTCCCCGGGTTTTCCTCCTGCATCCTCCCACACGTGAACATACATCGGATCGCTCGGATAACCGTCTTCAGTTCTGATATAATTGTCTATTGTTATTCCTACCAGATCAGCCTTATAATGATCTTTCCCGTCCATCGGTCCCATCGTTATTCTTTTTGCAACAGCCTGTGCGGAAGCCTGTGGGGTATTACCTATGATGTCAAGATAATCCGTATAGTCATCCCCGTTCTGATAGCAAAGGAAGTTTCCGAAACGGATCAGATAAGTGTCCGTCTCCGCCACGTTTTTATATGAAGAATTATCCGTCGCCACGACCTTGTACACAACTTTTGAACCTGCCGGCTGCGCCGGTATCGTCAGCTCATAAGTTCCCGTCGGTCCCGAAGATACGGCAGGGATCGAGACCTGATCTCCGCCGCCGTCAACGGTATATACGACCTTTACTTCTGAAATATCGGAAATATCCGTCAGATCCACACTGAACGTATAATCATCCAAGCCTACGGGGATAGTGAATTCCCTCGGAATTACATAGTCAGTAGCCGTAAACACTTCCGGACCTTCATAAGCGATCATAGGCGAAGAATAATCCTGTGTGAACAGCGCCAGCGTCACATCGTCAATATACATACCGTCAAAGTTGGTATTACTGTCGGTAACGAGCCTGAATCTTAATCGTACAGAAGGCTGCAGCGCAAGTGCGCCCAGATTGATCTCATAGAATTTCCAGTCCTGGCCTTCTCCGTTGAATTTATAGAGATCGATCCAGGTAGTTTCATCGGTCGTAGCCTGAAGATATGTAAAATCCCAGTCTGTTTCAAGATCAACTTTCGCCCACATGTAAAGTGTTGCGCCATAAGCAGATGAAAAGTCAAATATCCTGGTTCTTACAGGACTGAACAGGTTGTCACCGTAATTCCCGCCCGGACTGTCATGCAGTGATGTTACGGGAGAATGCGATTCATATGTTACATAACCCCATGTTCCTCCGTCGGTATACCATGTTTCTTCAGTATTGGATCCGTCAAAGTCGTCATAGAAAAGAACGTATCCTTCAAGCCATTTTACTTCGTATGGATCTGTATTAAGCACGTTCCCGGGAACATCCGTAATTACGAACCTTACCTCTCCGAAAGTTTCCTCGGCTTCTGCGGGGATTGTTCCGGAATAGCTGTATTCATGAATTTTAGACTTGGTCATAGTGACAGGAACCTCGTTCGCCCAGTCGTCCTTGCTATAATACCCCTGGACGGCCGAGATGCCGGATTCGTCCTCGAAAGTTATTTCGATAGTCATCTCATCACCGATGAATACTGGATCTCCGTATGAAAATTCCGTTATGACCGGATTGCCGGTGTCAGCCACGAAAGATATCGGATAAGGATCTGTGTCTCCGGTCACTCCGCCTGTATCTCCGACCGTAAAATATATTTCACCGGACAGTTCAACCGGACTGGCCGGTATCGTAGCTGTCCACAATTCGTCAGCCTTAGTGGCGGAGAACACCAGATCGGTATAATTCGATCCTCCGTCAAAAGTATAATGGCCCACTACACTGCCGATCCCGGTAAAATCATAAACTTCAAGGGAAATATCCATCGGGTTGTTTAAATAAGCTCCCGTCACAGGAATAAGAGCGGTATTCGCGTATATATTATTTATTTCAGGCTTGTCGTTGTCAATCACCACTTCAACATTATCTATATACCACTGATGATTGAAGTCTCCCTCATAATGGAAACCAACATAAACCGTCTGCCCTTTATAGTCTCCCAGACTGCATCTTGCGGGAATCCAGTTGTTGTCATACAGCGCTTCAAGTTCGGCGTTGTCAGGTTCGTAAGGCGGCATATAGACCTGAGTCCAGTTTACCATGTCGGTCGAAACGCACACTTCGCTCATTGAATAATAATACGACCAGAAAGTGTTCTGCCAGAAAGAAAGTGTCGCAGGCATTTCCGAAGGAAGCGTGAACGGTTTGGTGATAAGCCAGTCATTCTGAGTACCCGAATCATCCCAGTGTACCGCTGACCATCTGCCTTCGTACACGAAACCGCCGTCCGCCAGCTCGCCTCTGGTAAATCCCGCTCCGACCCCCTGAACCGTCCATCCTGCCGGAGGGAATTCATTTTCAAATCCTTCGCTTAATATAGGAATGTCGGTCCCCCATTCCACGGGATATTCGTCCGACCACTGGGCGTTACCCACAGCGTCCTCCATATAGAATCTTATCGATCCTGATGTCCCGTTAGGCTGTCCCGGTATTGTTCCGTTATATACGTAATCGCCTTTAACGGTATTCAGCTGAAAATCTATCCAGCCGGCGCCGATATTGTACTGGCCGGTCATAGATCCGGCGGCCATTCCAGATTTATCCTCCACAGTAACTGATATCTGTGCGTCATACCCCATGAAATTCTCTAGACCGGAAACAGACCTGACGATAGGCGGGTATGTATCTTCATCAGTATATTCTTCCAAAGCAACATAGTTCAACCATTCGTACCTCTCCGTATCTTTATAGAAAGGCTGCCAGTTTCCCGGAGTACCATAATAACTATGATAACTGGTTACCTCTTCGGTTGTTGCCTGTTTCGGTTTCCCGTCCTCCTGCGGTAGTATAGAGAACCAGAAATCGTCGGTCATGATCATCGGAGTTTCGAAAATAAGATCATTATCGCCGAACAAACAGGATGGTTGCTCGTACTCGAACAGTACTGTGCTTCCGTCCTTGTCGTAAATTTTATAGCTGAATGTCTGTAAACTGTCACGAAGATAGGCACTCAAGCCGTTAAGTTTTACCGGATACTCAAATCCGAAGTCGTTCAAATTAAAATAAGTTGCCCTTTCGTTTCTAAGTGTCCAGATATAAATATACGCCGGATCATCTGTATAATCATACCAGACTGTGTCTTTACTTGCAGCTTGATGCTTCGGATTCTCAATTTTTTCTCTGGATGAATACCAGTCCTCTCCGAAAGACAGCACACTTATCAGTAATAGCGCACTAAGAATAAATTTCTTCATTACAACTTCTCCATTATTTTATTTCAATTATTTAGCTGTTATTTTGAAAGCGTATTAATTATAATGAAAGAAATTGCATTTGACAAGAAAAAAAAAGCCCCGGAAAATCGGGGCTTTTTTAATTTATCGAAGCCTTATCTGGTTGAAGTTTTCTTCACTTTGATCGTCTTCGGAATTTGTTTTGTACCGTCGGAAGAAACGATGTAGAAGAACATTTTCGATTCCGTTCCGGTATAGGTGTAAGTGGTGGCTGTTACGGTAGTAAGCTGAGAATATGTTCCGTAAGGATCATCTGAATAATATACTACATATTCTGCTGCGCTCATATCGTCCCAGTCGATCTTAATGTCGCTTCCGCTAATTGAAGTTACCACGTTCGTCGGAACTTCAGGGCCGCCGTCCTGAACACTTACTATTACTTCGTTAGATCCGGCTGATTCGCCTGTCGGGTTGGAGTAAACAGCTGTTACGTAGTAGGTGTTGTCTCCGGCTGGAGCAGTAGTATCGCTGTAAGTTAAAGTTGTAGAAGTCCCTATCTCAGATCCGTTCCTGTAGATCTTGTAGTAGTCCATAGCTTTAGAAGCGCTGGTAACGGAACCGCTGATAGTTTTGTTTTTCGGATCAGCCATCGGGAATCTTTCTTTTACAATATCTTCGTCAGTGTAGCCTGGAACAGATGTTGGTCTTTCGAGATCACTAGCTGTTACCCAGCTTGATTTTGCGATTTCCGGCGGATCTGAAGAAGTTAAGTGAGTCAGGATCGCATATTCTGCCGGTTCACCTCCGGTGATCATGTAATAGTCATATGAATCCTCTACTGAATAATAGAAGAAAGAGTGAATGTAACCGTCAGGAGAAGGTCCCGCTAAGTTACCGGGATTTCCTGTCGATGCTCCGAGAGCTTCAACTTCCACAGCCCATTTCTTAGTTCTGACCATAGGAGTAGGCAACGCTATTTTATCCATCTGTAAATGTGTAGCGGTTAAAGTACCTGATTCCCAAAGAACTGTGTCAGGAAGGAATCCTCCGCCAACTGCATAGAATCCCATCGCAACTATTCTTATAATGTATGTATTTTCTCCGCCCCAGTTACCTTCATCCCAGTCGTAGAAATAAGCACCGACCGAATCAATGGTTACAGGATAATAATAACCTGCATCCGTACCGAATTCAACCCTTCTTAAAGGTGCAGCAACGTCCATCATATCAATAGTTGTCGTTGATTTGTTAACATCATAATAGCAATACCACATAGGAGGATTTTTATAAGGCTGATACCAGGCAAGATCAACCGTTCCTTTAGCTGCTACTCCGGAAAGATAATAAGGTTTAGGATTAGCATCAATGAACTCTGTCTTCTTCAGAGATGGTATTGAAGTTCCTGTCGGATAAGTCGCCCTGACAAAATAAGTATTGTTTCCGTCTGCGAATCCGGTGTCGCTCCAAGAAATATTTGTAGGTCCGGATATCGTCTGAACAAGAGATCCGTCTCTGTATACTTCATAACCGGTAGGTTCAGTGCTTCCTCCGGTTGGCGCTCCTACTACGATATCGTCAACTGCGGCCTGATAACCGTCAGTATAGCTGTAAACAAAGGCAAGTGAGCCTGTTCCTGAATAAGATGACAGATCAAAAGACACCATTGATTCATATTTATTGTTACCCCAGTTAACCGAATCTTCAACTGCAAGAACGCTTCCGTCCCAGAATTCAATTATATCGGTGTTAGCAGCAATCTGAGTTCCGGTCCTTTCGGAGTAACTTCCGGTATACCATACAAAATACATATCCGTCGGCCATAAACCTGAACCTGTAGGTGAGTTGTTATTGTACCATACCCAGGATTCCCAGGTATATCCCGCACCCATTGTGAACTGTGGAGATATAAGCCAGCTTAACGGCGCTCCGCTGCTTCCGGCGTTATATCCAATGTAATTTGCGTAAATACCGTCGTGAATATACGCATCTCCTCCGTCACCAAGGTCTTCAGCAGTAATAATACCCCATCTTGTACCGTCGTCAGCTACCCAGCCTTTATTGTTTATTGTAGAAGTATACGCATATGAAGATCTGAGCGTCCATGAGTCAAGCGAACCGCTTTCCCATCCCTGAGTCATTATTGACACACCTGTATAAGGTTTAACCCATGTAAGGTCGATCGATGTCCTGCCGACTGAAGTAGCAGTCAGAGCTGTAGGATATTTATAATCGCTTATTATATCGATCGTTGTACTGTACACATTTGAATTGTGAGACTTTCCGCCTGAATACACTACAATAACATGATATGCATACTCGCCTGCCGGACAGTCAATATCCTGATAGGATAATGAAGTTGTTGTCGTAAGCAGTGTAGGTACGCCTTCTTTGTTGAATGTTCTGTAAAGTTCATATTCTACCGCACCGGTTTGAGCTGTCCAGCTAACAGTAATATCTTCACCGTTAGCTACAGAACCTGATACTGTTGTTGTGGTCCATGCTGTAAACGGATCTGTCGAAGGAACGTATGTAGCACCAGACTGACCTGAAGTATAATCACCGTCTCCGCCGCCTGATCCTGATCCGTCAGGAATTAAAGAGCTTCTGTGGAACCAGCCGTCATAACTTCCGGCCCATCCCCAGTTGAAGTGATACCAGTAATCATCTCTGTAACCGTCAAGTACGAAAGCGTGAACACCGCCTGACCAGTACCAAGGTCTTTTCGCATCCAGCTGAGCTTTAATCGTAGCATAACTCCCGTCAACACCGCCTGCCGTCGGTGTCGAGAAGCTTGAGTATGTAGACGTACCTTTCCAGTGGTCAATAAAAGCGTTGTCTACATCTGAAGAATAAGCACCCGATCCGCCGTCAGCGTCATCGCCGTAGTCCATATTGACGGAAAGTCCCATCCAGTATGACTGTAAAGCAAGCTCATCGACTTCTGCCTGAGTGATACCGTCTTCCCAGTATTCCGGATACAGACCATATTCGTATGCGTTTACTTCCGGCATCAGATCATAATTCCATGTATGTGATGAAAAAGTAGCTGATAAGGTTATATTTGACACATCATTATTCCATGAATAAGATGCAGACCCTACACCAACATCAGGCCACTTGTGATATCTTGTAATTTGTGCCATCGCTGTTGCAACACAGCCTACATAAGTAAAAGCACCGTCATCACCTTTTACAGGACAGTCATCATTCCAGGGCCATACCTGATCCCATTCAGATTTAACAAGTCTGTCAACAATGACGCTAGCTTTCGAAGAAGAAAACACATTAGCTTCAATGTCTTTCCAGGTCTGAGCTCCTGCTTTGTCAACGACATTGTTTTTTCTCATGAAAGCGATCTCTCTGTCGTATTTTCCGAACCACTCTTTGAAGTTCTGTCCGCCAAGCTTGTCCGCTTTCGGAACTTTTCCATGGTCAGAATAACCAAGGATAGGCCTTACGGAATCATCCGCGGATACTATGACGAATCCCTTTTCGAATTCGAAAGCGTACCATGTAACCTCGCCTTCATATCTGTTCTCTACAACGTTCACTACAGTTGCGCTTTTGGTAGTCGCATCGGCGCAATATTGTTTGTACTGATTCTCAGCAACCGTTCTTGCTCTGTCAACTGGCACAAAAGCAGCAGACAAAGTAATAGCTGCAGCAAGAATCAAAAACAACATTTTTTTCATGAAGCCTCCTCTTTATTTTAAGATTTTGTGAACTCTTTTTTGTTTTGGTTCTCTATCCTCCCCCGCTACCCGGTTTAGATACTTAATGAGTTTGGCATAATAAATTAACTACAAAAGGTTATGTTTGTCAAGAGAAAAAATACAAAATCTCATGTTCCGCTGTTCCGCAACATCCATATTATACAGAAATTATTGGATTGCGTTTTATTAGTTTTTTTATTATTTTGCCTAACCCGTTCTAACTGGAGAATGTGATGGAATTCGATATCTTCATAAGCGGAGCCTCGATGATTGGCTCGGCGTTCGGATCGCTGCAGAAATATCCTGTCAATATCGGTATCAGCGGTGATTCGATCTCATATATTGGAACGGCAAAACCTTCCGGGAAAGCAGGGATCACAATCAATGCGAAAAACAAGATTGTTATGCCTGGCCTTATTAATTGCCATACTCACTCTCCCATGTCCATTTACAGGGGTCTTGCCGACGACACAGCATTATTCGAATGGCTGAACAATCATATCTGGCCGGTAGAAAGAGAATTCATAAATGAAGAAAATATAAAACTCGCTTCAGAGCTTTCTATAGCTGAGATGATCAGATCAGGAACAACGACTTTCAACGATATGTATTTTCATTCCGACATTACTGAAAAAGCAGCTGATTCTGCAGGTATCAGATCGGTACTTGGTGAAGCGGTTATTGATATCCCTGTTCCTATATACAAAGTAAGTGAAAATCACTGGGCAACAAAAGCTCTCGGGGGAAATACAGAAAGTCTGTCAATACCTGCATTAGTTCCTCATTCTCCTTATTCATGCTCAAAGAACATGCTTAAAAAGATCAAAGAATTCTCAAAAAAGAACGGCATAATGATCCATACCCACATATCTGAGACTAAAACCGAAGTTGAACTTTTTCTGAAAGAGACGGGAAAAACACCTGTAGAATATCTTGACAGTATAGGATTTCTCAATGAGAATATTATTGCCGTTCACTGCGTTGTGCTGAGCGATAATGACATTTCCTTACTTTCAAAAAGAAAAGTAAAGATCGTGCATTGTCCGCAAAGCAATCTGAAACTGGGTAGCGGAATAGCAAGGATAAAGAAAATGAAAGAAGCGGGACTGATTATTGCCCTAGGTACTGACGGCCCTGCCAGCAATAATACTCTGGATATGTTTTCGGAAATGAAAACAGCTTCTCTTCTTCATAAAGGAGTGAATGAGGATCCGCTGTTCCTTACTGCCAAAGAAATTTTCAATTTGGCAACTATAGATGCCGCAAAAGTACTGGGTATTGATAAAATTACCGGATCTTTAGAAACAGGCAAAAAAGCAGATATTATTATTTTGGATACAGGATCTGCCCATATGACTCCTATGTATGATCCTTATTCTCACATTGTATATTCCGCAAACGGGTCAGATGTGGAAACTGTGATAGTGAACGGTAAAATACTTATGGAAAACAGAAAACTGACTACTCTTGATGAAATCAAAATAAAAAATAAAGCGAATCTTCTTTCTTTGAAGATAAGGAAATTTAAGACGACACTGGAGGCAAAAAAATGAAGAGAACCATAATTTTAATACTGGTGATTTCAGCTTTTTCATTTGCGAACGAACTGGGATTAATAATCGGCGAACCTACTGGTATCAGCTACAGAGCATGGCTCGGAGGATCTAATGCCATGGATTTTGCCGTAGGATGGAGTTTCAATACAAAGGAGAATGATAATTTCGATATTCACGGCGCTTATCTGTTCGGGAAAAAAACGGATATCAGGATAGAAGGATACAGACTTCCGTTTTATTTTGGTCCGGGCGGCAGGATAAAACTTGGAGAGAAAGACATTGTTGTAGGTTTTAAATTTCCGTTCGGCCTATATTACAAATTCAGAAGTGTCCCTTTTTCCATGTTCTTTGAACTTGCCCCAGGTCTCAATATCACCCCTTCAACTGACTTTGATATAACAGGAGGACTGGGATTCAGATACATTTTCGGAACCCCGACATCATCCGAAACACCTTCTGAAGAAAACGCTAAAAGAGATAAAAGATAAAATATACAATAAATAAACACAACCTGAGGGATGAAATGAAAAAAGATCTTGAGTTATGCCCGAATAAACTTGTAGCCCATCTGAATAAACCCGCTGAGGAATTCACTAAGGCCGATATAATTAAATTCGTGAAAGAATACGGAATAAAAATGCTGAATTTCCGTTATGTCGGCGGAGACGGAAGATTGAAGACACTTAACTTTGTCATAAGCAGTATGAAGCATCTTGATGATATCCTTTCGTACGGCGAAAGAGTGGACGGATCGAGTCTGTTCGGATTCATCGAGGCTACTTCAAGCGATCTCTACGTAATGCCAAGATATAAAACAGCATTCGTAAATCCGTTCGAGACGGTACCTACTCTGGATATCTTGTGTGCTTTCTACACTTCTGAAGGCAAACCCCTGGAAGGATCACCAAGCTATATCGTAAAAAAAGCTCACGATATTTTAAAGAAAAAAACAGGTTATTCAATGGAAGCGATGGGAGAACTCGAATATTATCTTTTTTCAGAAGTTGACACGATATACCCCATTATTGAACAGAAGGGATATCATGAATCGCATCCGTTCTCAAAATGGGGGGCGATAAGGCAGGAAGCAATGAAAGTTATATCCGAGATGGGCTGTCATATCAAATACGGTCACGCAGAAGTCGGGAACATTATTAATGACGATACTGAAATGGTCCAGCATGAGATAGAATTCAGACCGATAAACATTGAAGATGCGGCAGATGAGCTCGTTCTCGCTAAATGGGCAGTAAGAGAGATCGCATACAAGTATAATCTGGAAGTAACTTTCGCGCCCAAGATAATGATCGGTCAGGCCGGAAGCGGACTTCATGTCCACATGAGGCTCATGAAGGACGGAAAGAACGCGATAGCGGATAAAAAAGGTTTGACGGACACTGCCAAAAAGCTTATTGCCGGCCTGCTGGACTTAGCACCTTCTCTTACTGCGTTCGGGAACACTGTTCCCACTTCATATCTGAGGCTGGTACCTCATCAGGAAGCACCTACCCGAATCTGCTGGGGAGAGAGAAACCGCTCGGTACTGATCAGAATACCCCTGGGATGGCTCGGTGCCGATGATCTTATCTATGACGCCAATCCGCTCGAACCTAAAGATAAAACAAAAGCAGGAATAAACAATCAGACAATGGAGATAAGGAATGCCGACGGCAGCGCTAACGTACATCAGCTTATGGCCGGACTTGCTGTCGCGGCACTTCACGGTTTTGAGATGAAGAACGCAGTTAAATTTGCTGAAAAACTTCACATTTCAGGTATGGAGGCAAGTGCGATTAAAAATCTCAACGACCTTCCTGCCTCTTGCTACGACTCTGCTGACGAATTGGAAAAAGCCCGGGAAATCTACCAGAAAGACGGTATTTTCCCAAAAGGTATGATCTCAAGAATAATTAAAGATCTTAAATCATTCGAGGATAAAGACCTGAACAGAAAGATTCAGGGAAACTACAAAATATTAAAAAAACTGATAAACGATTATATCCATTGCGGATAATTTAGATATGTTCAAATAAATATCAGGTCCGGAGAAACTTTAATGACTAATAAACAAACCAGAATATTTATCGCTTTAGGTTTAATACTTTTCTTTTCCGGATCTTTTTCCCTTATTTATCAGATCGCGTGGGTTCGGTTCCTTACATTGCTTCTTGGTTCAACCACAATGGGGATCACTACCGTTGTCGCTACTTTTATGAGCGGCCTCGCGGCGGGCGCATGGTTAGCATCAAAATATCTGTTAAAGACCAAATCTCCGCTTAAAGTCTACGCAATTCTGGAACTTATTATCGCTGTCACTGCTTTCATAAGCCCGTTTTTGTTCAGCTGGTCATTCTCAAGCTTGCCGATAATACTTCAGAAATTCGGCGGATCGGACGGAAATATTTTTCTTCTCCGCATATTATTTAGTACGGGAATTATGTTCATCCCTACAGTCTGTATGGGTGCGTCTTTACCTGTCCTGGGCAAATTCCTTCAACAACATTCAAAACTTGCAGAACGCAAAATAACTATAATTTATGGGCTAAATACCATCGGTGCTTCTACCGGATGCATCATATCCGGTTATGTACTGCTCCGCGAGATCGGATTGATCAATACTATTTATTTAACTGCTGCTGCAAACGTACTTTTATCATTAGCGATATTCCTTATAATCAAGCTTTCCGGAGAAAATATGCCGGACGGCAGGTCTTTAAAAAAGGAACAGAATAAAAAACCTGCAGATGAGGACTTTATACAAGGCACTCCTTTAAACCCCGGAACAAAGAACATGATCCTAGTCACCTCAGCAGCAGCAGGTTTTATAGGGCTGACATCGGAACTTGTATGGACACGACTGATAGTGCTTACTGTCGGAGGATCGATCTATGCTTACTCTACAATACTTGCGGTATACCTTTTCTTTTACGGTATAGGTGCGGCTCTCGGAGGAGCAAGCCTTAAATTCATGGCAAAAAAAGCAGGTAGCCGGATATCCGAAGTTTCGAAATCGATTTTCTTTTATTTGCTAATGGGAATCCCAATAGCGTCAACAGCTACCATTGTCATTGCCAATTTTCTGCCGGATTATTACATTCGTAATTTCAGCATAGAAAGATCATCCAGTATCTTTGGTGTTTTCGGCAACCAGCTTTTTCCCGCGATAATGCTGATGAGTGTAGCAACGCTGCTTTCGGGGATCTTCTTTTCTTACGGGCTTTTTATGATGAAACAATGCACTGACGATCCCGCTGCAAACACATCTTATTTCTATACATGGAACACGGTAGGCGGGATCGCGGGAACGATTGCCGCCGCATTTTTACTGATCCCTTATTTCGGACTTGACCTCACACTTCGTATCACCGGAACTTTTCTTGTAATCGCAGGATCAATATTTGCGTTGATCACAAAATCAGGAAAAACCATTTTTATCAATCTCTCAGTTCTGATCAGCCTGATACTGATCTGGCTTATAATACCTGATATTTACGAAGCGGCAATAACTTCCGGCGCGGGGATAAATACTCCAAAGATCCAAAATAATCAGGATGTAATAAATTATGGTGTCGGGAAAATTTATGAACAGGAGATGGAAATAATCTACTACAAGGATGGTTTCACATCAACAATAACTGTCACCAGGAACAAATTCAATAATGAACTCGCCATAAAAACTAATGGAAAAGGTGACGGTTCTTCATATACTGATATGCCGACACAAAAACTGCTTGGTCACTTTACAGCCCTATTTCATCCTGATCCAAAAAATGCATGCGTGATCGGTTATGGTACCGGTACTACTGTAGGATCGATGGCGATGCATCCGGGTATCAAAGTAGATGCTGTCGAGATCGAACCCGCGGTAATAGAAGGCGCAAATTATCTGAACGACTTTAACAATGATCCTCTAAGTAGAGAAAATGTACAGTTGCACTTAACCGACGGTAGACTACATCTTCAGAAAAGCACCGGGAAATATGACGTTATATTATCAGAACCTTCTAACCCGTGGCTATCAGGCGTTTCAGATCTTTTTACTATTGAATTTTATAAACTCGGATATAATGCATTGACGGATGAAGGAGTATTCGGACAATGGATCCATATGTACAGTATTGAACCTGAAGCTTTACAACTTGTGTTCCGGTCATTTCAGGAAGTATTTCCAAAAACTTATATGATAGCTGTTGAACCCGGCAGTGATCTGCTTCTTGTTGGTGTAAAAGGATCATACGTCCCGCAGTTAGAGGACACAAAAAAACGAATCTCCAAACCGGATATAGCCGCAGACTTAGCCGCTCAGCCGGTAAATATCCGGTCAGCTTACGAGTTGTTTTCGAGGCTTCTTTTCGGTCCCGAACAAAGTCGCAGATTTGCCGGTAAAGGTCCTGTCAATACAGATATTATGCCGGTTCTTTCCTATATGGCACCTCTTTCACTTTTTGATAAACATTCCAATATCTTAAACACTCAGAATATTATTAAAAACTGGACCTCGAATATCAGAATACTGGGGTGGGATCAGAACGAAGAAGAAATGAAAATACTTCTGAGAACACAGGAAGAATATTTAAGACAGAATTTTCTGAGAAAATAACAGTTTTAATTAAATGTTCTTAATTTTTTGCTTTTTTTGAATACCGAAGGATATGAATGATATGATTGCAATTCCGGCAAGTATCATTACACCGCATAATACCTGACCCATTGAAAAATTCAGCAGAACAAAACCCAGCTGATCGTCAGGTTCTCTGAAGTATTCGATGATGAATCTGACAGTTCCGTAGAGTATAAGATACGCTGAAATAAAAAAACCTGCCGGCAGTTTTCTTTTCCTTAATGACCACAGGACGATAAATATGAAGATGCCTTCAAAAACCGCTTCATATAATTGAGACGGGTGTCTCAGTACTTCATCACCGGCTAGAGGAAAATACATTCCTATCGCTGAATGGGTAACCCTTCCGTAAAGTTCGCCATTAATAAAATTACCGATTCTTCCGAAAGTGTAACCTAAAGGAACTGCAGGGATAACAAAGTCCGTAAACCTCCAGAAATCTATTTTAGATTTACGGCAGAACAAGTAAGTCCCTGCTGTTGCTGCGATCACGGCGCCGTGATAAGACATTCCCGCTATCCCTGTGAATTTGAAACCGTCATTAATTGAGAACGGCAGAAAAATTTCCAGCGGATTATGAATAAAATAACTGAAATTGTAAAAGAGAACGTATCCGAGCCTGCCTCCGATCAGAACATAAAGAATAACAATAAAAAAATAATTTTCTA
>QKDR01000088.1 GCA_003252515.1 Candidatus Delongbacteria bacterium | reverse complement strand
ATTGCCGAGATGAAAAGAAAAAAATAATTAACTGAAGGTTTATAGATGGATAAAATGCTAATCGTATCGGCTAATCCGCACATAAGGGACAAGAGCTCGGTAACGAAGATAATGCACACGGTGAACCTGACGCTCCTTCCGGCTATCTTCGCTTCTTACTGGTTTTTCGGCTTCAATGCGATACTTCTGATCCTCGTTGCCATTGTCTCCTGCGTGATAACGGAAGCCGCGATACAGAAATTCAGGAACAAAGCGGTTACTGTTTCCGACGGCAGCGCGATCCTTACAGGTATTCTGCTGGCGTTCAATGTACCGGCCAATATTCCGTGGTGGATAGTCGCGCTTGGATCGTTCTTCGCGATCGCGATCGCGAAACAGGCGTTCGGCGGACTAGGGTTCAACATATTCAACCCCGCTCTGATAGGAAGGGCGTTCATGCTGGCGTCATGGCCAGTTCAGATGACTTCGAACGCTTACTGGACCGAACCCGGAACAGGGAAGACCATGGATGCCATATCATCGGCGACTCCGCTGAATCTTGTCAAGACAGCTCTTAAGGACGGCAGCGCGAAAGAAACTATAGACATCCTTGCTGACAAAGGCGTCGGCTATTGGGACTTGTTCGTAGGTAACGTGTCAGGATGTATAGGGGAGACATCATTTCTGGCTCTTCTGATCGGTGTAATAGTTCTGATCGCTCTCGGGCTTGTGAACTGGAGAGTGCCTCTGTTCTATATAGGTACGGTATTCGTTCTCACATGGCTGATGGGCTACGATCCCGTTTTCCATATCCTGGCCGGCGGGCTTGCTCTGGGAGCGTTCTACATGGCTACTGATATGGTGACATCGCCGATATCGAACAAAGGCAACATTATATTCGCGATAGGGCTGGGACTTTTTACGGTCGCGATCAGGATCTGGGGAGGTTATCCGGAAGGTGTATCTTATTCGATCCTGCTGATGAACTGTACGGTCCCGTTGATCAATAAATTCAGTGTGCCGAAAAAATTCGGTTATGTTGAACCTAAGAAAGCTTAAGGGAGGCGGAAATGGGTAATATATTCAAACTGTCTGCGATCCTTTTCCTGGTAGGCGGAATTGCTGCCGGGATGCTGGCTTTCTATAACTCGTTCACAAAACCTGAGATAGAAAAGCTTAAGGCGCAGAATGAATCGGAAGCAAGACAATACGTAATGAGGGGATTGTTCCAGAAAGAATCTCTCGGAGGCCTGATATATGACGAAGATGAGATCGAGATCGGAGGAAAGACTGAAAAATTCTGGAAAGTAAGAGAAAAAGAGAGCGATCAGTACTATAAAGCGTTCGTATTCCTTTCAAAAGGCCAGGGGTTTTCAGGAGTCGTTGAAACAATGGTCGGAACAGATGCATCATTCAAGATCAACACGATTAAAGTTCTTAAACATACCGAAACACCCGGACTCGGCGCGGAATCGCAGACTGTAAAATATGGTGAATCCGAACCTTTCTTTGAAACATGGTTCAAGGGAAAGAACTCACTTAAAGTAGTTGTTGAGAAAGACGATTCGGCATCTCCCGATAAAGTTCAATCTATAACAGGGGCGACCATAACGACCAGAGCTGTATGTAAAAGTATAAATAAATATGCTGAAGCGGTCAAGGCCAAACTAGATAAACCGCCTGTTATTTATGTTGATCCTGAGAATATCATTTCAGTCGAGGAAACACTTAAGAAAGCTCAGGCAGATTCAGTGAAAGCCGCTGAAGAAAGTGCTCAGACCGGAACGGAAGGTAACGACGGAGGTGCAAAATGAGTATGATGAAAAATCTTACAAAAGGGTTCTTCAAGGAAAATCCCGTGCTTGTTCTGGCGCTCGGACTATGTCCCTCTCTTGCAGTTACTACGTCGATCGAGAACGGCATCGGAATGGGTCTTGCGGCTACTGCGGTACTTGTCGGATCCAGCGCGATAGTATCTCTTCTGAAGAAATTCATTCCCGGTAGCGTCAGGATTCCGATATTCATTGTGATAATAGCTACTTTCGTTACAATGATTGATCTGACTTTACAGGCTTTTATACCAGCTTTGAGTAAATCTCTCGGTCTGTTCATTCCGCTTATCGTTGTGAACTGTATCATTCTCGGAAGAGCCGAGGCTTACGCTTCCAAGAACTCGGTTTTCGATTCGATTATCGATGCTATAGGAATGGGGATCGGATTCACGATCGCTCTCGTCCTGATCAGTTCGGTGAGGGAATTCACGGGAACGGGATCTCTGCTCGGTTATCCGCTGTTCCAGCTTATGGGCATCGAAGGATTTAAGGGCTCGATAATGATGATCCTTCCTCCGGGAGGTTTTTTAACGATGGGACTTATACTGGCCTTCATGCAGTGGAACAGGCTCAGAAAAAAAGCTAAAGAAGGAGGCAGATAATGGATTTCTCTCATCTCGTGGTTATAGCCGTATCCTCCATTTTTATAAACAACTTCGTACTCGGGAGGTTCCTTGGTATCTGCCCGTTCGTGGGTGTTTCAAAAAAACTCGATAGTGCGGTCGGAATGGGAATGGCCGTTATTTTCGTAATGACGCTGGCCTCAATAGTTACGTATACTATCCAGAAATTTATATTGGATCCTTACGATATCCAGTATCTTCAGACTATTGCTTTTATTCTGGTAATAGCTTCACTTGTTCAGTTCATAGAAATGTTCATGAAAAAGAACATGCCTTCGCTGTATTCAGCGCTCGGTATCTTCCTTCCGCTTATCACGACCAACTGCGCCGTTCTCGGTGTGGCGATCCTTAACATCGACAGTACATGGGCGGACGGGACAAAATACAATTTTATTGAAAGTGCGTGGAACGGGTTCACCGGCGGTGTAGGATTCACTGTTGCGCTCGTACTTATGGCCGGCATCAGGGAAAGGCTGGAACTCGCCGATATACCTGAAAGCATGAAAGGACTGCCGATCGCGTTCGTGACTTCGGCTCTTATCGCGATGGCTTTTCTGGGATTTTCCGGAATGTCAATAATGTAAAATTATCGGGGATGATTTAAAATGGATACAACTCAGATATTAACAGCTTTTCTTTCGGTAGGTCTCATCGGAGCGGTACTTGGAGCGGTTCTCGCTTATGCTTCAAAAGTGTTCCATGTCGCGGTTGACCCGAAAGTAGAAAAGATCGGCGAGATCCTTCCACAAGCCAATTGCGGTGCATGCGGATATCCCGGATGTTCCGGGTACGCGGACGCCGTAGTCTCGAAAGGCGCGGCCATTAATCTGTGCTCTCCCGGAGGACAGGGTGTAGTGGACCAGATCGCGGAGATCATGGGTGTAACCGCGGCCGCTTCGGAACCTATGGTGGCATACTGCGCCTGCAGCGGGTCGAAAGCCAATGCTAAGGACAGGTTCGAGTACTATGGTCCGAAAAGCTGCGCAAGCGCGGTTTTCGTGTCGGGCGGGCATAAAGCCTGTGATTACGGCTGCCTCGGATTTGCTGACTGCGTGGAAGCATGTCCTTTTGACGCTATGGGTATGGGTGACGACGGACTTCCTTACGTCATTGACGATAAGTGCGTCGGATGCGGCGCATGCGTAAGAGCCTGCCCGAAAGGTATTATGAAGATGATGCCGAAAGGGGCGACCGTATATCTTTCCTGCAGTTCTAAAGCAAAAGGTAAAGAAGTTACTGACGCCTGTACTGTCGGCTGTATAGGATGTAAAATATGTTCGCTTCCGAAGACAACGCCTTCAGGCGCTATAAAAATGGAAGGCGATCTTCCTGTCGTTAACTACAGTATAGAAGACACTCTTACAGGCGCTAAATTTAAATGTCCTAAAGGATGTTTCATAGATAAGGCGGATAAAAATAAAACAGCGGAGCAGATCGCTTCGGAAAAAGAAGCTTTCAAAGCAGAGGAAGCAAAAGCGTCAGAAGCCGCAAAGAAAGCGGCGCTTGAGAAAGCTGCGGCGGCTAAAGCGGCTCAGGAAAATGCTCAGTGATCAAATATTATTGAATAACAGTTCAAAAGAAAAGGCGGTTCAACCGCCTTTTCTTATTCTATGAAACCTTTTAAATGCTCAACATAAGCTGCCGCACCGCCCTGCTGGTATCCCGTTCTTCCGATCTCATTCCCTTCTTTATTAATAATAAGGATCGTAGGAAAACCCTGAACTCCATATTTGTCAAGCAGCTTTCTGTTATATTTTTTCGTTTCTTCCGACTGCCGGATGCTCTGAGGAAAATCAAGCTCTACAAGAACAAGAGAATTTTTTGAATACTCAATAAATTCAGGTTTAGAAAACACTTCATCCTTCAATCTGACACACCAGCCGCACCAGTCTGAGCCGGTAAAATCCACCAGAACGGTTTTGTTTTCTTCTGCGGCGGTTTTTATAGCATCCTCAAGGTTGCTGATCCAAATTGCCGAGACCTTTGCTGCATAAGGCTTTACTTCCGTAGCTTTCGTATCTCTTTTCGATCCGCATGAAACGATCATAAGCAGAGACAGCAGTATTACTGGTAAATTCTTCATTTTACATCCTTTATTTCAATTCGCATTTCTTTAGTTCAGCTTTGAAAGATGATCCGTTAACGACCCCCTCAAACATAACAATCCCCAGACCGGTATAGTAATGATAAAGGTCATAAGAAGGTTCTCCTGAATCGGTTGATCCTGAATATCTTACATTTCTTGTTTTTATGCAGTCGAGGGTAGTATCCCTAACCACCCTGGATGTGTTCCCGGTGATTAATATAAGAGAATCAGTGTAGAACTTTTCACCGGTTATTGAAAGTATATAACCTTCATCATCTGAAAATAAGAGCCCAGCCGCAGGATTTGAATGATCCAGTATCGTTTTAGGATATTCAAAAATATCTGATGTGCCGTAAATAAAATGAGACTGTGTTCTGTCTCTGTTCTCATTACCGTAATGTAGCAGAATATCACTTTCGTATGCCAGAAGTTTTATCCTAACAGTATCTGAAGCAAGTTCTTCAGAAGTGAGCGCTATATTTTTGTACTGACTAAGATATTTGAGAGAGAGTTCGTCGGTATAATAAGCAGCTTCATCAAGAATTTCCGCCGAATCAATAAATTGTTCGCTTCCGCAGACTATATCGTAGGTCCATTTGTTGCCTGAACTCAAAGGGAACCTGCCGGCATTGATCTCATCGAATTCGTCATCGGATCCCGGTACGCAGGAAATGATAAAAGTAAATATAATGAATATTAAAAACGGTCTAAATTTTTTCATCATCGGTTTCTGATATAGCGGCGATCTCGTCAAGAAGAACATTTATGACTTCGGATTCCGGG
>QKDR01000029.1 GCA_003252515.1 Candidatus Delongbacteria bacterium | reverse complement strand
ATGTTGATAAAATTAATAGAAATAAAATAAAATGTTAATAATATTAATAAATACTTGACAAAAGAATAAATAATGTTTATATTGCCATCAGAAACACAAACAAGGAGAACAAAATGAAGATGAATAATAAAATGGACAGATTGATAAAAATGCTTGAGAACGGAGGAGAGTCCTTCAAAAAAGCAAAAGACCTTATGTCTATATCAGTAAAATACGAATTCGCTCTCGGACAGGGTAACGGCAGAATTTTATAGAAAAGGGAGGACAAAATGTGGTGTCAGGACATAAATAGTATATTTCAGATGCTGAAAGACAAAAAGATCAGCAGATCTGAAGCCGACAGAATGATCGGAACATTTATCGCTTTTGAAACTACTGCCTCAAAAATACTGACCGACATGAATATATTTAACAATACAAAGGAAATGAAATGAAGAAAAAACTAACGGATTGTCCGGTCTGCGGTTCGGGGCTCAAGGTCACCGAATACACATGCGGATCATGCAGCACGAAGATCAGAGGGGATTTCGTCTGCGACGGCGGTATGGGAGAAATGGAGAAGGAGATCACTGACTTCATAAAAGTGTTCATCTTCGCGGAGGGGAACATTAAACAGGTCGAGAAATTAATGAACTGCTCGTATCCCAAGGTGAAGAACCTGCTGAAGAAAGCGAAGACAGTTCTCAACATCGAAGAGGAGGAGGAAGATATTTCCGCTGACGTGATAGAACTTCTGTCAAAGGGAGAGATATCGGCGGATGAAGCCTTAAACAAACTTTCGAAAGGGAGGCAATCATGAATTACGAAGTGAAGGACGGCAAACTGAAGGTCAATGTGACACTTTTAAACGGTGACATTGAGCTCAAAGGAACATCAGGAAATGAAATCTCGGTGAATTTCGACGAACTGAGAAAAGGAACGGCTGAAGAAGTTTTCGAGATATCTTACAGCGGCGGCGAACTGAATATATCACAAAAGAACAAGAAACTTTCGCAGTTCATTAATAAAGAAGAGTTCCCGGTAATGATCTCGGTACCTGAAAGTATAGAAGTAGAAGGGACTCTCGACAGCCTGAAAGGCGACATCGTTCTTGCCGGAGTGGCTTCTTTTTCCGGCAAGATCGCGTCGAAAAAAGGGGACATCAGCGTATCAGAAATAAAAAATGCCGACGCGGACGTGAACGTCATTTCGGGAGACATATCGGTCGCGGGAGTTAACGGCAAGCTGAAGACTTCAAGCATCAGCGGCGATGTCAGTGTTATGGACGGAAAAATGACGGAGCTGTCGTTAAAAAGTGTGTCCGGTGACGTTTCGGTCAGCTGCGAGCTCGAACTTGAGGACGACCTGAACATCAACAGCGTTACGGGAGATGTTTCTGTCAATATAGTCAAATTCAGCGGTGATGCGGGAATAAATGTCAATTCCGTATCGGGAGACATCAGCATAACAGGCGAAAAACCTGCAGAAGATAAAATTCACATCTCTCAGGTCAAAGGGGAATTCGCCAAGTTCAATAAAGCTTTCTTCCAGGATTCATTTAAACCGATGATAAAGAACCTGAAAGAGCATCTGAAGGACGTTACGAAACACAGTTTTAAATCCGAAGTCCATTCCTCAAAACAGGACAATCAGAACGTTTCGCAGATCCTGAACATGGTATCCGAAGGCAAGATCACCGCGGAGGAAGCGGAAAAACTCATCAACGCTTTAAAATAAGGAAAACATCATGATCTTTATTCTGATACTCACACTCGGATTATACTACCTGATAAAAGGCGTGATCCTGAAAGAAACGAAAGCGATGCTGGTCATCACATCCGTGATGTTCGCGGTGAACCTGCTGGTCCTGAACGGGATGGATGAAGGCGTAGTAAGAACTTTAGGGTTCATTTATGTGATCTATACTTTTATCGACTATCTTACTATAACCTATACCGGAAAGACGGTCTGGGAAATGCCCTACATGAGTGTTGTGAGAGTGATAAATAAAGAAGTAACGGTAAATTACAGTATTTTCAGGCCGCTCCTGCTTATTCCTTTCAATCTGTATCTGATAATGAGAAAGCAGCCGACGGTCGGACTGAAGGACGAAATAGGTGTGGATGTTACCGCAAAAGACGGAACAGTAATTAAAATAAAACTTTAAGAAAAGGAGTTTAAAATGGGAAGCGAAGAAAAATTACAGATCCTCAAGATGTTAGAGGAAAAGAAAATATCGGTTGAGCAGGCCGAGAAGCTGCTGAAAGCTGTCGATAGCGCTGAAGGTAAAACAGAATTGAGGAAACCGGCGGTTCCCGCGGCACCGGTGCCGGTTGAAAAATCAGAAGTCGGAGGAAAACTGAAAGGGAAGTTCAAAGTTGTAGTTGAAAGCTCTGACGGTGACAATGTCGTGATAACACTTCCGCTGATGCTGGCCAAACTGGCAATGAACATGATGCCGAAGAACAAAATGGCTGACATTAAGAACGAGGGGATCGACCTCGAGCAGATCGTTGCAAATATCGACAGCTTCGTCGATATGGTCGACGAGGATATCGTGAACGTGGAAAGCGCTAACGGCGATATCGTCAGGATCTACATCGAGAAATAAACAGGAAATATCCAAGTGTCTGAAGGGCGGAAATTCCGCCCTTTTTCATTGTTACCGCACGATCACCGTCATCTTCTTTTCACCGAACAGTCCGAGTTCGTCAAGAATTGCGTGAAGTGAATTCCCCCACGAGACTCTAGTCCGATCACCGTCAGCATCAATTTTTACAGCCCTGTAATGTCCGGTCGTCATGTTCTGCTGGATCAGGATGTCATCGGGCGGACCGTAAAGAACTATGTCGTTCCACTGGATATCGCCGTCCAGAACCGGCATTTCAATGTTATGGTCGTTATACGATTCTTTGTAAAATATGCCTTCCTTCATCAGCGATAAGTATCCGACAGGTTCTGCGAGTTCCGTATAGTCGCGCTGGAGAGGACCGCCCTTGTGAACATGAGTGCAGACCGTTCTGTAGTTCACGAACGCGCTGTCTGTGAATCCTACTTCTCCGCCCGCCTCGTTCTTTTCGGTAAAGTAATAGCTGACCTTCAGAACTTCATCGAAAAAGGAAGAATAATAATTGATGATCTTCATTCCGGGCGGCAGTTTTGAAATGTCGGGCGAGAAATCGTTCGGCAAGGCGGATCCTGCGAAATATACGCCTCTTACGTATTTCAGATTACGTCTGCAGAGTACGAGCGCTCCCGATACGACCCTCGTACCCAGACTGTATCCTAATATCACATAAGGAACTTTCTCATCCTCCAGTTTAAGAAGCACATTGTTCAGAAAATGAGAAGCGACTGAATCAGCTCTCGTCTTGGAATTTTTCCACTGGTCCGTTACTTTTACCGGATTTATGAGCACTCTTTCCCAGCGGTAAGTAAAAACGTCAGTTATCTCGGAAACAGGTTCCAGAAATTCCCGCATTTTCTCTTCGAAAGCAGTATCAAGTCCGTATTCCCCGAAACCGTGGACGTATATAAATACCAATTGTTTTCCTTTGACCGTCTCAGGAAGTTCAATCGGATATTGCGAAAAAAGTAAGACAGCAGTAAATAAAATTAATAAATAAATTCTATTATACATTTTATTCCATATCTTTTACTACTTTTTTCAGTAGTTCGGGTATTTTAAGACCCTGAGGACATTTTTTTACACACTCGCCGCAATTGACACAGAGTGATGCTTTAGCCCTGTCACCGAGGAAGTTCTTGTACCATGTCTTGAATTTTTCATCTTTGTAAAGATGGTAACCGTTGTAATATTCGAAACATGCGGGGATCGTGACATTTACCGGGCAGGGCAGACAGTACATGCATCCGGTACAACCGATCTTCATGAGTTTCTTATAGACCTTCGTGACATTTTCGATCACCTGCAGCTCTTCCTGAGTCATAGAACCCGGAAATGCGTTCTTCGATATTTTTATATTTTCTTTTACCTGTTTCATCTGGTTCATACCGGAAAGAAGAGTGGTGATCCCCTGAAAATTCCAGACCCATCTGAGAGCCCATTCCGCGGGAGTTCTTTTATATCCGGAGCTGCCGTAAATTTCTTTTACTTTTTCAGGCGGCATCTGAGCGAGTCTTCCTCCTCTTAAAGGCTCCATTGATATTACCGACAGACCTTTTTTCACCGCATAGAGATATCCTTTGAACCCCGCCTGATATTCAGTGTCGAGGAAGTTGAACTGTATCTGACAGAACGACCAGCCGTAATCGTCTACGATCTGATAGAAATGCTCAATGTTTCCGTGGAACGAGAACCCGACATTTATGATCTTCTTCTGTTTTCTGAGTTTGTCAAGGAATTTCAGGACGCCCAGTTCCTTCAATTTAGCCCAGCTTTTACCGTTCAGGGCGTGGACCAGATAGTAGTCAATATAGTCAGTACGAAGGTCTTTCAGCTGTTCTTTGAATATTCTATCAAAATCTTTCGTTTCCTTAATGTACCATCCTGACAATTTGGTAGCAAGGTATATTTTGTTTCTTAATTTGTTTTCCTCAAGGAATTTTCCGACGAACGGTTCGCTTTTTCCTCCATGGTAAGGTTTTGCCGTATCAAGGTAATTCACACCTTGTTCTATAGCGTACAGCAGCTGTTTTGTCGCCCTCTCCTCATTGATAGAACCGTCTTTTTTAGTCGGGAACCTCATACATCCGTATCCCAGTACCGATACTTTGTTCCCGTCTTTCATTTTCCTGTACTGCATAAAACCTCCTATATCACTACTTTTCCGTTCTTTATGACTTTTCTGACCAGGTTCATACCCATACTGTACGGTATTTCGCTGAGCTCTTTAATGTCCATGACCAGAAGATCGCCGGCTGCGCCTTTTTCGATGCGGCCTCTGTCAGTAAGACCGAGAGCCCTCGCGCCACCTGCCGTAGCCGCCCAGACAAGTTCCTCCGCGCTCATATGCAGATATATCGCCGATACCGTCATGATAAAGGGCAGCGAATAGCAGTAGCAAGTTCCGGGGTTGAAGTCTGTCGAGAGCGCGCAGATACCGCCACGATCGATGATCTTTCTTGCCGGCGGGAAATCCTTCATGCCTATGAAAAATGAAGCTCCGGGCATTAGGTTGAATACTGTTCCCTTTCCGATCATCGTATCAATATCGGAATCCGAAATGTATTCCAGATGGTCCGATGAAAGAGCGCCCAGTTCGGCTGCAAGACCGCTCCCGCCGTTGCATGTGAGCTGGTCGGCGTGTATCTTGACGTCAAGCCCGTGCTTCTTTGCGGCAGTCAGTATCCTTCTGCCTTCCTCTATAGTATAATAGTTCTTTTCAATGAAGATGTCACATGCAACGGCCAACTTTTCTTCAGCGATCTTCGGGATCATTTCATTTATCAGCAGGCTGATATATCCCTCGCGGTCCTCCTTATACTCTTCCGGGGTGTCGTGCGCGCCCAAGAATGTAGGCACGAGGTCGATAGGCAGCTCTTCGTTCAGCCGTCTGATAACCTTGAGCATCTTGATCTCGTCGTCGACAGTCAGGCCGTATCCTGATTTTGCCTCCAGAGTCGTCGTCCCGAATTTCAGGAACTCAAGCACGCGCTTTCTGGATATCCTGAACAGATCATCCTCGCTCATCGCCCTAAGCTTTCTTACACTGTTCTTTATGCCACCGCCGGCTTCAGCTATTTCCAGGTAGGACTTTCCGGCATTCCTCATCTCGAACTCGTTATTCCTGAGCGCGGCGAAGACCGGATGCGCGTGAGAATCGATAAATCCTGGTAAAACAGATTTCCCTTTTGCGTCAAGTATATCGTATTTTTCGATCACCGGTGCGTTAACTTCAACTTCCGCGGGAATAATATCCTCAATAATACCGTCTCTGATCTTAACAGAGCAGTTATCGGTTATTGAAATTTTGCCGAAATTGTCAGGATCGGGACTGTAGAGCTTTCCTATATTATGTATCAGAAGATCGTTCATCGTTCATCCCTGTCTTTACTAAATGGTCTTAACAGAACTCCGAGGATCACTCTGATAAGGATCAGCAGAGGCAGTCCTACAAGCAGTGCTATGAATATCACGATCGTAAGTCCGACCGAAAGGCTGAGGACTACACCTGCGAACGGTAAGATCAGAAATATAACAAAAGCCGTAATGAGTCCTGTGAAAATTATTGAAACAAGCCCGATAATAAACATTACAAGCGGGTTCGTTATTTTTTTCCCGTTCACGACTATATGCGCCATAAAAATCCTCCCTGATAATAATTAGTTCATGCCTTCGTAATGGTAATCATAAATGCTGTAAGTATTCTCGTTTCTGTCGAAAACTATGAATTTATCCTTCTTGAAATAAAATTCCATATCGGTCGGAGTATGGGATTCGATTATCTTAAGCTGATCCAGTATTATAGTGTTCTGGAATACACCGTCCTTGAAAACATCGATCGAGGGATTGTGCTTTACGCCTTCCTTTCTTTTCTGAGACACCCATACGAGCAATTGACCGTATTTATCCGTATAGATACCGTTCATTACCGATTTCAGCTTGCAGTTCGGGATCAGCCTCTGTCCCCCCCAGTTGAAACTCGATGTTTCCTCATAATGTTTTTTTTCTTCAGGATTGTATTCTATACGGGCATTATGTTTCGAGATTATCCCGAGGAGATTCCCCTTTTCATCCTTCTGATGTATCTGGTAATTTTCGGGAAAGTTGGGAGCGAAATAAATGTTTCCTTTAAAATAAGCAAAAGGCATGAATATTATCTTGGCGCCCTCAATGTCCATAGGGTCCTGGTCAGGCGGTATTGAATGTATAAGGGTCTGTTGTTCATATTTTTTGTTCTTTATCCCAAAATCATTACCGATAAAAGGTTTTTCGCCTTCCATCCTGAAAGTAGGGTTATATCCGAGTATTTTGTCATCTCCTATACCGATATCTTTAGCTCCGTAATAAAGCCCGGGCATCATCGCAGGAATGTGCCTTCCGAAATTGCCGTTCCTGTCATAGATCGAGACTTTTGCGACACCTGGAGAAGAGATCGTTACGGAATCTCCGATTATCGCTATGTCCTGCGCCCCGTCGATCTCAGCCGGCCCGGTCCCTCTGTTAGAAAAACCGAGAAGGAAATTCCCGTTGCGGTCGTATTTAAATACTCTCTGTTTTACAGCGTCAAAAACATAGAAATTCCCGTCATCGTCGATCTCAAAGTCAGCCGGTCTCCGGAAACTGCTTAAACTATCTTCCGAATTTCCCTGAATGTCAAGCTTACTGTCGATAACGAATTTAAGAGCAGGATTTGCCGGAACGTTTCTGTTCTGGTAATGTCTGACTCCGTCTTTTTCGACAATCGTGCATGTTTCTTTTTTTGTACAGGAAATCAGCGTCAGAACAGATATTATGAAAACAATCAGACTTCCTGTTATGAATTTTAAGTTTAATCCGCTCATTTTGCCCTCCTTATCCAATATTAAAGAATAACAATACAAAAATAATGACTTCAATGCAATATAAAAACGGAACTTATAAAATTGTAAAAAATGTAAAAAAAATATGGCAATCGGTTTAAATAATGGATATAATGTATAGCGGAAGAAACAACGATTAAACCAGTAAGGAGATAAAAAATGGCAACTCACGAATTAGATTGTTTAGGATTGAAATGCCCGCAGCCTATTTTAAAAGTGGTAGCTAAGATCCCGACCATACCCGCCGGAGACGTTCTGGAAGTAAAAGCCGATTGTCCTTCTTTTCCAACCGATATAAAAGCGTGGTGCGACAGAACAGGAAAGACACTGATGTTCTGTATGGACGACGGTTCAGGGGTGCATACCGCCCAGATTCAGCTATAATCAGGCACTGTATATATTTATTTATCTGAATATTTGAATAAAAAAAATACTTGACATCGGTCATGTACCTTGTTATGTTTTGTCGTGATTTAATTAACGTAAGGGAAAAGTAATGCCGGATTTCGAAAAAATAAGCAACCTTCTCAAACCTCTCTCTCATCCTCACAGATTGAAAATGATAATCGGACTGTACCACAATGAGTGCAATGTAACGCAATGCGCCGAAAGAATGGGTCTTCCCCAGTCGACCATTTCACAACATCTGAGAGTACTGAAAGATTCAGGCATTATCAAGGGTAAAAGAAAAGGTACTGAGATATGTTATCAAGTGATTGATAAGTTCTGCATCAGTCTTATAAATCTTATGGAAACTATGAAGGAATAATTTTTTTAATCATGAATATCGCACTATTCGGATATATAGATATGCAAATAATTAGATAAAAAGTTCTTGACAAACGGCAATATGTGAAATAAATTTAAAAATGTGAAAAATTACACAGGGAGAAAAAATGGGCAAACTGGCAATCACTCTTAACGGATCGGAAGTAAAGAACATTTATCCTGCAGTAACTATCTCCGTATCAGCTCTTGCAAGCGGGGATGAAGTGATACTCTTTATACTTCCGAGCGCGCTTCCGGCGCTGAAAAAAGGGATGATAGAGAAACTCAATGAAGAAGGAATGAGCAAAAATCTTCCGAATCTTGTGGAGATGATGGAAGGATTCAAGGCTTTGGGCGGAAGAATTCTGATCTGCGAGCTCGGATTTGGTGTCCACGGACTTCACGAGGAAGATCTGATAGAAGGATGCGAAGTTGTCGGAGCTACCACTTTTGTAGCTGAAGCGCAGGGTTCGAACCTTACATTTTCATTCTAGGAAATTAAAAAAATTAAAGGAGAACAAAATGGCTACAAAAGAATTAGACTGCTTAGGACTGAAATGTCCGCAACCAATACTAAAAGTGGTAGCTGTAATACCTACTCTTCAGCCCGGCGACATTCTTGAGATAAAAGCCGACTGCCCTTCATTTCCTACTGATATAAAAGCGTGGTGCGACAGAACCGGAAAAACCCTGATGTTCTGCATGGACGACGGTTCCGGAGTCCACAACGCTCAGATCCAGCTATAAACGATTCTCGTTAGGCGTCCGTCAGCAGACGGGCGCTTTTTTAATAAATTAATGTAATTTTTGACAGAGTGTTAAATGGAAGAGTTCAATCCGAAAATAGTCGGCTTCCTATGCAACTGGTGTACATATGCCGCAGCGGATATGGCGGGAGCCGCTAAAAAAAATCTGCCACCCGGATTCAACGCCGTCAGGGTGATGTGTTCCAGCAGGGTGGACCATAATCTATTACTTACTACTTTCTTCAACGGAGCGGATGGCGTTCTGATCGCCGGCTGACATCCGGGCGACTGCCATTACCAGGTCGGTAATTACTACACAAGAAGAAGGTACGCTCTCCTTAAAAAGGTATTCCAAACCTTGAATATTGATCCCGAAAGGATCCAGCTTACGTGGATATCAGCTTCGGAAGGCAATAAATACGAACAGGTCGTGAATGAGTTCACGAAGAAGATCGCTAAGCTAGGTCCTAATCCTGTTACAAAAGACATCAATTTATAACTGGAATGTGATGATGAGCGCTAATGAAAATGTTATGATAATCGGGTCCGGTGTAGCGGGAATGGAAGCCGCACTTATGCTTTCGAAAGCCGGGAAAAAGGTTATCCTTGTAGAAAAACTCCCGATAATAGGCGGCAAGACGATCAAGAACGAGGAGACTTTTCCGAATCTTGACTGCTCAACCTGTCTTGTAGCACCGATCCAGCAGTCTATACTTCAGAATAAAGACATTCAGGTGTTAACTTACAGCTCGATCGAAAAAGTGTCAGGAAACAGAGGTGATTTCAAGGTCTCGGTCAGGAAAAAAGCAAGGTATGTAAGCCTGGAGCTTTGTCTTGGTTGCGGAATGTGTTATGAGGTTTGTCCTGTAGTTCTGAAAAACGAATGGGAAGAGAATCTGGCAGACAAGAAAGCTATTTACGTCCCGTGTTCGGGGTCTTTACCGAACGTACCGGTTATCGACAGGGAAAAATGCCTGAATCTGAACGGCACGGAGGAATGTACGAAATGCGTTGAGTCGTGCATGTTCGCGGCGATTGATCTTAAAGATACAGATCAGGTACTGGAATTCAGTGTGTCGGGAATTATCGTAGCGACCGGATATGATATTTACGATGCTGCAGAAATTGACAGACTGGGATACAGCAAACTGGATGGAGTATATACTTCGCTTGAATTCGAAAGGCTTTTCGCTTCTAACGGACCTACTCAGGGTGAATTAATCCTGCGAAACGGGAAGAAACCTGAGTCCGTAGCTATCATTCACTGTGTCGGAAGAGAAGAGTCAGGATACTGTTCAACAGTATGCTGTATGTCTTCTTCAAAACACGCGCATTTCATAAAACACAAACTGGAAAACGTTAGAATATTCAATCTGTATTCCGATATTTGTTTAACTGATAAAAACTATCAGAAATTTTATGATAGCGTTAAATCTCATGATTCCGAGTTTATTTTCCAGGCAGATATGAACAGTATTAATATTGAAGAAGCAGGAGATAAACTGAATGTGAAATATTTATACAAAGGAAAAGTTGAGCAGATCTCAACGGATATGGTAATACTCGCAAATTCTCTTGTACCTCCGAAGAATATTGTCG
Organism: Candidatus Delongbacteria bacterium; assembly: GCA_003252515.1. Taxonomy (GTDB): domain Bacteria; phylum UBA4055; class UBA4055; order UBA4055; family UBA4055; genus UBA4055. The sequence goes on along the minus strand of QKDR01000029.1, from coordinate 49,914 downwards.
ACCTTACTGAAATACTCAAGATCGATAGAGATAAATACGGGTTTATAAGTGTAGAGCCGTATGAGATAGGATCTGTGGAAACTTCGAGAGCCGGTATTTTTGTGGCAGGCTGCGTTGAAGGACCTAAAGATGTTCAGAGTTCGATCCTGCAGGCTGAAGCTGCTGTGGCGGGTATTCTTGCTGTAATAAATGAATAATAAGGTAGTTTATGGGTGATAAAATAGGAATATTCTTATGCGAGTGCGGTCCCAACATAGCCAGTAAAGTGGATATGGACAGGATAGCAGCGGAAATAGCCGGGCTGAAGGATTTCGGTGATAAAGAGCTTGTTATAAGACGACATAAGCTTCTCTGTTCGAACGAAGGCAAGAAATTTCTTGAGGATGAGATAAATTCAAACGAACTTACCCATATGGTCTGCGCCGCCTGTTCACCGAGAGAGCACGATTCGACTTTCATCGGGGTCTGCAAGAAAACAAAGCTGAACCCTTATCTTTATACGATGGTGAATATCAGAGAGCAATGCGCATGGGTAATACCTGACAAGGAACAGTCGACGGATAAAGCCGTCAAGTATATTCACGGCGGTATGAACAGAGTTCTGTATCAGGAACAGTTATTTGAGAACCAGCTTGATTCTAACTGCGATGTGCTTGTGATCGGAGCAGGTATAGCCGGTGTTCAGGCTTCTCTGAACCTTGCATCAAAGGACAGGACGGTCTATCTTATCGAAAGAGCCCCGGAACTGGGAGGTAAGACTACCAGGCTTCACGGCCTGCTGACCGAGCAGGGATCGAACCTGAACATGATAAGTCAGAAGCTCGCAAAACTCAAAAAGAACCCGAATATAAAAGTGTTTACAAGTACAAAGCTTGAAAGTATTATAGGTTTTCAGGGTAATTATGAAATTGTTATAAGAAATCTTGTTAACAACGATACTACGGAATTCATGGCAGGAGCCGTTATAGTCGCGACGGGATACGAACTGCTTCATGCCGGAGAATCAGCATACATGGAATTTTCAGACGAACACGATGTACATTGCGGACTCGAGATAGAAGCTCTTATGGCTCAGCAGAAGAAAGTGCTGAAGAAAAACGGCAAGACACCAACTTCAGTGGGAATTATACACTGTGTCGGAAGAGAGTTATCCGGCTACTGTTCAAAGATCTGCTGCAATTATCTGATAAAGATATCATCATATATAAGAGCCATGTATCCCGATGTTCCTGTCGTCCATTACATCAGAGATCTGTGCCTTCCTACAAAAGACAGTCAGTCATTCTATAAGGATGTCAGAGAGGAAGGTATTGAATTCAAATATATCAGCGGTCTCAATCTTAAAGGCGAGACGGTAAAATACGCCGATCCTTATGGTACAGAGGGAACAGATGAGCACGATATGATAATTTACGCCAAGTCGGTCATACCGGCCATGGGAACTAAAGAACTTGCTCAACTTCTCAATATCGATCTTGACGAATACGGATTCATAAAAGAAGCTCATCTTAAGATAAATCCGATATCTTCATCCAACGACGGTATCTTTGCCGTCGGTGCCGCTCACGGTCCGGCTAATGTCGCAGATTCCATAATACAGGCGAAAGCGGCTGTCGCAAAGATATCTACCCAGCTTATTCCCGGTCAGAAGATCGTTCCTGAAGTTAAGGTGTCTGAAGTTCTGGAAGCGTACTGTACCGGATGTCAGACATGTCTCAAAGTATGTAAATACGGTGCTATTTATTTTGATGATGCGAAAGCGGTCTCGGTAGTCAACGGTGCCGTTTGCAGAGGATGCGGTAACTGCGTGGGAAGCTGTCCTTCAGGTTCAATAAGATCAAGGCATTTCACCAACCCGCAGCTGTTCCAGGAAATTAAAGAAGCTGTAAGGTAGAGGGATTTATATGGATATAATCACTCCGAAGGGAGTCAAACTGGGTTCTAAACAAAATTACAGAGAAGTGATAAAGGACTTTCTGGTTAAAGCTCTGGATTCGGGAATTGCGGATGCGGCCTTTCTTCCCGTAAAAGTACCTTCCGGTGATTCATACGCCTGGATGCTGATCAGGGACAGGAAGGTACTGGAGATGTCCGACATTATCACTCCGATAATGCCGGTTAACGCTGCCAATGCAGTTAAAAGACTGACAAGAAAAGGGAACGGAAAGTACAGGACATGCGTGCTTGTGAGACCCTGCGAGATAAGAGCGTTGACCGAACTTATTAAACTTAATCAGGTTCATTCCGAAGACCTTTTTCTGATAACATACGATTGCCCCGGAGCGGTCCCGATGCAGGATTTCATCAAAGATCCCGAAGGTAAAGGCAGTGATTTTAACTCGGCTTTCATGAGCGGGGAATATAATTCGGATATAATGAAGAGCATTTGTGGTACCTGTACTGAATTCGGCAGAACTTCATCCGACATGCATATTTCAGAAACAGACAGCGATCTGTACCTTGTGCCTGTTACCGAGAAAGGGAATTCATTTATCACTGACTGCGGTCTGAAGGCAGAAGAAGATATGAAACCCGCTGAAGACTCTTTCAGCGCCGCCTTGTCAGTAAGGAAAGAAAAAAGAACAAAAGTATTCACGGAAACCGCAGCCTCGGTCGACGGAATGCAGAACCTTAATAAGGTATTTGAGAAATGCATAGGCTGTCATAACTGCGGAAGCGTGTGTCCGATCTGCTACTGCAGGCAGTGCTTTTTTGACTCTTCGGTAAATGAGCAGAATTCAGATTATAAACTGCTGAGAGCGTCAAAGAAAGGCGCGCTGTCTTTCCCGGAAGATAAGCTGATGTTCCATATAGGCAGGATGACGCATATGAGCCTGTCGTGCGTATCGTGCGGACTGTGCTCTGACGCCTGCCCGGTAGATATTCCTGTAGCCTCGGTTTTCAGTTATATGGCATCACAGACCCAGGAGGCTTTCGATTACAGAGCAGGTAACAGCACAGGAGATCCGCTGCCGATGAGAGATTATAAAGAGGAAGAGCTCGGACAGCTGGGACAGCTGGGAGAGCTGGTGAAGAGTGTTGACAGACAGGAGGGATTAGATGCTTAAAGCGGTGATAAACAAGGACCGTGATACTGCAGTAAGAGAACTTGCTTCATATCTGCTCGAGAACGGAAAGATCGGCGGAGTGTTCTCTTTAAAGAAATTCGGAGGCGCGTCAAATGCCGATTACGGACTGATAACGGATCCAGAACTTCTGAAATATATCGTACCCTTCTATCCCGCAATGCCTCAGAACGCGGGCAAGATACTGTCCAAATTCACAAAGATGGATAAGCCTGTTCTGGCTATAATCAGACCTTGTGAATTAAGAGCCTTCATTGAACTTGTAAAGAGAGTTCAGGGCGATATCGATAATTTTATAACAGCCAGCTATACTTGCGGAGGGGTTTACCCTATGCAGAAACTTGCCGGTGGTATGTCCGACGAAGAGTTAAAAAAATATTACGCTTCAGTTTCGGAATGTAAAAATACGGATGGTTTAAGAGACAACTGTCTCAGATGCGAACATTTTTATCCTGAGAACGCGGATGTTCTTGTGAGTTTTCTGGGATCGGAATGCGGAACGACCGAGATATATGTCTGGAACGAGAGAACGAAAAAGATAATTGAAGGATCGGGAATAGAACTTAAGAACGGGAAATTCGATCCGTCAGTACTGTCAGGGATCGTTTCTGAAAGAAAGGAAGTAAAGCATCGGCAGTACGCGGCAGTAGATAAAAGCGATAAAGGGCTTGAAGGGCTCGTGGAGATATTCGGAAGATGTATCGGCTGCAGAGGCTGTAATTCTGTATGTCCCATTTGTTATTGTACTCAATGCGATTTTTCTTCCGCGAATTTTGACTACAACAGGACGATAATCGAAAAAGAGGCTGAACAGAAAGGCGCGGTAAGGCTTCCGCCCGATACGATATTCTTTCACATCGGCAGAATGTCCCATATGGCTTTTTCGTGCGTCGGCTGCGGACAATGCTCAGATGTATGTCCCGCTTCGATACCTGTAGGAACGGTCTTCAACAGAGCCGGTGAGATTGTGGCCTCTGAATTCAGTTTCGTACCGGGTAGAAATGTAGAAGAAAAGATACCGGTGATGATATATAAAGAGCAGGAATTCCCTGAACTCGGTGAATAAGATAAGTTGAGAGCTTAAAACATGGAAAATAAAGATATGAAAAGCGCTGAATCACCAAAGATCGTAAGTTTTTTATGCAAGTGGTGTTCATATACCGGAGCGGATCTGGCGGGTATCAACAGGATGTCCTATCCGACATCTATTCTGCCGATAAAGGTAATGTGCTCCAGCAGGATCGATCCTGTATTCCTTATCAAATCGTACCTGAGAGGGGCTGACGGCATACTTGTGGGCGGATGACACCCCGGCGACTGCCATTACCAGGTCGGTAATTTCTATACAAGAAGAAGGATCAAAATTCTAAAAGCCCTGTTCGGAGGTCTCGGACTTGACGAAGAAAGGTTCAGGTTGTCATGGATCTCGGCTTCGGAAGGGCAGAAATTCGCTCAGGTCGGCAACGAGTTCACAAAAGATATCCTGGAAAAAGGTGAGAATGAAAGTAAACACAATATATTTATTTAGACAGACGGCGGGGACTGTATTATGAGTTTGAAAAGCAGATCGGTAATGGTAGTAGGAGCGGGGATAGCCGGCATACAGGCGGCGCTTGACCTTGCTGAAATGGGCATTAAGGTACATCTGGTCGAAGAATCACCTTCGATTGGTGGAAGAATGCCCCAGCTGGACAAAACTTTCCCGACCAATGACTGCTCAATGTGTATCCTCGCGCCGAAAATGAGCGAGAGCGTCAGACATCCCAATATAAAAATATACACGACTTCGATCGTAGATTCCGTAAGCGGTGTTCCCGGCAATTTCAAGGCTGTAATTACTGAAAAAGCCAAGTATGTCAATCAGGAAAAATGCGTATCATGCGGTCTCTGCGAAGAAAAATGTCCGGTCAAGATTGACGACGAGTTCGACATGAAGCTCAGGAAAAGAGGAGCGATATCAAGATATTTCCTTCAAAGTATCCCTTCAGAATATACTATCGACAGAAGAAGCTGTCTTTATCTTAACAAGGGCGTTTGCAGGATATGCGAAAAGGTTTGTCCGGCAGGCGCGATAGATTTTGATGATAAAGACAAACAGTACGAAATTAATGTCGGAGCTGTAATACTGTCGAGCGGGATAGATACGTTCAACCCGATCCATTTCGGCAATTTCGGATATAAGAGATATCCGAACGTGGTCACTTCACTTGAGTTCGAAAGGATGCTGTCTGCTTCCGGTCCGCTTGGAGGTCATGTCATACGTCCGGGAGACCACAAGGAACCGAAGAGTCTCGCTTTCATTCAGTGCGTCGGGTCCAGGGACGAGAATATAAATCATAATTACTGTTCCTCAGCATGCTGCATGTTCGCCATCAAAGAAGCTATTATTGCAAAAGAGCACATAAAAGACCTTCAGCCGTCGATATTCTATATGGATATAAGAGCGTTCGGTAAGGATTTCGATAAATATTATGAAAAATCAAAAAGCAAATATGGTGTCGAATACATAAAATCCAAAGTTTCGGACATTTCCCAGGACGACGAGGGCAACCTGATTCTGAAATACGTGTTCGAGAACGGAGAAATACAGTACAAGAAATTCGATATGGTCGTGCTTTCGATCGGACTTCAGCCCAGGAACAACATAACCGAACTCGCTGAAAAACTGAACTTCAACCTGAACGAATTCGGGTTTTGCAGATCGGACGCTAATACTCCTCTGAACACTACCAGTGAAGGTATTTACGTCTGCGGAGCTATGAATGCTCCTAAAGACATCCCCGAGTCGGTTACAACTTCTTCAGGCGCTGTAGCCGAAACTCTCAAGTTCTTGAGGCTTGAGCGTCAGGACCTGACAGACAAAAAAGGAGCTGTGCCTGAAATGGACGTTTCCGGAGACAGACCCAGGATAGGCGCTTTCGTATGCCACTGCGGTATAAATATCGCCGGGGTCGTGGATGTGAAAGCGGTCGCCGAACATGCCGGAACTCAGCCTAACGTAGAATTTTCGGGGAACCTGATATACGCATGTTCTCAGGACTGTATGAACACAATAAAGGAAAAGATAAAAGAACATAATCTCAACAGGATCGTCGTAGCAGCGTGTACTCCCAGAACTCACGAACCTCTGTTCAGGGAAACAATTTCAGAAGCCGGGCTTAATCCGTATCTGTTCGAAATGGCCAACATCAGAGACCAGTGCTCCTGGGCGCATATGAACGAACCGGAACTCGCTACAGCTAAATCTAAAGATCTTATAAGTATGGGTATCGCGAAAGCAAGAGAGCTGAAACCTTTGAAAAGGCTGCCTATACCTATCGATCCGAGAGCAATGGTCATCGGCGGAGGACTTGCCGGAATGACCGCAGCGATCTCGCTGGCCGAAGCGGGACACGAAGTCTATCTGGTGGAAAAAGAGAACGAGCTCGGAGGAAATCTCAGGAATATTTTCTTCAATTTCGAGGACGACCCGCAGGAACTTCTTGCTGATACAATAGATAAACTCAGGAAAAACAGGCTTATTCATATTCATATGAGCACTGAAATACAAAAGATCGACGGTTACGTCGGTAATTTCAAGTCCACACTTCTGAAAAAAGGTAGCGATCAGCCTGTTATAGTTGAGCACGGAGCAGTGATCATCGCGACCGGAGCTGACGAGCATGAGTCGAAAGAATACCTTTACGGGGAATCATCAAGGATCATTTCGCAGGTCGAGCTTGAAAGGATGATGAAGGATAAGAAATTCCCCGGCGGTAGAAAACCTCAGAACGTGGTTATGATACAGTGCGTAGGATCGAGAGAGGAAGGGAAAATGTACTGCAGCAGAATTTGCTGTACGAAAGCCGTCAAGAACGCCGGTGTGCTCAAGAAGATGCTTCCGAACGCGAACATCTACATCGTGTACAGGGATGTGAGAACGTACGGTTTCAGGGAAAAATATTATTCCGAACTGAGAGGCAAGGGAGCGATGTTCGTTCACTACACGCCGGACAACAAACCGGAAGTGGCTCTTGTCAACGATATGGATCCGGATACTCAGGTCAACGTCACGGTCTTCGACCCGATCGTGAACAGGAACATTGAAATAAAAGCCGACCTTCTTGTTCTCTCGACCGCCGTTGATGCCAAGAAAGAGAATTTGGATCTGGCCAAGATGCTTAAAGTATCGCTAAACACTGACGGTATGTTCCTCGAAGCCCACGCAAAACTCAGACCGGTGGATTTCGCGACGGACGGCGTTTTTCTTGCAGGTCTGGCGCACGGCCCGAAAGATTGTAGCGAAAGTATCACTCAGGCCAAAGCGGCGGCGAGCAGGGCGATGACGTTTTTGAACAAAAAAGCCGTTCTCGCGGAAGGAACCATCTGCGAGGTGAACGAAAGCCGTTGTACGGCCTGCGGTTACTGCGAACAGATATGCGCGTACAACGCGATCGAGATCAATAAGGAGAAAGAAGTCGCAAAAGTGAACGACGCTCTATGCAAGGGCTGCGGGGCATGTGTGGCATCATGCAGGTGCGGTGCGCTGGATCTGAGAGGATTCACGAACGAGCAGATGTTCAGCGCATTCGAATCGCTTGATATAATTAATGTAATGAACGAGTAAACTGATAACACGGAGTTTCAATGAGTAACTGGGAACCGAAAATACTGGCTTTACTGTGCAACTGGTGCTCTTATGCCGGAGCTGACTTGGCAGGTGTATCCAGGATGCAGTACCCTCCGAACGTAAGAGTTGTGCGAATACCATGTTCCGGAAGGGTCGATCCGCTTTTTATAGTAAAGACGCTTCAGAGCGGTTATGATGGGCTTTTCGTATCCGGCTGACATCCGGGCGACTGCCATTACCTGTCAGGTAATTTCATAGCAAGAAGAAAATTCGCGGCGATCAAGCCTCTCTTAGAGTATGTCGGAGTTGAACCGGAGAGAGTTCAGTTCTCGTGGATTTCCGCAGGAGAAGGCGAAAGATTCGCCAATATTATAGCAAAAATATCGGAAGATATAAAAAAGATCGGACCGGCCAAAAGACTTGTAAAAGGAGTTAAATAATGCTGCAGGAACTTAAGGATACGGTTAAGAAGATACTTGAAGAGAAGAAGGCGGATATCGTGATCGGCTGGAAAAAAGGCACTCTTCCCGGTATCGCCACGCCTCTGTTCATGGAATATCCCGAAGATGTCGGGGAACTGATATTCGACCATACATGCAGGAACAATCTTACTTCATATCTGACGAAAGACAAGAGGAAACTTTCTAAGGATCATGCGAAGGTCGGAGTGATCGTTAAGGGCTGTGATGCCAGATCGGTCGTTCTTTATGCTGTTGAGAATCAGGTCAAGAGAGAAAACGTATTTATAATCGGCGTACACTGCGAAGGGATGTATGAGAAAAAGAAGCTGAGGGCTGCAGCGGAAGGAAAAGAGATATTTTCCGTGAAAAGCTCCGGAAATATAGTTACGATAAAAGGCAGGGATCTCGAGAAATCCGTACCGGAAAAAGAAGTCCTTTCAGATTCCTGTATCTACTGCAGATATCCCGACGCGAGGGAATACGACGTTTTCATCGGCGAACCGAGAAAAGAAGTTGACGTACCGGAAGAATTCTCCAGCGTCAACGAGTTCGAAAAGAAAACAGCCGAAGAAAGATGGGAATATATTACTGAGGAATATTCAAAATGCATCCGCTGCTACGCATGCAGGAACGTTTGCCCGTCATGCTACTGCAACGAATGTTTTGTGGATCAGAACAATCCGCAGTGGATAGGAAAGACCCCTGAAACGACAGATTCGATAATTTTCCACCTTATAAGAAATATACATATAGCCGGGAGGTGCGTCGACTGCGGGTCCTGCGTTACTGCCTGTCCAGTGGAGATCGACCTGAGGATCATGAACAAGAAGGTCGAGAAGGAGATCAGGGAAAGGTTCGGATATACTGCAGGTCTCGACATTAATGAGAAACCTGCAATGGCGACCTTTTGCGAGCACGAAAAACAAGATTTTATAATGAGTTGAAAATGCTGAAAGTAAAAAAAGACAAAATAAACGGACTGATCGGAGAATTTTTAAAGGATTATCTCGTTTTCGCTCCGGTAAAAGACGGGTCCAGATCTAAATTTAAAAAGATCACCGATCCGGCGGAAATTTCTACCGGCACCGTAAAATCCGAAAGATCTCCTAAAGACGTTTTCTTTCCCCAATCGGAAGTACTTTTCGAGTATGACACTAACGGGGTCCGGATTTCGGATAACGAAGAGAAACCTTATCTGCTCTGGGGTGTGAGGAACTGCGACACGAAGAGCATCAGAATGCTGGATAAGGTGTTCGGTAACGCACATCAGGCTCCGGACAAGGATATGTACAAAGACCCGTACTGGAAGAAAAAGTACGACACCTCCGTTATCTTCAACTTCGCATGCACTGCACCACTGTCAACCTGTTTCTGCAACTGGTTCGGCGGCGGTCCTTTTGACGAGACCGGTTCGGACGTGTTCGTCGTTGAGACTGACGGGGATCTGATCCTGAAAGGTGTCTCTGAAAAAGGTAAAGCATTACTTGAAAAACTGTCGGTAACGATTGAAGCGGAGAAGAAGGACGAAGAACTTGCCGAAACAGCCAAAAAGAAAGCTGAAGAAATGATGTCCAAACCAACCGACATATCAAACCTGTTCGAAAAGCTTTCAACAGTCTGGAACGAACCTGTGTGGCAGAAACTGGCCGCTAAATGCGTCAACTGCGGCGCCTGTGCTTTTATATGTCCGACGTGTCACTGCTTCGACGTATCTGACGAAGGTAAGAACGGCAGGGGAAAAAGGGTCAGGCTGTGGGATTCATGCATGTTCCCGATCTTCACTATGGAGGCTTCAGGTCATAATCCACGCGGAAATTCGACTCAGCGTGTGAAACAGAGAGTGATGCATAAATTCAATTATTTTATGGAGAATTACGGAAGCCATCTTTGTACGGGCTGCGGCAGGTGCATCGTGGTTTGTCCCGTAAATTTCGATATCAGAGAAGTTATAAAAGGTATTTTAGATCATAAAATTAAAGAAAAGGTCCAAGCCGATGTGTAACGGTTACTTACCTATACAGATGAAGGTCGAGAAAATCCTTGCCGAGAATCCGGACAAAACCCTTAAAACATTTGACCTCTCTTTTGTGAACGAGAAAGACAGGGACGAATTCAGTTACATGCCGGGTCAGTTCTGCGAGTTCTCGATGCTCGGAAAGGGAGAATCCCCATTCGGAATAGCTTCTTCTCCTACAGAAAAAGACATTCTTAAATTCACGGTCAACAGGACCGGATCCGTAACAAAGGAGATCCATTATCTTCAGCCGGGAGATATCGTAGGTATCAGGGGTCCTCTCGGGAACTGGTATCCGGTCGAGAAATTCAAAGGCGCGGATGTAGTGATAATCGGCGGAGGTTTTGCTTTCACGACCCTGAGATCGATGCTTGTTTATATGCTCGAACACAGGTCGGATTATGGTATGATCACAGTGATCTATGGAGCAAGGAACCCCGATCTGCTCATTTACAAGGACGAGCTTAAGGAATGGGATAAGAGAGATGACCTTTTTCTGCACCTGACCATTGACAAATCGGTAGAAGGATGGACTAAGCATTGCGGATTCGTTCCGACCATCACAAAAGAAGTGGCTCCCGATCCGAATTCGTGGGCTGTTGTCTGCGGTCCTCCGATCATGATAAAATTCACGCTGCCCGTTCTTAAGGAACTCGGATTCGCGGACGATAAAATATACACTTCGCTCGAAAGAAGGATGAAATGCGGAATAGGGAAATGCGGAAGATGCGGTATAGGCTCGAAGTATGTCTGTATCGACGGACCGGTATTTTCATTCGAAGAACTTAAAAATATACCCGAAGCTTTTTAGTAAAGGAGAATTCTGATGAACAAGATAGTCTTAAGCGAAATGGATGCGAACTTCAAGAACGAGATAGCCTCACATCCCGGAGCGGAGCACATACAGAGGTGTTTCACATGCGGAACATGCACTGCGGCATGTCCGGTGGCGGAAGTTCACGACGAGTACGATCCCAGAAGAATAATCAGAATGTGTATCCTGGGAATGAAAAAGGAAGTTCTATCATCGGATATTCTCTGGATGTGTTCCAGATGCTATACCTGTTACGCTCTCTGCCCTCAGGGTGTGAAATTTTCCGATGTGCTGGATATTCTTAGAGAGATGGCTGTGAAAGAAGGTTTCGTTGAAAGAGAAAGATATGTTAAAGCAAAAGAGCTTGATAAACAACTACAGAGCCTGAGATGCAGGATCATTAACGACAAACTGCATCCTGATTCTAAAGAAGAGAAAGAAATAAAAGATGTTCTTTCAAATATTCTTGACGGGAAATGGGCTAATAACAATAAAAAAGAGGAGTGAAAAATGAACGCTGATCAAACATTGGACTGCAGGGGATTATCATGCCCTATGCCTATAATCAAGCTTGCTAAGGCGATGAAGGACCTTCAGCCCGGACAGGTGCTTGAACTGATAGGTACGGATCCGGGATCAAAAGCTGACGTACCGGCATGGTGTAATAAAACCGGGAACGAATTTCTCAGCATAGAGGAAGGTGAGGGCGAGAATAAGTTCTACATCAAGAAAAAATAAGGGAGAAAGCTGTGTTTAAAAAAGGCGGAACGCTCAGGGAACTATACGACAGCCTGTTCGCAAAATCCTGGCCGATGTGGGTCGGAGGTGTACTTCTGGCTGTTCTGAACATCCTTCTGTTCGTTGTGAAGTATCCCTGGGGGGCAAGTGGAGGCTATCTGAACATCGGGCAGAACTTCCTCGGAGCTTTCGGATGGGAAAGTATGAGCACATCGACACCTGTAAGCATGCATACTGTCGCCATTTTGAACATTATGGTGGTGGTAGGATCAATGACGGCATCTCTATTCTCGGGTGAGTTCGGGATCAAGATCGCTCCAAAGGGTGAACTTTTCAAAGGTTTTCTCGGAGGCGCATTGATGGCTGTAGGATCTATGGTCGGAGTAGGATGTACTACAGGCGGTTTCTTCTCGGCTTTGCCTGCTCTGTCTGGCGGAGCTCTGTTTCTGGCATTAGGGTTTCTGATCGGTACTTATATTGCCTTAAAGTATATAATCTGGGAAATGGAAGTCCTTCCTTTTATGAGCACGGGAAAATCATACACTTTTCTGGCGGGCAACAGCAAACACGGAGCTTGGCAGAAATGGCTGGCCTGGCTTGTGATAATCGCGGTTCTTTATGTCGCCGGAAACTATAACTATGAAGGTTCTTCGGGAATGAAGGTGCTCGGATGGCATATTATAATCGGACTGCTTCTCGGACTCATTCTTCAGAGATCCAGATTCTGTATTGTTAGAGCTTTCCGCGAGCCGTTCATGACGGGCGAAGCGACCGCTCCTGTTGCGGTCATTATCAGTATACTTGTGATCCTGACCGGCTATACCGTTCTCAAGTATTTTGGTGTCGGGAACGCCGCGGAGACTTCAGTAAGGGCTATAGAAATGAAAGCAGTATACGCGAGCTTCTGGGCGAAAGCTCTGATCGGAGGGTTCATCTTTGGTCTGGGTATGACGATAGCCGGCGGCTGTGCTGTCGGAACATTATGGAGAGCCGGAGAAGGACATGTTAAACTATGGCTGTCCGCACTCGGATTCGTTGTATTTGCTCCGATCGCCAGGAACTTCGTTGTGCCTTTCTTCGACAGTTTTCTGCCCGAAGCGACAAAAGTATTCCTGCCGGATTATCTTGGTTATACCGGATCGGTAATACTGATCCTTGTGCTTTTGCTTTTTGCGTACATATTTGTAAAATGGAATGAAAAAACCGGAAAATTTTCCGCATTTTAAAAGGAGATGATGATGAACAGACGGATATTATATCTTTCAGCTCTGACAGTTGTCCTTCTTCTGCTCGTATCATGCGGAAAGGGTTTCAGCGAGAACGGGATTTTCGATAATTCCAAAGCAATGGTAAGTGAAGCGAAGAAAGATATCACGGAGATCAGTTACGATGATTTTAAATCGAAACTGGACAACAAAGAAGTAAGAGTCGTAATCGATGTAAGGGAACCTTCCGAATACGAAGAAGGGTTCATCAATCAGGAAGATGAGGAAAGCGGAGAGTATCCTTACCCTGATGCGTTTACGGTAAACATTCCAAGAGGTATGATTGAGTTCAATATCGGGAACAAAAAGTACTGGGACAATGATCTGTTCGTCGAAATGCCGGGAACAGATGAGGAAATAGTTGTTTACTGTAAATCAGGAGGCAGATCTGCTCTGGCAGCCCAGACTCTTATGAAAATGGGCTACAGAAATGTAATGAGCCTTAAAGGCGGATATGCCAAGTGGCTTGATCCGAGCCTTCCCGACGTCGTCGAAGAAGAAACAAGCGACGGCGGATGAGGCGGGTAGAAACAAGTGAGTTCACTTAAATTAAGATCGTAATAATAAGGTGGTAGAAAAAAAATCCGGGAGGACAAAATGCAAAAAAGATTCACATTACTGGCTATTGTGCTGGTACTATTCTCAAGTATGTTCATCATCAGCTGCTCAGACGATGACGACAGCGTTGAAGTAACGATCAACTCGACTCAGGACCTTGTTAATTATCTTGATAACAAAGGTATGGGCATAGACGACATGCTGACAAACTGGATCAAAACAGCAGCAGCGGTCAATGATGTAATGACGGATGCAGATGCTTCAAATGACTATTATATAATGGACATAAGAAGCGCGGCCTTATTCGAAAAAGGACATATACCGGGAGCTGTAAATTCCAGCCTCGCAACTATAATTACTGACGCCTCAGCATGCGGAGGGAAAACAATTGCGGTGGTCTGCTATACCGGTCAGTCCGCATGTCACGCAGTGGTAGCGCTCAGATTATCAGGTTATTCCGACGCTTTCTCAATAATGTGGGGAATGTCAGGATGGCATACAGATATTAATCCTAACGGCGAACCGGATCCTGCTACTCTTACAGATGCTAATGAACTTAGATTCGATTACTGGTCTGCCGGTACAGCTCAGCTTAACCATGCCAACTGGGTAGCCGCACCGGGCAACGCTACAGTACCTGTGACAACTTATGCATTACCTGCAGTTACACTTGAAGGTAACACGGATGCTGAAATAGTGGCTAACAGAGCATACTGGATCACGCAGAATTTCCATAAGAAAACAGCGACTGATGTTCTCGACAACAATACGAACTATTTCATTAACAATTACTGGGCTGCAACTGACGTAACTACTTATGGAAACATTGACGGAGCTTACAGGATCAACCCTATCGATCTGAGCCTTCTCAATCCTGACTTGCCGATAGTTACCTACTGCTGGACGGGACAGACATCTTCAATGATCACGGCATATCTTGGCGCGCTTGGATATGACGCATGGTCACTGGGTAACGGTGCTAACGCGATGATCTATGACGATCTTACCGGACACAAGTGGGATGCGACGGCAATAGTGGATCTTCCTCTTGAAGGTACGCTTGCCAAGTAACGAAAATATGAGCAGGAGCTTATATAGTTCCTGCTCTGAATTTTAAATTAAAGGAGATCAAATGAAGAATAAAATTTTATTTTTCATGCTGATGGTTTCAATGACTGCAGGACTGCTGGCACAATGCATGGAAGCCTCTTCAGATGAAGGAGTGAGCGTTGTCGGCTATATTCAGTCTCAGTTCGAATATAAGCAGTCCGACGATGAGGATGCAGACGATTATATGGGCTTTACGTTCAACAGAGCAAGATTAGGTTTTCTGGGAAGCATTCCGTATGATTTCAGCTATTACATCATAGTTGAATTAAGCCCTTTCGTGACTGAAGCCGGGCAGCCGTTCCTGCTTGACGGATTTATCACTTATTCCCGTCTTGCACCATACGCAAAACTGTCGATGGGTCAGTTCAAATCCCCGTTCAGTCTTGAACTGAATACACCATGCCAGAGCCTGCACACAATAAAAAGATCGAAGGTGGTAAATACATTAGTCTATCCTGATAGGGATCTTGGCGTTCTTCTGCAGGGTAATTACGACGTTAACGATTACGCAAAATTCAAATACGCGATGTCACTCACTAACGGTAATGGTGTGGGTGTTAAAGATGACAACCCGAATAAAGTGTTTGCCGGAAGGCTTGTTTACAACGCAATGGATATGGTCAGCATAGGCGGAAGCTACAGATTCGGAAAATATTATAACGTGATCACAGCGCCCGAAGAAGACGAGAGAACCAGGGTTGCCGGAGAATTCGAGTTCAAATATTCCGATATACTTGTACAGGCGGAATATATTCAGGCGGAAGATAAAGGTTCCTATACTACAGGCGGAGGATGAGACGGTACACCCGTGGTGGTTCACCAGGGAACAATTAAAAGGAACGGTTATTTCGTACAGGCATTATATATGACGCCTTGGGATCTGCAGCCTGTTTTCAAGTACGAATACTTCGATGCGAATTCAGATATTGATAAATATGATCCCTCAGCCGAAGATATGTCGCTGGATTATCAGGCTGTAACTACTATGACGTTCGGATTTAATTATTTCTTCAATGAATGGACAAGGCTTCAGTTCAATTATATAATGAACGATGAAGAATGGCAGGATGTTGACAACAATGAAATACTTGTACAGCTGCAGGTGAAATTCTAAACAACGCAAGGAAATCTTATGAAAAGATCATTAGTTCTGTTTATTACCTTAATCGCGGGAGTACAATTCCTGTTCGGAGGGTTTATAGACGCCAAAGAAGCAGCGAAACTGCTTAAATCGGGTGACGCGATAATAGTTTCAACAAGACCTGCTGAAGATTATGCCAAGAAACATATCGACGGGGCTGTCAACGTGGATCTTAACGCGCTGTATAATCCGGAAGGTATAAAAGTAATGCTTAAACCGGCAGAAGAGATCGCAAAGTATTTAGGCGAAAAAGGAATTACGCCCGATAAAAAGATCATCGTATATGATACCGGTTCGAATAAAGCCGCCGGAAGACTTTACTGGATACTTGAATATATGGGAGCTAAGAATGTAGATATTCTTAACGGTCATATTACAGGCGGCTGGGCAAAAGCTAGAGGCAAGATGTCAGCGAAGATCAATAAAGTAGAACCTGTTACTTTCGCTCCTGCGGTAGACGGATCAAAATACGCTTCAATGGAATACGTAAAAAGCAATATGAAAAAAGACGGTGTGATGCTGGTTGACGTCAGAAGCAGCGACGAATTCAACGGTAAAGAAAAAGATGACGCGAATATCACAAGAAAAGGACACATTCCGGGCGCGGTGAATTTCGTTTTTGACACCGTAATAAACAGTGACGGTACAGTAAAATCAAAAGACGATATAGCTAAACTTTTGCAGACTGCCGGTATATCAGGTGACAAAGAGATCATCCTGTACTGCGCTTCAAGCGTCAGAGCAGGTATTGTTTATGCGGTACTGACTTCCGTAATGGATTTCAAAAAAGTCAGAGTATATGACGGGGCTTATTACGAGTGGAACGCTACAAAAGACAATCCGGTCGAATAGATTCAGAATGAAGGAGCTTCGTGCTCCTTCATTTACCATTTTCCGAAAGAAGAGTATTCAGTAAATCAGGAGTATTTACGGATGAAAAAAAATAAAGTGGGATCAGTACTTGTAGTTGGAGCCGGAATCGCCGGTATCCAGTCGTCTCTTGACCTTGCAGGTTCGGGATTTAAAGTATACCTGATGGACGAGACGCCCGCGATAGGCGGTACGATGGCTCAGCTGGACAAGACGTTCCCGACAAACGACTGCGCTATGTGTGTAATATCTCCCAAGCTTGTGGAAGCAGGGAGACATTTGAATATAGACCTGCTTACCGGATCAGAACTTTTGTCTGTTGATGGTGAGGCAGGTAATTTTAAAGTAAAATTGTTCAAGAAGCCGAGATTCGTCGATCTTGACAAATGTACCGGATGCGGCGAATGTGCTTCCGTCTGCCCCATCTCGACAGTATCTGTGTTCGACGAGAGACTTGTGGAGAAAGCAGCTATATATAAACCTTACGCTCAGGCATCACCGAACGCTTTTGTGATCGATAAAAAAGAGACGGCTCCGTGTAAGATCGTCTGCCCTTCGGGAATACATGTTCAGGGGTACGTCGCTCTTGCCGCGAAAGGCAAATACAAAGAAGCGTACGACCTTATCAGACAGAACAACCCGTTCCCGTCGGTATGCGGAAGAGTATGTCATCATCCGTGCGAGATCGAATGCCGCAGAGGGGAATATGACGAGCCTATAGCGATCAGATCAATCAAGAGGTTCATAGCCGACTACGTTCATCAGCATCAGGACGAATTCGAAAAGAAAAATGTGCCTGTACCGAAGGATAAGGGAAAAGTGGGGGTCATAGGTGCCGGACCTGCAGGACTTACATGTGCGTACTATCTTGCTCAGAAAGGCTATCAGGTCACTATATATGAAAAAGATAAAAAACCGGGCGGAATGATGCGCTCATGTATTCCTGCTTACAGGCTTTCAAGGAACGAACTTGACTGGGAGATAGAGCAGATACTTAAAGAGGGCATCGAACTTAAGACCGGCGCGGACATCGCGACTGCGAAAGATTTCGAGGACTTAAGGAAAAAAGGATATAAGGCGTTCTTCATAGGTGTCGGCGCGCAGGTCAGTCTCTCGCTTAAGATAAAGGGAGAGGAGCTGGACGGTGTTTACGGCGGTATAGATTTTCTTAAGAAAGTGAATCTTGGAGAGGAAAAAGTCGAGATAGGTAAAAAGGTCGCTGTGATCGGAGGCGGAAACACCGCGATAGACTGCGCGAGGGTCGCCAAAAGACTCGGCGCCGACGTTACGCTCGTTTACAGAAGAACGAGACGCGAAATGCCGGCCGAGCCGCACGAGATAGTCGCAGCTGAAGAAGAAGGCATAAATTTTAAATTCCTGACCAACCCTGTAGAGATAAACGGTGAGAACGGAAGAATAAAATCGGTTAAGTTTGCCGTGATGAAGCTTGGTGTAAGGGACGAATCGGGAAGAAGAAGACCCGAACCGACCGGAGAGTTCATTACTGAGGAATACGACAGCATGATGGTGGCAGTATCCCAGACTTCAGATCTTAAATTCCTTAACGGGAATAACGTAGAAGTTACAAAATGGAACACGGTCAAAGCCGATGAACTAACATTCAAATCCACAGGAAAGGACATTTTCGCAGGCGGTGACGCAGTACAGGGACCTGCTTCGGTCGTAGAGGCTGTAGGTCAGGCGTACGAAGCCGCGATTTCCATAGACAGATTTTTAAGAAAGCAGGACCTGACGGAAGGCAGAACTGTCAGAGACGACCTGATCCCGGCTAAAGAGCCAGACCAGTTCGTGATGAGAAAAGTACGTGCGAAAATGGGCGAACAGGACCCGAAAGAAAGGATTAATAATTTCGATGAGCACGAACTGGGATTTTCCGAGGAGCAGGTTAAGAAAGAGGCGTCACGCTGTCTCGAGTGCGGAATATGTTCGGAATGTCTGCAGTGCGTTACTGTATGTGAAGCCGGTGCTGTAGATCATTCAATGACAGGCGAGACCATAGAGATAAGCGTAGGTTCCATAATAGTCTCGACTGGAGCCGAGAAATATGATCCGACGGCAATGCATGAATACGGTTTCGGCAGGTACAGGAACGTTCTTACCAGTATCCAGTTCGAAAGGGTGCTGGCTGCTTCGGGACCTTATGAAGGTCACCTTCAGAGACCCGCCGACGGAAAGGTTCCCAGAAAGATCGCATGGATCCAGTGCGTCGGATCAAGGACCGAAGAATCCCCTATGCCGTACTGCTCGTCGGTATGCTGTATGTATGCCATGAAAGAGGCTATAATCGCTAAAGAGCACGTCGGAACGGTCGAACCTACGATCTTCTATATGGACATCAGGGCTTTCGGTAAGGACTTCGACAAATATTATGATAAAGCCAAAGCGACAGGAGTAAGGTTCGTAAGAGGCAGGATAGGAAAGATCAAGGAAATAGCGGAAACAGGTAATCTTGAGCTTTACTATGTCGGTGACGACGGAAAGAATACGATAGAGGAATTCGATCTTGTAGTACTCTCGATAGGTCTGCATCCCCAGAAGAACACGGCCGATCTTGCGGATAAGCTGAAAGTAAGATTGAACGAGTATAATTTCATAGATAATTTCGGTATCTACCCGATCCAGACATCAAGACCGGGCGTTTTCGTATGCGGTCCGGCAGTATCGCCAAAAGATATTCCTGAAACTGTGATGCAGGCTTCGGGTGCGGTCGCGGGAGCTGCGGAGATACTTTCGGAAGTCAGAGGTACTGAGATAACGGAAAAAGTTTATCCGGAAGAGATTGACGTAACCGGTAAAACACCGAGGATAGGTGTCTTCGTATGTCACTGCGGAATAAACATCAGCAGCGTCGTGGACGTGAAAGATGTTGTTGCGTACGCAAAGACGCTTCCGAACGTAGTTTACGCGTCGGACAATCTTTTCACCTGTTCGCAGGATACGCAGATACAGATGAGAGATATAATAAAGGAATACAAGCTTAACAGGGTAGTTGTGTCGTCATGTTCCCCAAGTACTCACGAGGCGCTGTTTCAGGAGACGCTCAAGGAAGCAGGGCTCAATCCTTATCTGTTCGATATGGCGAACATAAGGAACCAGTGCAGCTGGGTACACAAGGACAATCACGCGGACGCGACCGAGAAGGCGAAAGGTCTGACTAAGATAGCCGTCGGTAAAGCAAGACTTCTCGAACCGCTCTATACGGTAGCTCTTGACGTTACGCAGAAAGCGCTGATCATCGGCGGAGGATTGTCGGGTATGATCGCAGCTCTGTCGATAGCTGAACAGGGTTACGAAGTCGCTCTGCTGGAGAAAAGCGACCGGTTAGGAGGTAATCTCAACAGGTTATCTGAAAATGTTGAAGGTAAAAAGATAGAGACGTATATAACTGAGATAAGGGACAGTCTCGACGACAATCCGAACGTACATATCTATACGGAAGCTAAGATAAACGAGATCGGCGGATACATAGGAAATTATAAAACTACATTCGTGAATTCGGAGAACGAGACCATTGAGTACAGGCATGGTGTGATCGTGATAGCGACTGGAGCAGTCGAATCCAAACCGGAGGAATACCTGTACGGCTCGGATCCCGGTGTAATGACGCAACTCGAATTCGAAGAGGATTTCGAGAAAGAGCCGAAAAAATATCAGAAATTCAAGAACGTCGTGATGATCCAGTGCGTCGGCTCAAGGGACGAGAACAGACCGTACTGCTCCAGGGTATGCTGTACCCAGTCGATCAAGAACGCAATAAGACTGAAAGAACTGAATCCCCAAGTCAACATCTACATTCTGTACAGAGATATAAGAACCTACGGTTTTAACGAGAAATATTACCGACAGGCTCGTGAAATGGGGATAGTCTTCGTCAAATATAATCCTGATAACAAACCCGTGGTCGAGATCGACAGCAAGAGCCTTGTTCTAAAGGATAAAGGTATGCTGGTCAGGGTTAAAGACCATATCCTTAACGAAGAGCTCGTGATCAATCCGGGGCTGGTAATTCTTGCATCGGCGATGGTACCGAGAGAAGATGCGGTCACTCTTTCACAGATGCTCAAGATTCCATTGAATGAAGACAACTTCTTTATGGAAGCGCATGTAAAACTAAGGCCGGTCGATTTCTCAGCCGAAGGGATATTCCTCGCCGGACTGGCTCATTCTCCCAAGGGGATAGAAGAGACTATCTCTCAGGCGAAAGCGGCAGCGGAAAGAGCAAGTATGATAATAAGTTCGGACAAATATATATCCGAAGCCAATATCGCCAAGGTGGACCTTGATGTCTGCTCGGGTTGTGGAATGTGCGTGTCCGTTTGTCCTTACGGAGCTCCGGAACTCTTCTGGAGGAACGGTAAGGAGTTCGCTCATATCAATACTGCTCTCTGCAAAGGATGCGGAAGCTGTGCCTCCGTCTGTCCGTCAGGCGCGATGCAGCAGCTCGGTTTCAAGGAGGAGCAGACGCTGGCCATGCTGACCGAAGCGCTTGAAGTGTGGTAATGTTAAAGGCAGACGATCGTCTGCCTTTTTTATTTGTAAAAATAAAACTTGACAACCTGTTTTAAGTTTGTTTAATTCGCTACATAGCAACAATGCTAACAGAATGTTAATCACGCAGGAGAAAATAATGGGCGCAATGATCATCAACAAAAAAAATTATGAGAAAGAAGTGCTTAAGTCGGAAATGCCGGTGCTTTTAAATATATGCGCCGACTGGTGTTTTCAGTGCAGGATTGTCGATCCGCTGATAGACGATCTTGCTGACGAATACAAGGGCAGATTCAAAGTCGGGAAAATGAATTACAATGAAAATAAACCGATCGCCGAGACTTATAATATCAAATATATACCCACCCTTCTTGTGATAATAAACGGTGAAGAACTGGAAAGATTTGAGGAAGTGGACCCTGAGGAAGATCTGAACGCTATACTGGACAAATATTTGACAAAGAAGCCGAAAAAAAGCAAAAAAGCCTGATATCTACTGCCTATAACATATTTTATCATCCTGTCAATTAAAACCGGAAAAATAATACTTGACATTCACTTTGTTATTTAGTAAATTTACTAAATAGCGACAATGCTAATTATTTTTGAAATAACTAAAATGACAAAGGAGAAACAAATGGGAGCATTACACGTACACGACGCCGACTTCGAAAAAGAAGTGATAAAATCAGATATTCCGGTTCTTGTTGATTGCTGGGCGGAATGGTGCGCTCCGTGCAGAATGGTAGGGCCTGTAATAGAAAAACTCGCCGATGAATATCAGGGAAAATTCAAGATCGCTAAACTTGACGTCGACCACAACAGGGAAACAGCGATGAATTACAATATCCAGTCTATACCGACAATGCTGATCTTTGTAAATGGTGAGGTAGTTGACGGACTTATCGGCGCTCATCCGGAAGCTAACATAAAAGCGAAACTGGATAAATATATTAAAAAATAAGGCGTTAAGATGAAAAAATTATTAATAGGTATGCTGCTGCTGGCCGTATTTATGCTGAACGGTGAGAGTAAATACATAACTGAGATTACAGACCAGAATTTTGAGAAAGAGGTTGTTCAGTCGGAAGAAGCTGTTCTTGTAGATTTCTGGGCGCCATGGTGCGGTCCGTGTAAGCAGCTCGGTCCGATTATAGAAGAAATTGCCGAAGAGCATCACCTTGAAATGAAATTCGGCAAACTGAACGTTGATAATAACAGGCGGACGGCAGGCGGTTACGGAATAAGGTCTATACCTACTGTGGGGATATTCGTCGGAGGAAAACCTGTAGACGGATTCGTGGGCCTCAGAGACAAAGATCAGATGCTTGATATACTGAAGAAACATTTCAAATCCGGAAAAACGACTGAAAAAACGATAGAGAAGCAATAGTGAAAAAGAATTTAATTGCAGTATTACTGATCATTACCGGCGGAGTGGCGGGTTATTCATATTATTATTTTATAGGATGTTCAAGCGGCAGCTGTCCGATTACTTCTAATCCCTATACTTCAGTTCTTTACGGTATTTTTTTCGGCTATATGATAAATTCTGTTATAAACGATAAAAGAATTAAGAGGAAAGAGAATGATAATAAAAGCGGTACAGAAGGGTAATCTAGCATTCGAGATCGACCAGAAAGGTCATAAGTACTTCGTAGACGGAGCGAAGGAGTTCGGCGGCGAGGATAAGGGACCTTCGCCGAAAGGACTGCTTCTGGGCGGTCTGGCGGGTTGTACGGGCATGGATGTTGCCTCCATACTTCAGAAAATGCATGTTAAATACGATGATCTCACAATTACGGTCGATGCGGGGCAGACTGAAGAGCATCCGAAGATCTATAAAAATATCGTTATCGAATACCATATTACCGGTCCGGATGATATTGACCCCGAAAAAATTAAGAGAGCAGTTGAGTTATCGCATGAAAAATACTGCGGTGTGTCGGCCATGCTCAGAAAAGCAAGCGACATACATAATAAAATTTTTTTAAACAACAGGCTTCTGCATGAAGAATGAAGATAAAAAGACATATCTGAAGAACCATGAGGAACTGGCTACGATATTCAAAGCGCTCAGTAATCCGAAGAGGATCAATCTGCTTCTGGCATTAAGAGAGGAAAGATGCAGGGTCGGGAACATGGCCGAATGTATCAACGAACCTTTCCCGATCGTTTCCCAGCAGCTGGCGATACTTAAAAGGCATGGAGTCGTCGAGAAGACTAGGAACAACAAGAACGAGGCTTTTTACGAGATCATCAGTGAGTTCGCGGATAAAGTGCTTGATGTGGTCGAGGAGTTCGATATCAGGGCCGTGAACGGGTAGAACTCTTTATTGGTTTGAAATTAGAATATCAAATTTTTAGGTCTAATGGACAAAAAGTGGGTGCTAAAATCGCTGCAAGTGATAAGTAATTGATTAGTTAAGTGCATATTTTTATTTTTTGAGTTAAAAAACGGTTAAAAATGAGTGAAAAATATTGTCCTAAATAAGGTTCTCTGAGATAAATATCAATACAAAAGAGATCATACCAGATAAATGCCTGATTATAATGGATACATCCTATATAAGAAGAGGCTTCGGTGTAATGTTGTTCAGAGATTATATCACGAAGAGGAATATTTATTGGAAATATGTCAGTTATGAAACAAACAGCGAATACATATCAGGCATAAAACATTTGCAGGATCAAGGCTGGAAAATATTAGGCATCGTTTGTGATGGCAAAAGAGGTATTCTTAACTCGTTCGGATCTATCCGTGTTCAGCTTGTCAGTTTTATCAGGTAGCTATAATCACAAGATACATAACAAGAAAACCGAAATTACAACCGGGAATCGAATTGAAAGAGATTGCTGCCAAGCTTACTAATTCGAGCAGAGACGAATTTGAGTGCTTACTCTACGAATGAAATGAAAGATGGGAGTTCTTTCTTAAGCAGAGAACTTATAATATCGAGACTAAGAAATTTCATTTTACGCATAAAAGACTTAGAAGTGCCTATCGTAGTCTAGTAAATAATCTCCCATATCTGTTTACTTATCAAAAATACCCTGATCTGCTCATGCCAGATACTTCTAATTCCATCGAAGGGATGTTTTCAAAGATTAAAATGAAGCTCAGAGTTCATAACGGAATGAAGATCGAAAAAAGAAGAAAGTTACTGACTATTTATTGTCTAAATAACACCCACTTTTTGTCCATTACTCCTAAAAAGTAAATAATGTCAATTTAAAAATTACCAATATGGTAAATAGTTTAATGATGTTTGAAATCGCATCACGAATAAGTTTTAGTATTCTATAGTTCCTCTCCTAGAGATTGACGCCTGTCAGTCCGGTATCAGATCATCCCGAAATAAAATGCGAGAATGCCGAAGAACATATCGATCTTTATGACAAGGCTCAACCGTTCGAAATTCACCTTTGAAATGTCTTTGAACAGTGAAGTTAAAGTGTAGATTATTACGGGAAAAACAAAGACTAGGATTATAAGTACGAATTTGAAATTATAACTTTCCGATGTCATCAGCGTTACAAGGTAGAACGCGAGTGAGATAAGAAGGGCTTTTACAATAACAACAGTTCTGTGCACACCAAGTTTGATCGCCATCGTGTTCGCTCTTTCGTGTCTGTCGCCTTCGATGTCGGCAATGTCTTTGATGATCTCCCTGATGAAGTGGAACAGGAAAGCAGAGATCGCGAGAGGGAGTATCTTGATGAAGTTGCCCGTCGTGATAGAGCAGAAATAGAAAAGGTATCCTCCCGTAAAAGCTACTACGAAATTTCCCCAGAAAGGGCGTCTTTTCAAAAAGATCGTGTAGAAAAAAAGTATAAGATTTACAAGCAGAACGGCCGCGAATGAATGATAACCCAGAAGATAACCTGCGTATGAGGAAGTTCCTACGAGGATAAAGTAAAGATAATAAGCTGAAGTTACACTGATGCTTTTTGAAGGAAGAGGTCTGTCTGGTTTATTTATAGTATCGATCTTTATGTCGATTATGTCATTTATTATATTACCCGCGCCGGCTGTAAGAACAGTTGTCGCAATGATAAGCATAAGATCACCATAGTTCATGGAATCGGATACAATGAAATAGGCTGTCAGCGACGCGAACGCCGTTATTAAAAGGTTCAGCGGTCGCATTATTTTAAAATATGATCTCATTGACTGATCTTTTTTACCGATCTTGGTACGAAATAACGGTTCTTTGCTGCGATTTTATTGAAGACCATAAGTTCCACGGTGCCGATGACAAGACCGGCGAGCGCTCCGAGCATACCGGCCTCCTCAGTGCCGAATATCCTGTAAGCTATATAATAGAAGATTATCAATGATATAAGCGGGAAGATGAACAGCAGGAAGCCGGCTGAAAGTTTCGTCTGCGGAGGAAGGTCTATCTCGACCATGTCTCCCGGTTTGAGCCCGACATTGTCCTCGATCTTAACCTCGCACGGTTTGTCCCCGGCCATGCATACACCTTTATTTGAACACGAACGGCATGACGCGCTAATCTCCATTTCGATGTAAGCAAAACCGTTCTCAGTTCTTATTACTCTGCCTCTGTCCATAACTATTTCCAGAAATATGAAATACTTGCCTTATGAGTATTCCCGAGATCTTCAAAATCCGGTCTGAAAGCATAATCCAGAACGAAATTGAATAATTCGAGCCCGCTTCCCGCAGACCATGTGTCATCGGTGTTGTAGCCGCCTCTGATGAACACGTTCTTAAACTTCAGCTCGAGCCCGGCTGAAAGAATGAAGTCCGCGAATCCGAGTGAGGCGAAAGAGTACTCGGAATAATTTTCAGTTCTTATCTTAGTTCCGCCGATGATCTTGTAATCGGCCAGGAAATATTCCAGTCTGCCGTTGTATTCCGCATTGAAAAGAATTGACGGGCTGATGAATTCGTTCGTGCCTGTCGTCCAGAAGAGAGCTGAAGTCGTGATATCCTGAATTTTCAATCCGAGATCAATATTATAAGGTGCTTTGTACAGGCCCGACACGTCGAAACCTATACCTGATGCCGATTCCTCCTCGAAAGTTTTGTAAAGAAGTTTGACTCCGGCACCCCAGTTCATGTTGTCGCGGAATTTTCTTCCCATGCTCAGGAAGAATGCGAACTCATTATCGGAAACTGTCCCGTCAGGAATGATCCTGTTGTCGGGGCTGATAACCTCATCCTCGTTCTCAAGCCTGGTCAGAGTGATACCGTCCACATTGATCCATATCAGCGCGGCCCCTACATCGAATTCCCTGTATTTTGTCTTGTATGCGGCAAATTCCTGCTGCACGATACCTTCAAATCTTTCGCTGTGTGAGACAGTGACGCCGTCCATAGCCATTTCGGGAAGAAAAGAAGGGTTAAAATATACTGCCGAAGGGTTATTGAAAGATGTGAGCACGATATTGCCAAGCGAAAGGCTTCTTGCGTCGACCCCGCCTCCGATGAACTCGCCGGCGTATTTACTGCCGCCTGAAAGATAGCAGATGACGGTAAGAAGTATTATTATTGTTTTTTGTATCATATCACTCCGAAGAGAACATGTCAGTCGGACCTTTACCTTCTCTGATTATTTCAGCCTCTTCTCCGCTCAGGTCTATCACGGTGGAGTATTCAGGTTCGATCACTCCGCAGTCTATTATCTCGTCAACCTGTCTTCCGTATATCCTGTCTATTTCGGACGGATCGGACAGCGGTTTTTTGCCGTTCATAATGTCCGAGTATTTGTTGATACTTGAACTTATGAGAGGGTTGCCTAATCCTTCTACTAATGCCAGGTCGATATTGTTCAGGGGTATCCTTAAACCGACCTTCTTTTTTTCACCGGAGACGGTCTTGGATACTGAATTCAGTGCTTTCATAATAAACGTATACGGTCCGGGAAGAAGTTCTCTTATGATCCTGAAGGATTCTTTTGAGCATTCGGCATATTCGCTGATCTGACTCAAGCTGCCGCATACGAAAGAGAAAGTTTTTCTTTTATCGACTTTTTTGATCATTACCAGCTTGTCCAGAGCTTTTTTGTTGAAGAGGTCGCATCCGAACGCATATCCGGTATCGGTAGGGTAGATAATTACACCTCCGTTTTTCAAAATACCGACGATAGCGTCAATGTCTCTTTTTTTGGGATTTTCTTCATGCATTTCTATCATGATATCAGCCGTCTATTTACTTAATTCAAGCATTTTGTTCAAAGCTTTCAGCGCTTTTTTTCTCACTTCTTCCGACACAAATATCTCTTCCTTCTCGTTCAGAAGTGAGTTGTAAACATCATCAGGACTTGTTTTCTTCATCTGAAGGCAGACCGCGTGATCGGCGAGAGGATATATTCTTTTATTAGGGAACTTCAACTGCAGAATCCTTGCGATCTCCACTTCGGTGCCGATGATGACTCCGGCATTCTCGTCCATATCTGCAATATTATCCTCAACGAATTTAGTTATCTGTGAAGTGGAGCCGATGAAGTCAGCCTGTTCGAGCACGTCAGCAGGAGCTTCGGGATGAACGAGAAGAATGCAGCCCGGGTGTTCGTGTTTTGCTATGTATATGTCGCCGATGCTGAATTCGTCGTGAACATAGCAGTAACCGTCCCAGATGATCATATCGGCGCCTGTCATAATTTTACAGTAATTCCCCAGGTTTCTGTCGGGAGCGAAGATGATCTTTCTGTCCTTATAGTGTTCTACTATTCTGACGGCATTAGATGAAGTGCAGATACAGTCGCTTTCCGCCTTTACTTCGGCCGGAGAGTTTATATAAGTTATCACCACGGCGTCAGGATTCTCTTTCTTAAGCTCACGCAGGCCTTCAGCATCAGCCATGCGAGCCATGGGGCATTTCGCCTCGGATGCCGGAAGCAGGACTTTTTTGTCCGGAGACAGGATCTTCGCGCTTTCGGCCATGAAATCAACACCGCAGAATACGATCATATCCGCATCCGTTCCCGCCGCTTTTCTTGACAGTTCAAGAGAATCTCCCGTAAAATCCGCCAGAGCCTGAACTTCAATATCCTGATAGGAGTGAGCCAGAATGACCGCGTTCTTTTTCTTTTTCAGTTCGAGTATTTTTTCTGCCAGTTCCTGTTTGTCCATCTTGCGTAAAGCTCCGTTTTCGGATTAATATAGTTATAAGGTACCGGATTGTCAAATGCAAAAAGCGCCGGGAAGGCGCTTTTCCTAGGCAGTTCAATAATAGGGGGAGGATTATATGCACTGCCGTTTTTCAATATACAAAAAGAATATTAAAAATTCTAATGAAATTTTCAGTTTTTTTCAGACAGTTTCAGAAAAGGTACCGCGTCAAGTTCGGAAGTCAAACTGTAGCTGCCGATACCGTGCTTCATTATCTTTTTGTACGCGGTCATGGCGACCATCGCGGCGTTGTCGGTGCAGTATTTCGGATGAGGATAATGGAAAGTTATCCCTTTTTTTACCGAGAATTCGGACACTTTTTTCCGCAGGAGCGAATTAGCCGAAACCCCGCCCGCCAGAAGTACTGTTTTTGCTTTATGTTTTTTTACCGCCCTGAAAAGCTTTTCGGTCAGTGAGTCTGTAACGGATTCAAGAAATGAGGCGGCAATGTTGCTGATATTCGATCTTATAAACTCAGGATCATGTTTTTCAATGTAATATTTCACTGCCGTTTTCAGACCGCTGAAGCTGAAATCGAGGCTGTTTCTCATACCTCTCGGAAAATTTACGAAATCCTTTTCTCCTTTTGCGGCCAGTTCGTCAATGATCCTCCCGCCCGGAAAGCCCAGACCGAGCATCTTGGAGACCTTGTCTATACACTCTCCCGCGGCGTCGTCTCTCGTCTTCCCGATAAGCTCATATACGCCGTATTCCGGGACGAAAATAAGTTCTGTGTGTCCACCTGATACAACAAGAACGACGAAAGGATATTTTATATCATGATGCTCAATGAAATTTGCAGATATATGAGCTTCTATGTGGTTCACGGGAACGACCGGGACGGAAAGCGAAAAAGCGAGCCCTTTCGCGAAATTGACGCCCACCAGAAGGCATCCGACAAGACCGGGGCCGTAAGTAACGCCGATGGCGTCAATTTCCTCCGGCTTTTTCCCGGCGTCCTTTAGAGCTTTTTCCAGCACCGCCGGAAAAAACCTCAGGTGTTCCCGCGAGGCTATTTCGGGTATCACTCCGCCGAACCCGATATGTTCCAGCTGGGTGTTTGTCGCAACTGAAAGGATATTTCCGTCCTCAAGAACGGAGACCGAAGTGTCGTCGCAGGATGATTCAATGCCGAGAACTATCATTTGCCTCTTCCAAGTGAAATAATATCGTGGATCTTCCATCTGAAGTCGTTGTCAAGAGCCGTATAAAATATTTCTCTGACCCTGAACTTAAGATCGGTCTTACGCATGAACAATTCGAGCTGTTTCTGAGCGTAAAGCGTCGATTCTTCGGTCGCGAAAGTGCCGATAGAAGCGTGAGGAATAAACGGTTCGAGATTCAATCCCTGAATATTCGCAGGGCAGATCTCCGAAAGAGAAGCATTAAGTTTGTCAAGCTCAGATGTAGATGACGGAGCTATATAAAGAAAAAACGGATCTTTGAAAAATCCCGTTCTTGTGAATTCGATCTCAAAAGAACTCTGCATCCTTACCCGCCTTACGACCTCAGGTCTGAATCTGATCCATTCATCTCTCGTAATATATGGAGGATACATAATGGTCAAATGCGGCTTCGGCATTTTTATATACTCTTTGAACTGACTCTGCCAAGAATATATCCTTGAAGAAATATCCTCGGGAAGAAATATAAAAAGCCCGCCGTCTCCGGGTTTAGATGCTTCCATTCGCTTACCCTTACTTCAAACGCCCTGTGTAATTTAAGAAAACAATTGATATTTAGGAATTAAAAAATTATAATTAAGCGTCGAAATTGCGGAAGTACCATGAAAAAGATACTCAAATACGAGGTCAGGCAGCTGTTAAGAGATAAGAAAACGATAATTCTGGTATTCGTACTTCCTCTAGTTATTTTTCCTCTTTTGAACGGAGTTCTGACAAACGTGATAACTTCGCGTGTCGGGAAGATATTTGAAGAAAAAACTGAAGTTGTTTCCTATGACGAGCCTTTCCTGAAGAATGTACTTTCAGAGTTTGATAATGACAGTATCTTTTCGGTAGTATACGCGGAAAAAGGATCTTCAGTAGATTCGCTCCTGAATGTTTATCCGGCCGTCGTAACTCTAGAATATAACGATTCGCTCAGAACTAACTTGATCATCGTGAATTATTCATCCAAAAAAGACAGGCAGAGTATTCAGGCAGGCGCTTTCATAAAGGATTTGAGAAAGATAAGAAAGAGCATTACCGAATCGAGATATTCTGAGATAGGGATCAGGGATTATTACAAAAATTCAATACCTCAGCTAGAAAATGCCGCTTCACATGAAGATATGAGGCAAATGAAGAATGCCGGCATACTCCCGATGACGATAATACTCATTCTCGTTCTGGGAACTTTTGTCATCTCCAATTATGTCATTCTCGCAGAAAAGGATAACAACACTCTTGAATCACTCCTGTCTTCCGGGGTAAAAAGGAGGGATATTATTTACGGAAAGATGAGTATCGTTATGCTTGCGGGAATGATCATGTCGGTTCTCGAACTTGTTTCTTTTTTCTTTTACGGGAGATTTACCGGATCTTTAAGCTTCGATATGGTTCTTTACGCTTCACAGATATTCAGTCTCATTCCAGTTCTGCTGTCGCTCTCTATGTTTATATCATCGGTCTCGGTATTTATCTCATGCAGGCTCACATCTTCCTCCTCGGGGCAATTGCTGTTCCTGCCTGTTATGCTTACATATCTTGTACTGGGATTGATGGGTACTTTCGAAGGAATAATCATACGGAAAGGACTGCTGCTTATACCGGTAGTAAATTCCGCCGGGATCATTAAAGCCGTTCTCAGGGGAGATACCAGAATATTCGGGACTGTTTCTGTGATCGCTCTGAATCTTATCTACTCATTTATAGTCGTAAAAAGCGCATCAGGTTACCTTGGGGGAGAAGACGTTCTCGATAAAAATACGGACACAGATATTGTAAAAAAAGGATTTTCGAAAGGCGCAGTTTTCACGATTTTCGCCCTTCTTGCAGTTTCATATATGATGATAGGCGGTTATCTGCAGGGAAGAAATATAATAACGGGACTTGTATACTCGCAGATATTAATTCTGGGGGCATTTGTCGCCATCATGAAGAGAACTTTGGATAAGCCTTTTTCCGGGATACTCAAATTAAGGAGATTCCCCGTAGTTTTTATACCTTCCGCTGTATTCCTCGGACTTTTCGCCAGATATCCGATATCTCTTGTATCAGAGTGGTTGCTTGATATTTTTCCTGTTCCGGATATCATGAAAAAATCGGATATTATGAGTACCGGTATCGGGAATCTGAACATTTTTGCCGCAGTTGCGGTGATCGCTCTTCTCCCGGCTGTTTTCGAGGAATTTACTTTCAGAGGTGTGTTCTTAACCGTAATGGAAAAGAAATTCACAAAATTTCAGGTGATCGTATTTACGGGATTCATGTTCGGAGCCATGCATCTCAACGTATTTACTCTGTTCGAGACATCGGTGCTGGGTATGGTAATGGGTATACTCACCGTTTATTCAGGCTCTATTTATCCTGCGGTCATTATGCATTTTACCAATAACTGTTATTCGATTGTCGTAATGTTCATGCTGAAAAACGGGGACCTGACGGAGAATCACTTTCTGCTCTCGAACATTCAGTTTGCCCGGCTGATGTCGGTATTTTCCATTTTGATAGTGTTCTATCTGATATTCAGAAAAAAGGTCAGTGCTTCCTGAAAGCGATCAGTCTTTTTATTACTTTTTCTGTGTCGGTCTTAGTATCGAATATCTTTCCGTTCGATATGTCTTTTTTGTAGCTGAAAGTAAATTCTTCGACCTCTTTGTGAAATACGATGTCCATACCGAAATTGTCAAGAGTTGTAATATAAAGTTTCGAGATCATATTGGTGACTGAAGATTCTTCTATGCCTCCGACAGTGATCTTTGCGATACGCGGTACCGAGGCAATTTCTATAACTCTGCATTTGACCGTATCGCGGCTTGTCAGTATGTTTTCATCCGGAAGGAACCTGTACATGGCGATCGACGGTTTTTCCGGTCTGTTCCTGATTTCAGTTCTTTTTTTAATGTCATGAATGTTGGAACTTAAGGAATATCTGAACGATAAAGTGTCAGCGGACCTTTCTTTGCAGACCTTGTCCTCTGTAAATTCAGTAACATCTTTATTTTTGAAACTGATACCTTTAAAAGATATGAAGCCGGCTTTATCGAGATCGTTCCTGATCAGTATAGGATTATAAATCTTATAAAGTTCGTCTATATCGGTCGATGCATTCGGAATTAGTGCATATTCTGAAATGTCTGCAGTGTTAATGAAACCTTCGGATAAACCGCCTTCGCCATTCTTAAAATAAACAGGATAATAATCTTCCGTAATGAATTCCTTTACAAAAACCGGATCGCCTGCCTTAAGGATCGCTAATGCTGCTGATCTAGAGCTGTCTGAATAGACGATAGCGGAACCGGACCTTATCCAGTGGGGATTTTTCCTGAGATCGCTTATGGAAGTATCAGAACTTTTTTTCGATCCGCCGAACGGTTTTGCGTAATACTTTTCTTTTTTCAGCGCATTCGATCGTACCCATCCCTCAATTATCCCGTGAAATTTGTCGAGGGCTTTTATTTTTATGAAACTTCCTCCGGTTTCTTCCGCGACTTCAACAAAAGTGCCGGAATCAAGAGTGTAAACGGCTTCGGCGTTGTTCTTCGGTTCGTCATACAGGAACTCATCCTGAATAAATACCTGATAAAAGAGAACTTCTGTCGAATCTGTTCTGAAATTATTGAATGTACGGCCTGTTATTTCGTCCGAGAACGACTTCCTCATTCCCGGCTCCTGAGACAATATGATCGGGGTAAATGACAAAATGCATAAAACCGTCAATTTGATGATTATGAGATTTTTCATGATATAGCACTCCGGTTTGAGTAATAAATCCAACGGTTCAAGATAATATAAAAATCACCCAAAATCAACATATACGGAAATACGACGAAAAAATAAAAAATATTTTGATTTGCAATTTCATAAATTAGGAGCTATATTAGCTCTGATTTGCATTTAAGGAATGGAATGCAAAGATGTATATATGCGAGAGATTAATTAAAATAAAGATGGAGTGAGTTATGAAAAGAAGTGTCGTCTTAATGATGATCGCCCTATTCGCAACAGTCTTGTTTTCTCAAACAACCGGTAAGATTAAGGGTGTAGTCCTTGACGAGCAGGGAGATCCTCTTCCGGGTGCGAACATTATGGTTGTGGGAACTACATGGGGTGCGGAAGCTGATGAAGATGGATATTACTACATTATCGGTGTGAGAGCCGGAACCTACACTCTCAAGACCGAATTTGTGGGATATGCACCTAAGGAGGCTAAAGATATCAAAGTAAGGGTAGGTCTGACGACTACTCAGAACTTTAAAATGTCCTCAGAGGAGATTGAGCTTCAGGAGATCGTAGCCGAGGTCGTCATGGAACAGAAAGTCGATCCGAGTAAGACCACTTCAGCAAGGACAGTAGATATGGGAAACATCGAAACACTTGCAGTGACTCAGGTTGAGGATGTTCTGAAAGGAACTGCCGGTATCAAAACTGACGCTGAAGGAGAACTTCACTTCAGGGGAGGTAGGGCCGGTGAGGTAAGTTATGTGATCGACGGTATTTCGGTGGGCGACCCTACTGGAGCCAAAACGAATCCGGTAGAGATCAACTTTGCCAATGTGGAATCTTTCAACATTCAGAAAGGTATACCTGACGCTGAATACGGCGACGCTCTTTCAGGAAGTGTCAACATCGTCATGAAAATAGGTGATCAGGAGAAAACTTCCGGACATGTTAAATATACAACTGATTCTTTTTTCGGGGACAGCAAGCTTGATTACAACAGAGGAGAGTTCAGTCTCAGCGGTCCGATACCTCTTCCTGTGAGTGGAATGAAGCCAACATATTATATAGCTACTGATTTTACACTGCAGAACGGTTACACCAGATCATACAGGGATAATGGAGATCCTGACGGCGATTTTTTTGAATTTAAGGACTATGACCTGACTGGTTTCGGATTCGAATTGCCGCAATCAAGAGAGAATAATTTTAACATCATCCTTAAATCGGCTTATGATTTCTCTCCGACTATGAAACTGAGTCTCGGTTATACCAAATCAAGAACTCATGATTATGATTATCAGTATGATTACAGATACACTCCGGAAACCGCAACGGAGCAGCTGGAGGATGTCACGATCTTCAATCTGAACTGGAGGCATACGCTCAATCAGCAGAGCTACTACGATTTTATATTCTCGTATTACAACAGAGAGTTTGAAAATCTTCCGGGAGGAAAGCAGCCCGACGAATTCGTTTATGAATCGCAGCTTGACAATTTCAGTTTCGCTAAGCACGATATAATAAACAACGGAGTCAGGGACGGAGGTGACGCGGAAGGTTACGTCGACAATAACCAGAACGGTTATTTTGACAGAGAGTATTTCGTTGACGTCAACGGAGACGGCGAATACAGCACAGGCGATACTTTCATTGCTTATGACCCTGCTTATGACGCAAACATGAACGGAACTTGGGACGGAGATAAACTTTACGATTCCAACGGAAATAACGCTTGGGATTACTGGGAAAAAGGTACATCATATACAGGTTTCAACGGCGACTGTCTGACAACTGAGATCGTTGAAGGATACGACGATCAGAACGGTACCGGACATTATGACAAGGATATTTATAACGTATCGGGCGACGAGCCTTTCACCGATGGTGACAGGTTCAATGACACAGGGGAGCCTTTCGTGGATCAGAAAAGACTGTACCTTTCCGGCGGTAAACTGATAGAGGAAGCCAACGGAATGTGGGACGAAGGATCGGGAAAATACGATCTTACGATAATAGTCCGTAATTACGCCGATACCGCCGATTCAATAGACTACACAGCCACATACCCCGGCGGGTCTGCAGCATTTTGGAACAGGATAGATTTTATAAAGACCAGTGATTTCTACAATGCAACCGTTACAGATAAATACGGGGACGGAACGGTTCTCGAACTGACTTATCCGAAAGAATATTTTCAGGACCTGAGATCTTCGCTTGGTTCGACATCGCAGCCGACACCAAGGCTCAATGACGTTTACAACTCATGGAGCGACGGAGTTTTCGACGAATTCGAGGCTTTTTCTTCATGGAGATACGAAGGTTCTTCAACGGACGAATCGGTTCTGGGATGGACTACCGGTCACGCACCTTCTGACAATCCTTCGGATTATGTTGAGTTCACCGGATCGTATTCCGTTTACAGAGCTCCGTCGGCGATGTACGTAGGAGTTCCCAACATAGCGCTGATCACGTACGATGAAGTTTATTCAACCTGGATAGACAACAACAGCAATGGTACATACGACAAGCCGAACAACGCATATGATATGGGAGAGAATTTCGTTGATTACAATTACAATGATGCATGGAACGAGAGCTCCGGTTTTCTTCAGCCGGGTACTTATCTCGACGGTATTACTTATCAGGATTTTGATAACTCAGTTATGAAATTCAAAGGAAGTTACACTAACCAGATCAACAGATTCCATATGATAAAGACTGGATTTGAATTCACTATGAACGACCTCAACTACTACAGTATAGTCAACCCCTATTACTATTATGACACCGATATGTATGAGGTAGACCCTGATGACGATTATCCTACAAGAGGTGAAGAAAAAACATTATACGCCTATCAGCCAAAAGAGTTCTCCGCTTTCCTTCAGGACAAAATGGAATTCGAGGATCTCGTTGTAAATGCAGGTGTAAGACTTGATATGAGAATTCTCGACGACAAATCGGTCGATGATTACGAAGAAAAATATGATGAAGGTGAATTCGGCTATGAAGAGGATATAAATAAATATACTTACGCTGTCAGCCCAAGGTTCGGTATATCACACTCGATCTCTGAAACTTCGAAACTTTTTTTCTCATACGGTCACCTGTATCAGCTTCCTAACTATACTCTCGTATATGATCCGAACACGAAAGCTGGAAGGAACCCTCTTTTCGGTAATATGAACCTTGATTACGAAAGGAACGTTCAGTATGAACTCGGAGTCGTCAACGAGATCGGTGAATATCTTGTAGACATAACAGGATATTTTAAAGATATCTACGACATGATCAACACTAAAACTTATGAATATGGTGTTACGAACGCGACGATCTATTATAACTCTGATTACGGTAAATCAAGAGGTGTGGAGATCTCGGTTGATAAAAGTTTGAGCGATCACTACATGTGGGGACTTTCTTATACTCTTTCTTATGCTTACGGAAAATCCTCAAGCCAGACATCCAACCTTGAAGAAGATGAATACGAAGTCAAAGAATTTCCGCTGGACTGGGATGAGAGACATTCTCTGAATACATATTTCACTCTTCTTTACGGACAGGGTGAGACTCTTTTCGGAATGCCTTATACCGACGACTGGTCATTAAGTGTTACGACCGATTTCGGCAGCGGAAAACCTTTCACTCCTAACACATGGTATTATAATTATGCTGTTGCTGCGGAAGACATAGAAACAAATTCCGAAAGAATGCCGTGGACATCAAATACGGACATAAAATTATCCAAATCATTCTCTTTTAACGGAGAGAACAACGTTTCTTACGGCAGACTTAAATTCGAGTTCAATGTTTATAACGTGTTCAACAAGATCAACGTTCTTGCAGTTTATCCGGATACGGGAAGCTGGTGGAGAAGAAGTTCGCAGTATTACGAGCAGACAGGGACGGAAAACCTTGCTGAATATTGGGTTAATCCTGAGAACATTGACGAAAGAAGACATTATAGTTTCGGCGTAAGCTACGCGTGGTAATTATTATATAATATAATGTAAGGAGAAATTGATGAAAATCTTAAAACCGGTAACCGCGATACTGCTGATAATGGCATTCTCGGCAATGGCAAGAACAGCCTATCCGGGACCGTCAGATGACAGCTATTCGGTTAAGGACTCCAAGGAACTGAAACCGGTTCAGGCGAACAGGGTTCACAGGGCTGGCCTTTTCTGGATGATGGTCACTAACAACGGATATTTCGGGAACCCCGACGGACTAAAAGACCCGTGTACAGGAAGTGTAGCTGTTTCAGGCGAGCTTCCGGGCGGATCCAGAACGGACTTCCTTTTCGTAGGTTCTCTGCTTTTCGGAGGATATCTTGACTCTGCTTCGGTTAATATCGGCGGTCAGTCTGCCAACGTATTTCAGGGACCTCTTTGTACGACAGGATATGAAGGCTGGACAGGAACTAATGGTCCGGACGATATGGCTAGAGAGCTGTGGCCGGTCAAATTCGTTGAGGACGAGACCGGAACAACGCTCGGAACTATAGTGGAAACTTCGAATGTCGAGGGAAAAGTAAGCTGTCTGTTCGAAGAGGTTTACGATCCTCTGGCAACTGCTGAAGAGCAGTTCAATACGATGTACACTGATAAATTCGTTTTGAGATCGCCATACACAGGACAGGACGATTACGATAAAAGGGACCACATCCCAATGGGAATAGAAGTAAGGCAGAAAAGTTATTCATGGTCTTACGACTACGCCCAGAAATTCGTTATAATTGATTATACATTATATAACAGGAACACCGACGGAAAGGACATATACGATTTCTTTATGGGAGTATATCTCGACTGCGATATCGGTATGACTTACGCGCCATGGACCTACGATCATGCGGACGATCTCGGAGGGTTTATCCAGAAATGGGATAACTATATAGACCCGGCTACCGGTCTGCAGAAAACTGTTGACCTGAACCTCGCGTGGGCGGCGGATAACGACGGAAGGAACTATACCGGACAGGGATACTATTCCGCATCGGGAGAACCCGGTTCGGGAGCACCTCTCGACGGTGCGACTTCTATTGCTACCGTAAGGGTTTTAAGGAACCCGAACCCGAACCTGAGATACGCGTTCAATATGTACGTGGCGGAATCCAACGACGAATCTATAGACTGGGGTCCGAGATGGAAGACCGGTCTTCACGGACCTTCCACGGCACAGGTTGACGGAATTGACCCGGTTGTATGGCAGTACGATCTGAGTACTTTCCAGAAAGGATATGATGACGACAACCATGACAATCTGATGGTCAGCAGCAATAACGGATCCGATCCGCTGTACGGCGGAAGGACCGAAGGAAGACCTACAGGTGACAGAGGAAGATATATGGTAATGTCGAACGACGAGTTCGATTACGAACAGTACAAACTGAGAGATCTGAGACTCGGACTTCTTGAAGATCCGGATTATATGATAGGCACTCCATATGCTCAGGCCAATAAATGGCAGAACTGGACTACAGCTGCAGACGTTGGCCAACCCGGATACGGTGAAGTCCCTGACGGTGATATTCCCGCTTTGAACGATCTTGCCAACGGAGCGGATGTTAAATACCTGCTGTCTTTCGGGCCTCTCGGAACGGAGACTGTAGATAATATCGCTATAGACACCAATATGGACGGCACTCTTGACGATGTTATACCGAACAAAGCGGTTTGGAAATTTGCGAATGGGGACTCGCTGAAACTTACTCTGGCTTTTATCGTCAACGAGAACTTTCATACTTCACTCGATCAGGACCCGAATTACGACGACGACACGGTAGTGAATCTGGACGACGGTC
Source organism: Candidatus Delongbacteria bacterium (assembly GCA_003252515.1). Lineage (GTDB taxonomy): Bacteria > UBA4055 > UBA4055 > UBA4055 > UBA4055 > UBA4055. Next base: position 10,907 of record QKDR01000029.1, on the reverse strand, counting down.
TTGACGTATCGTTATATGACAAAGGCTGGTACGACGCGCTTTATAACGTAGTATGGGCTGAAAGGGTATATGATATCCCTATGTACGACACTTACGTCAACAAGAACGGCGAGACTAAAGGAGACGGCTGGTACGGAGAGGATGTCGGAGCGGACGGTATCTTCGGCGACCTGAAGAACGATCCGGTCTGCTGGTGGTACGAGCAGGAATATTCCGGACCGGACGATGAGAACGGAGAGGGTGATTTCGAGCTTACCGATTTCACCGTGGAACTGACCGACATTTACGGTCATACCGCTACGAGCGAGGATGTGCTTCTGCCTTACGGTAGAGAGCTAGAAAGCCAGGACGGCAAATACGGGATTACCGGTACAAGCGCTAACGGAGACCGCGACGGATACGGATACATGGTGATCTACGATAATCTCATCGATCCTGATCCTCAGGTCACTCCCGGTCAGTGGATAAGGTACGGTTTCGACAACGGCAAAATTGACGTCGGTGACGGAGTGCCTGACTTTACAGGACCGCCGCCTCCGCCTTCACCTAAGATCAGCGTTTCTTACAATAACAACGACGTAACGGTAGAATGGGCTTCTCACGAGTTCTTTACAAAAGAAGACGGATTCGAAGCTTATACAGGACCCGAGCATTACATTGACCCGTTCACAAGAACGAAGGACTTTGAAGGATATCAGATACAGATATCTCCGAACGCCAATTCTCAAAATTATACAGAACTCTTCGGCATGGACAACATCAACTACATTTACGAAGACGTCAGCGAAGTCGGTAATTATCTTGACGCTCCGATATCTGAAGACGAATATCTCGCGCTTGTAGATTCAGGATTGACGACCATAGTACAGGAAAACAAGATATGGATGCTCAAGCCTTTCGGAGACAACAGATCGTACCATGAGAACCATTCACTTGACGGCGTATATACCTACACTGTGTCGGATGACGTAAAATACTTGAACGTTGCCGAGAACGTAGTAGATACTATACAGTACAAAAAATATAAATTCGTTCTTCACAACAAACTTTACGCTAAAGAAAATTATGTCGCAGTAACATCCTCAGACTATGGTGATCCGAAGACCGGAACTCCGGCCCTGAAATCAAACCCTGCTACGAACGGTACTTCAGTGATACCTACAAAAATATCAGGAAACGATGACGTTTATGTAGTTCCAAATCCTTACAGAGGAGATGTGGATTATGAAGAAATGGGATGGGAGAACGTTGACGGCGCGGACGTATGGCAAGAGCAGGACAGGAAGATCGTTTTCATGAACATTCCTTTAAGGTCGGTCATCAGGATCTATACTCTGGCCGGAGACCTAGTCAAGACGATAGGGCACAACGGCAACGCAAGGGTTACAGCGAGATATATGTACGGCGAATACGGCGCCGCCTGGGACCTTATTAATGACAACAACCAGGCTGTTGCATCAGGTATCTATCTGTTCAGCGTTCAGGACGTTGATGACGACAGCTACGAGCAGGTTGGTAAATTTGTGATTATTAAATAAATTACGGAGTTAGGAAGATGAAAAAGATATTAATGATGTTACCGATCCTCGCCCTGTCTTTGCAGTTTTTTTCCTGCTCTACCGATTACGACGGAGCTAAACCTGCCAATCAGGTGCCGGTGATCAACATCTACGACACAAGTGATATTACGAGCAGTAAAAAAACTAAGATCCAGTGGTACGGTAACGATTCGGACGGAATGAAGATCAAGTATTATTACACTGTCACTACTGACACAACTCTGACCGTTGACAACGTCAAGACCTCACTTCCTCTGGACGGAACTGACCTAGACGGCAATCCCTACTGGTCGGAAACAGAGAACACTTACGCTTATATATCAATGCCTTTCGGACCTTATCACAGCGAAGTAGTGTTCTTGGATACCGCGACTTATACGGATCCGGCTATTACGGATACGATTACTTTCAAAGCTGTATATTCGAAATTCTTCGTTTTCGGAGTTGACGAGAACGAAGACAATACGCTTATGCAGTCAAAAATTTTCAAAAGAACAAATAAAATCCCGAAATATCCAATGGTATATTCTCAGAAGCTGGGTCTTAACGGTTTCGACAAATACTGGATGACAGTCGGTTCAGATTCCGCTCAGATGGTTCTTGAAGAACCCACGACTTTCTGGAAGAACTTCGACTTCAAATGGATGGGTGAAGACCCTGACGGAGCCGACGTTGACCTTGAATTCAGATGGGAGCTCTGGGAGAGACAGAGGCTTTCTGGAGTTGACAATTACATAACTCTTGTTGCATCTTCTAACGGATGGAGCATCAACAACCTGTCCGTATCTTTTGACGATAAGATCTACAACCATAACAAGCAGGGAAAATACGCGTTCATGGTCTATGTGCGTGACGACGCATTCGAAGAATCAGAACATCACGCTACGATCAATTTCGAAGTGTTCGCACCCCAGTTCGATAAGGGTATCCTTCTTATAGACGATACGGACCCGACAATGTATCCGCCGCCTACTACCAACTATCTGATCATGGGTAACCCTGACGCATCGCTGGTAACCGCTTTCTACGAAGAACTTCTTCAGTATGCGGGATATCAACCGGACAGTCTTGTTGCCGGAACGCCCGATTCACTCAAGGGTTATGTAGTAAAAAAATTCCAGAAGGGAACTGAATTTGTCGGATGGGATTATATATGGGACGACGACGACGACAACCCGGCTACTCCCGAGGTCATAGTTGACTCTACAGCAGTATACAGAGGCGTCTACGATCCGAGCATCAGAGATTTGACCAGATACAAACTCGTAGTGATAGCTTCCGATGACAGAAGCAACATCAGAGGCGTAGACTTTGCCGGAGAACCGCCTTACACAGGATACAACCAGTATCTTTCACAGTATCTCGATGTAAAAGGCAACGTATTCATCCTCGGCAACTCTGTACTGATGGGCAAGATCTATGCGTCACCTGACCAGCTGCCTATACACCAGTACAAAGAGCCTTACAGATACGTTTTCGACACCTACGCGATTTCAGGACAGGGTGTCAGCGCAAGTACCGAAGATTTCTTCAATAAATATTTCGGTATCTACTCAATGACGTTCCCCGAGCAGAAAACATATTACGTAGAGAACGCACCGAACCCGGCGCTTGTACCAACGGATTACAAATATTCGGAGAACTATGATTTCGTAGGTGCGACAGTTTACGAGCATATTTCCGCTGAAGAAGGACTTCTGCCTCTCAAGATTGACAGCGCCAGAGTCAATGGCGCTTGGTTCGACAGGCCCAGAAGTACAATGCTATACAGGCTGGCTTTGAAAGACAATGGTACGGTATTCACTGGAGTTCCGACTTTTGAAGCCTATAAGGGAGAAGTTGTTTACAAGTATCAGTCGCTGTACGATCTTCCTAAGGACGCCACCAACGATTCGCTTGTAGTTGACGGCGATATGACACACTGGCTGTACTGGAAAGATGCGGTTACAGGAGAAAAAGGACCTATTTTGAGAAGATCTGGTTCTGTAGCTACAAGATTCGTAGCTGAAGGCGATAACTTCAGAACTGCGTTCTTCGGCCTCCCGACATATTTCCTGGATAATTCTGATGATCAGGTAAGCGAAATGTTCAAGGCGATGATAGAATGGTTCAACATCAACAATGATGGGGGTGCAAAATGAAAAATAAACTGATTCTCGCGATATTTTTAATGTTATTGACTTCAGTGTCATTCGGACAGGATAAAGCGGGTACCGCGGGTATGACTTTCCTTAAAATGGACGTGTCCGCGAGAGCGACCGCTCTGGGAGGATCGTTCATTGGCCTTTCAGACGACGCTTCATGCCTGTACTATAACCCTTCTGGTCTGATGAACCTGAAGAACATGGAGTTCGTCGCATCTTACAATATGTACGCGGCAGACATACAGTATTCGTTCGCAGGAGGAACATATCCTATTCCTATGCTCAACGCTGCAGCCGGGGTTCAGGTAGCTTATCTGTCCACCGGAGAAATGGACGAGACAACTCCTCTTTATCCAGACGGGACAGGAAGAACTTTCGGCGCAAGCGATATGATGCTGGGTCTTACTTACGCACAGATGCTTACCCCGAAATTTTTTGTCGGCGGTACTTTGAAGTTCATAACCGAGAGCCTTGCAGGCGAAAGTGTCTTCGTAGCAGCCGGCGATGTGGGTACTTATTATAACACCGGATGGAAATCGCTTGTATTCGGTATGTCGATCAGACATTTCGGATCTAACTTCACTTATATTGACGAAGACACTCCGCTTCCGATGCTTTTCGTTTTCGGTGCAAGCTATACGGCGATGGACGACGAGGTCAACAAGCTCGTTGTTTTGTGCGAGGCAGCTCATCCTTCAGACAATGCCGAGTACATTACCATCGGATGCGAATATTCCTACAACGACATGTTCTTCGCCAGAGTAGGAAGAAAGATCGACAATGACGAATACTGGTTCATGAAAGATGATTCCGTGGATTTTCCGGATAATGCGGATCCTGATGATGAGGAACTGAACTATTCCGACAGCGGTATCAACTGGATGGGTACTAGTCTCGGTCTCGGTTTCAAAATGAATTCGGCCGGTCTGAAAGTAGACTATGCATGGAAGCATATGGGATATCTCGGGATGACCCATATGATAACACTCGGTTACGAAATTAAATAAATGAGGAGTAAAGGGTTATGATTAAGAAAATAATGGCCGTAGCGGTACTGGTATCGTTGTTCGCTCTCTCTGCCGGAGTGACAGGACCGGTCAATACAAAAAAAGTCGCAAAGAAGAATGATGCGCCTAAAGATGTAAAGGCAGTTACTTTTACAGGAACAATGGGTACTACTTTTGACAAGAGTGCCAACGGATACGGATGGTATCAGGGATACAACAGAAAGATCCAGACGAACATGGACCCGGTTACAGGACCTATGGTCGGATCAATCTACAGACAACTGCATGCTACTGCCGGCTCGGGAACCATCGGCGGAATGTGTGGTGCGTGGGATACTGCTTTTTCAGGATTCGCGCAGACTGTCTACAGCGTTTCGAATTATCAGGGAAGCCCTTACGGATCAGGGAATCCGGGCGGAAGATATCCGTATTCCAGCGAATTCATTAACGGATATTTCTTCGGTCTGTTCAACGATTACAACCTTCCGGTAGGATCGACAGATTCTCAGGCAATGTTCACGGTTGCTGACGCTACTTTCGGATGGGATATTTCTTTCTGGTCGGCCCCGAAAAGGATTGAAGCTACCGAAGGCGGAGCTACAATGCCCGGAGCATGGACAGGTATCGGCGACGTGACTTACGATCCGGCTACAGGATATTATTACTGGACAAGCAACTGGAATTACGATCTTGCTCTTATCGACGATTCTGAAGCGGGAATGGTAGTAGGAAGAACAATGACACCGAACGATCCCGACAGCTGGGAATGGACTGACTATTCTGAACTGTATTTCGACGCAACTGACGACGCTAACACTATCCGTCAGCTCGGAAATATAGATGTTGCTTACTGTAAAGACATATACGGCAACGGAACAGGATACGGAATCGCTTTAACTATGTTCAACGACGTGACATACGAAATGCAGGATGGCGACGGTAATTCTCTTGACGTGACGGATCACCCGAGACTTGGTTATATCTATACGACGAACTGGGGTGCTGATTCTGGTACAGGTGATTTCAAACCGAACTGGATCACGCCTAACGGAGAAGGAAATAATTTCTTCGGAGCAGACATCTACAAGCTTTTCCCCTTCTACGGTGAAGAAGCTGAAGTTGACTCTGTTACAACTGCCACACTTAACTGGCCTTATCTTACGTGGAATATATCTTCAGTTGCCACTGAAGAGAATTATGTACATGTTATCGTAAAAGCTGTCGGAGCTTCAACTGATGAAGGCGACGCCTACTGGTGGTTCACTCATAACGGAAGTGCTATAGCTGGTTATTATCATATTCTTGGTCACATTACAGAGAGTGGTGTGAACTGGGTTTCTGTGGATTTTATAGCGAATTTCATGGGTATTGATGATGATGAAATGGAGTGGCAGTATTCAAATAACCACGATCTAGCTATCGGTTATGCAGGCAACGGAGTTGTTTATGCTTCATGGGGAGACAGGCCCGAGACCAGATGGACCGTCAACCCGAACACAGCTCCCGAGAAGCTGTATATAGATGATTATTTCTTTACTTATTCACCTGATTACGGAAAAACCTGGGACATCAATAAAACTGTAGATTTCGACGGTATTCCTCTTCAGTATGCTGCTAACGTTACAAAGACCAGTACTCTTCAGGATGAGGGATGGATCATTTCATCTCACGGATGGAATGAAGCTCCGAACATGAAAGTATATGCGGTATGCCAGTATTATGATCCTACTAACCCGCTTGAACCGCCGAATAACGACTATTACGACTATCAGCAGTTCCTGAAAGTATGGCAGGTTACCGGAACTCCTACAGGAATTGAGACCGAAGAAGTAAGCATGGTTAAAGATTTCACTCTTTTCCAGAACTACCCGAATCCTTTCAACCCTGTAACGGAGATAAGATTCGCCCTTGAGAACGATTCCGATGTAAAACTTGCAGTTTACAATACTAAAGGCGAACTCGTATCGAATCTGAAAAGCGAAAAAATGGTTAAAGGGAACCACAGCGTAAGTTTTGACGCTTCGGCTCTCAACTCCGGAGTTTATTTCTATAAACTAAGCGTCGGGGCAAGATCGGAAGTCAAAAAGATGGTTCTTACCAAGTAAAAAAAACATCAGATGATTGAAAAAGAGCCGCTTGAGCGGCTCTTTTTTATAAAAAAAAATTGCGATATACGATTTTTATAGTTATTTTTGGACGAGAGTTTTTGTAAACTTTTAAAAATAGAAGGAGTGAGTATGTTAAAAAAGATCATGACGGTTTCTCTGGCAGTGCTGATGACAGCGGCGCTCTCCGCAGGTCTTGCAAATGCGAAAAGAGACAAGATCGCGAAAGAGAATGTCAATGACAATGTGACTTCAAACCAGAAAACACCGTACACGGCGGTTCAGGGTCCTACTTTCGATCAGAGTATGAATGGTTACGGATGGATCCTCAACACTACAAGGAAGATCCAGACGAATATGGATCCTGTTACAGGTCCTATGGTAGGTTCCATCTACAGACAGCTTAATGTGACTTACGGGTCGGGAACCATAGGCGGAATGATCGGAGCGTGGGATACTTCATTCTCCGGATACGCTCAGACAATTTACTCTTCGTCATCATATCAGGGTGCGGGAGGAGGAACAACCCCCGGAGGAAGATATCCATACGCCGGTGAATTCATTAACGGATATTTCTTCGGTACTTTCAACGATTATGATCTTACAACTGAAGGTGAAGTATCACAGCCTATGTTCACGGTAGCGGACGCAACTTTCGGATGGGACATTTCTTTCTGGTCGGCTCCCAAGAGAGTTGAGGCAACGGAAGGCGGAGCGGTAGTTCCTGCGGCCTGGACAGGCAACAGCGACGTCGTTTATGATCCGGCTACAGGTTACTATTACTGGACCCAGACATGGAACGAGACACTATCAAATCTTGAGGATGCTGTTCTTGACGTAGTAGTAGGAAGGTCAATGACTCCGAATGATGAAAACAGCTGGGCATGGACGGATTTTAACGATCTCAGATTTGACGCTACTGATGATGCGAACGGAGTAACTTCTATAGGTGATGCATACGTAGCATACTGTAAAGATATTTACGGCAACGGAACAGGATACGGAATCATAGTAGCAAATATAAATGACGTTGACGACTACGCTCAGAACAGTCTTGGAGAAGAAACTCTTCAGAACGGTAAGATATCTTATATGTACACTACGAACTGGGGTGGTGACGACGGATCAGGCGACTGGGCTCCGAACTGGATACACGATATCGACGGGAAATTTTTTCAGCTAGAAGGCAAGGATATTTTCGACTGGTACGGCGAGACTGTAATAGACAGAGATTCGATCGGAACGGACGGAGAAGGGCAAACGATATGGGATACTCTTGAAGTGGTAACCATGGACGATCCTTCGATCCAGTGGAATCTGTCAGCGGTTGCAACTGAGAACAACAACGTGCACCTTCTTATTAAAGTATGGCCTGCAACTCTTGATGCTCCAGACTCTTACTACCTTTATACGGACAACGGGCTGAGAGGCGGTACTTATCACATCAGAGGTCATATTACTGATACAGGCGTAACATGGGAGAAAGCCAACAGGGTAGCATCTTGGGTAGACCTGTACGAATATTTGATTGGCGACGAAGACCAGTTCGAATACAAATATTACAACAGCAACAACTTAAGCATCGGTTACGCGGGAACCGAGAACGGATACGAAGTGCTTTTCTCATCGTGGCTGGATAAACCGACAAGCAGAGCCGTACTGAGTCCGTTCGGAGAACTTTCAGGTTCAGCTTATTTCTACGATGATATCTATGTAAACGTATCCTGCGACGGCGGTAATTCGTGGGAGCACAACTCCGTAACTGATATTCTCTGGGACGTGGTTGACGGCGACAGCATTTATACAAGCGTATATTACGGAACGAACGTTTCCAAGACAGGATCTCTTCACGAACAGGGATGGGCTGTTGCCAATCACGGTATCGTTGAAGGGGGTAATCTGACATTCTACGGTGCTCATCAGGTATACGACCCGAATAACCTTTCAGTTGCTGAAGATGACGATTTCTCCTGCTACTACCAGTATCTGAAAGCTTGGAAAGTGACTGGTACTTTGAACTATGTAGGTATAGAAGCAGAAGAGGTGAGCCTTGTAAAGGACTTTACTCTTTATCAGAACTATCCCAACCCGTTCAACCCTTCAACAGAGATAAAATTCGCTCTTCAGAACGACTCTAATGTTAAACTCACGGTATATAATACTAAAGGGGAGCTTGTTTCAAATCTGAAGAATGAAAAAATGACTAAAGGTGTTCATAACGTGAACTTCGATGCTACGGCACTTAATTCCGGGGTTTATTTCTATAAACTTGACGTGAACGGAAGAGCAGAAACCAAAAAGATGGTACTGACAAAATAATATGAGCCTTAATATTTAAAAAAGAGCCGCAATTCGCGGCTCTTTTTTATTTGCTTAATGCAATAAAATTTTATAAAATTAATCATTAATATATAAGGTGAGATCATGAAGAATAAATACATTATAATAATACTGGCTGCAGTATCGTTTCTGTACTGTGATCAGACTGGTGACAGGATAAAGAAATATTCAGGGAAGAATGCAAAAAGTCTTACAGAATTGTATAATTCAGCGGATACATCTGATTATATTAAATTCATTCTGGACTATTCTTCTCCTAACGATCTTGCAGTCATTACTTCGGACCAGATTAAAAAGAACGTTGATCTTGCAGTAAAAACAAAAGAATTCAAGTATGCCGGTTTATATGATGATGAAATATTCAGGCATTTCGTTCTGCCGTTCAGGATAACCCAGGAACCGTTCGAGGACTGGCGGGAAAGATTTTATAATGAGATATCGCCTTTAGTGAAAGATGTAGAAGATATTGAGGAAGCTGCCATTCTTGTGAATCTGTGGGCTGAAGAACAGATGACGTATAAACCTACTCACGGGAAAGACCAGGCGCCGCTCACCACGATAAAACGCGGTTACGGAAGATGCGAGGAAATGATGATCATTTATATGGCCGCGGCAAGAAGCGTAGGCATACCTGTAAGATCCGCAGGAACACCTTTATGGAATTTTACGGACTCAAATCATGCATGGATCGAAGTGTGGACACCTGAAGGCTGGAAATATCTTGGAGAGCCTGCCGACCGCCTGAACAGCACGTGGTTCACTAAAACTACCGAGCGTGCTTCAATAATTACTTCAATGGCCTTCGGATATTATGACGGTGACGATGTGATCGAAAAAACCGGTAACTCAACAAGGATGAGCTCGATAAAATATTATACGAAGAGCTGGGACAGGTGTATCATAAGTATAGACGACAGCTCTTCAATGCCTGTAGACGGAGCTACAGTTGTTCTTTATGCAGTCTCATGGGGCGGAATATTTCCCATGATGGAACTCAAATCGGATAAATCAGGTCAGGTCATAATACCTATGGGAAAAGGATCCGTATTTATAACGGCTTATAAAAAAGATGCCGGATTCGGTTACTCCATGTTCGATACGGTAGAAGGAGAAAAGAATATCAGGATCGAACTTGGTAAAACAACGGAAATTAAGGATCTTGATCTGAATTTCAGGTTCCAGATCGCATCTGCTGAAAAACCGGAAGGAAAAACAGAAAAAAAATATTTCGAAGGCAAATTCGATCTGATGAAGGACAAAGCCGCGCTTAAACGAAAGGACAGGCTGAATAATTATAAAAGAACTTCAGAATTCGCTTCGTATTATTTGAAAAGTATGGGTTTTAGCGATAACGAAAAATTCTATTCACAGGAAAAAGAATACCTTGACAAGTGCGATATTCTGGGAGGAAATACTGATGAGTTCCTGAAGGTTTATAAGAGAATTGACTCCGAATCAGGAAAGATCAGGCAGGACAAATACAGAATACTTACTGAGATCATAAGAAACTGGGACGACAAAGAGCTCTGCGAGATACCTGACAGTTCCGCTTTAAAAACGGTTGTAGATATTTTATATGAAGGCAGGCAGAAATTCAGAAAGAGCATTCCCGACACTACTTTCTATAAGAACGTGATAGCTCCCACTTGGATGGGCGGGCAGGTGGTTCAGAACGGATGGCAGAAAGAATTTTATTCTTTGATCAAAGATCTCAGATCTTCAAGTATAAAGACGACAGTTACAGATGTGATC
>QKDR01000157.1 GCA_003252515.1 Candidatus Delongbacteria bacterium | reverse complement strand
GAACATGCGATTTTCCCCTGCGATACTGATGATCATTTCTGCGGTCTTATTCTCCGCGGCTGACTCTTACGATGATATCCTGAAGAATTATTCGGGAAGGCAGAAATATGAAAAAATGATCGCTTTAGCGGATTCGATCTATATTGATAACGATTCTCTTTCAAGAAGTTTCATACAAAAAGCTGTAGAATTCGGCGAGAAGAATAACGAACCTTCAATTCTGATGAAAGCCAGATTTGTTTACGGAGATATTTTATATCAGAACGGGAATTACAGAAAAGCGGCTGAAGAATATAAGAATTCAATGATCAAGGCAGAACAGTTAAAAGATGTAAATTACCTGTATGAGAACTGCAAACAGCTGGGAGGGGTTTTTTATTATCTGTCGGACTATAAAACAGCAACAATATTTTTCTATAAAGCTTCAGATATTGCCAAATCTCTTGGAGACGAATTAAAAGAAGCAGACATAAGTAATGAACTCGGAGTTGTATACGACGAAATTAAAGATTACTCAAGAGCTCTGGAATACTATAAAAGTGCGCTTAAAGTGTTTCAGAAAAGGAACAAGCTCAAAGAGATCGCCAGAACATATAATAATATAGCGACAACACAATTCAACAAGCAGGAGTATGATCAGGCGCTGGAAACGTTTGAAAAGGCGCTTAACATTTATTCTTCTGAAAAAGACGAATCCAAAGTAGCTATAATTTTAAATAACATGGCCTCTATCGAGATCGAGAACGGGAATTACAATAAAGCCCTGGATTATCTAAAGAGATCGAGCAGTATTTTTAGTGCGGGTTCAGATATTCTCGGACTCGCTCTAAACGATCATAACTTCGGAAAAGCGTATTATTACAAAAGAAATTACAGTCTTGCGGTAAAATATCTGGATAAAAGTATAAAATCTGCGGCAAAGATGGAGGTCCCGACTTTGGTAAGGGACAATTATTTATATATTTCGAAAATTGATTCGGCGAAAGGAGATTACCGGTCAGCTTTTTTGAACCTCCAGAATTTCAGGAACATTGAGGAAATTATATCAACAGAATCAAAACAGAGAGAGATTCAGGAGATCACAGCAAAATACGAACTTTCCCAGAAAGAAAAACAGAATTCTTCACTTATAAGGGATAATGAGATAAAAAGGCTTCAGATAGACAAGCAGAGACAGATCAATAATTTCTTTATTATCCTTTTTGTTCTTATTGCCGGTCTATCGTACTTTGCATATAGGGCTTATGCATTAAAATCAAAGAATGAAGAGCTTCTTACGAATTACTCAGGTGAGATAGAAAGACTTAACCTGAAACTTTCCGAGGAGATAGAAAAAACCAGAAAAGAACTTAATGAATCCAATGAAAAACTTAGAAAGACCGAGAAAGAAGCTGCCCGTATGGACAAACTTGTATCGCTTGGTACTATGGTCGCAGGTATAACACACGAGATAAAAAATCCCGCTCAAGTTATCAAGCTTTCTATGGATAATATCCGTTTGTGTATGAATGATCTGGCACTGTTTATATATGATCTCATCAGGCTGAATAAAAATAAACACGCGGGAGTGTCGGGAATAAAGAGTCTTATTGAAAAGCATAGAGTGACAAAGCTGTTCAATGATATAAAAAGCCTGATAATAAGTAACAAAAAATCTGTGGAACTTATTGATCAGATAGTTTCCAGTACTTCAAAGATAACTCATTTTAACAGGGAGACCAGGGATAATCTTGTAAATGATATAATATCGGACGTTCTCATCATTATCAGGAACAGTCTGAAATACAACGCTACTATTGAGTTGGAGCTTGACCCTTCTATACCACCCCTAAAATGCAATTATCAGGAAATGGCACAGATAATGATAAATCTGCTGACTAACGCAAGAGATGCGATAAAGGACAGAGAGCTTGATCCCGGCGAAGGATTGATAAAGATAAGAACAGGTTTAGAGTCGGGAAGAATGTACATTGAAGTTTCCGACAACGGTTCAGGAATGACGGAAGAACAGACTGAAAAAGCATTTGAAGCTTTTTATACAACAAAGGAAGCCGGAGAAGGGCAGGGGCTCGGTTTGAGCATAGTGAAAAGTATTGTGGATATTTACGACGGGTTCATATCCGTAAAAACAATTAAAGGGGAGGGGACAAGTTTCAAGATCAGTTTCCCTGCAGATATACAAAATGATAATTCATTAAAAGGAGATCTCAAAAATGTTTAAAGATGTAAGCTTTCCGGTAGGGTTCTTTAAAAATAAAAGATCTGAACTGGCAGAAATGCTGGATGATAATTCAGTAACTTTTATTTTATCTTCAATTGATAAAATAAAAAACAGAGATACATACTATAAGTTCAAACAGGATCCTAATTTCTTTTATCTGACAGGACTTGAACTGAAAAGATCCGTACTTGCAATACAGAAATCCGGTGGGAAAACCAGTGAAGTGATCTTCAGAAAATTTCTCGATCCAACTTTGGAAAAATGGGTAGGTAAGAATATCTCTGAAGAATATATTAAGAATGTTTCCGGCGTAAACGATATAAGAGATATCAAGGATATCGATGAATATTTCAGACAGGTTTTTACAGGAACCGGAATAGAGAAAGTATATATGTATAACGAATATATCCCGGAACTTGTTGTTCCGACATATACTCAAGTATTTGCCTCGAACATGCGTCAGAGGTTCGGATTTATCAATATATCCGGAGTTAATAAACATATAGACAAATTAAGGCTTGTTAAAGAGAAGCCGGAAATAAATATGCTGAAAAGAGCTATAGATATAACGGCCTTGGGACTCGAAGCTCTTGTCAGGAGCATTAAACCGGGCATAAGTGAAAATGAATGTGAAGGTATTCTGGCGATGAATTATCTCAAATACGGATCGGTTCAACCCGCATTCCAGACTATAGCCGCTTCAGGCGAGCTGGGAACAGTTCTGCATTATGAAGATAACAACAGGATAACTCAAAACGGGGAGCTTTTATTGATAGATACTGGTGCGGAATACAAAAATTACTCAGCTGATATTTCAAGAACTTATCCTGTTAACGGAAAATATTCACCTGTCCAGAAAAAACTTTATAATATCGTTCTCAACGCTTCGAAAGAAGTTATAAAAGCCGCAAAACCCGGAGTAAGGATCCCTGAACTCCAGGAAATTACAAAAGATGTTCTTTACAAAGGGCTTTATGACCTCAAAATAGTTAAAAGTAAAGAAGAGCTCTCCAGGTATTATTATCACGGGGTAAGTCATTATCTGGGCATTGATACTCACGATGTGGGAAGTAATCAGGTGCCTTTGAAGAACGGTAATGTTATTACAGTCGAACCGGGGCTTTATCTGTCTGAGAAAAAGATCGGTATAAGGCTTGAAAACGATGTCCTGATCACTTCAAAGGGTTGTAAGAACCTTTCAGAGCATATACCTATTGAAACTGACGAGATCGAAGATCTGATGAATAAAAGGAAGTAAAATGTATTCAAAGAAGTATCTTGAGCATTTTTCTGCTCCGAGAAACATAGGCGTCATTGAGAATGCTGATATCTCCTGTAACGTTGTAAATACCGAAGGCGGCTGTTTCGATACGGTAGATGTCACCGTGAAAAATGATAACGGAATAATTTCCGACCTGAAATACAAACTGAAAGCCTGTTCCGGTACGATCACAGCTTTTTCTCTTCTCAGCGAACTTGTAATAGGCAAAACAGTTAAAGAGCTTGATTCGATCACTTTTGATCAAATGAACGAAATTCTGGGAGGCATCCCCGACAAGAAACATCATAGCCTGAGATTAGCATTGGAAGCACTTAATGAAATTAAGAAGAAATTAAAATAACAGGAGGAAAAATGAAGATCACTAAAGAAATGTCCATTACTCAGATAGTGCAGACTTATCCTCAGACGCACGAGATATTCAGGCAGTTCAATCTGGGTTGTATAGGTTGTATCGCCGCCAGTTTTGAGACGCTGGAAGACGGACTGATTGCTCACGGTATTAATGTCGAGGATTTTCTAAAAGAGATCAATAAAGCGGTTGAATAAAAAAAGAGGCATAAGCCTCTTTTTTTATTAGAACGCTCTGTTCCCGGTTACAATTATCTGAATTTCTTTTTCTCTGGATGTCGCAGCTTCCATTCTTACAGCGAGTCCTTTAAACTCATACAAAATACCGCCTCCATAGCCTACCTTAGTATATTTTATTGTAATATCGGAAAACCGGCTGAAGACATCACCAGCGGATGCAAAACAGCATAGCGATAAGTCTTTGTAGAACCTTATGTCATACTGTATCTGTGCCGCCCATATACTTTTGTCAGCGAATCTTTTTGAAGGGTAGCCTCTGAGTATCTCTGATCCTCCTAATGTAGAAAGTTTCTCGGGATGCGGAGTCCCGAAGGAATATCTCGTAGTAAAATGAGTGTTCAGAGCAGATTCTCTGAAAGTTACAAAAAAAGCAGTTTCCGCTTCCAGAATAGAAAATTCTTTCAGATTTCCGAAGAAATCAGGATAAAATAAATAACCGGCTTTATATAAAATACCGTCCCTGAAAAATTTATCTGTAATATCAGAATATTTCACAGACAGTCCGATCCCATTGGCGAACTGATCTCTTGAATCGTCGTATGATATGGCTAATTTATCATCACTGTAAGGTCTGTAATAAAAATTATCTGTTGCTATGAAAACAGAACTGTTCCTGAAAATATTTTTACCGGTTTCCAGATAGCTTTCTAACTTAATATAACGGTAATCGAATTTATCTTTTAAATTTGAAAGACTCCCGGTACCATAAGATTCCGCAAAATAATTTTCTGTGACCAGTTTGTTATAAAAAATTATATTTCCGAGATGATAATCAGTGATCATAAACAGCATGATCTGATTTTTGAGCGTGTAGATAAAATTACCGAAAATCCTGTTTTTTTCTTTGAACTTCAATTGAGAAAAGAGACCTATGGCAACACTTGTTTCGTTAGTATAGTATCCGAAAGGAAGAATTATAAAATCTTTTTCAGAAACATTTAAAGAGTCCTGTTCATCAGTATTTCGGATCTCAGCTGTCAGGAACTGATTTATGAATAAGCATATTATAACAAGATATCTTAACATACAAAAGTCTTAATTGTTTATGAATTACGAATATAATGTTTAAATTACAGAAATCAAAAATATATTTCTGTTATTTTAGACAATCGCAATAATATATAAAAAAATAAAAGGAGTTTTACTGTTGAAACTCCTTTTTATAGGATACTGAACGAAATTTGCTTTTTAACTGATGATCTCGGTTTCCGGCAGACCATATTCTTCGATCATTTTTATATTCATCTCTTCAAGCGCATCAAGTATCGGATTATAGATCTCCGGGATGACCGGGATGTGAACACCTTTAACGTGTATCTCTCCTTCCAGGATCATTCTGACACCGACTGCAGCGGGTAGAGCGACAGTTCTTGCAATTGAAGTGTTGGTTTGAAGCGATCCGAAATCAAGAAGCCTTGATCTTATCACTTCTTTAGAGCCGTCGGGATATGATGCAAGGAAAGTATGCTGCATTGCGACCATGTCCCTTTCATTGTTGCTGACCATCATTTTGTCTATCATCATATCTGAGATTACTTCGAACGGGGAATCTTCTGATCTGCCGATCTTTTCTCCGCTGAAAAGTCCCATCCACTCAAAAGCGTCAAGTATTCTGCTGTTAATGGATATCTTTAAGAAGTCGGCTGTTTTCTGACGGATATTCTCTGAATTGTTCGCGCCTATTTTTACAGCCAGCATATCGGCATAACTTTTATTGTTAAGATCAATTTTATCGTACGAAAGCAGGTCGCATTGTTTCATGGCATCAATATTTTCGCACCATCTGTCATAACGGAAAGTACCTCTGAATATGGTTTTTGTCTCAGGAATACCATAGAGTGTCATATACGGTAATGAATCTCTGTTCGGATATACAAACAGCTTTCCCACATCCGGAAAGTCAACTGAAAAAGGTTTTTTGAAAAGGTCTTGCGTAGGAATATATTTCTCTTCACCTTTCCACAGAAATCTACTGTCATTATTACCGGCCATAACCACACCTTTCGGTGCCCATGTGAATTTATAGCAGAACGGATTTTTTTCCGCTTCCGGAGCGACCAGAGCCCCGGTGATAGAATAAAATTCTTCAACTTTCCCGCTTTTATTATGAATATGATCAATAATTCTCATGGCTGACATGTGATCTATACCGGGATCCACACCAAGTTCGTTCAGTATGATAATTCCGGCATCTTTAGCCTGCTGGTCAAGGTCTTGCATTTCGGGTTTTACATAAGAAGTCGTGACCATGTTCTTTTTATGTTTGATACAGAGTTTGGCAACCTCGATATGAAAGGCATAAGGGAGAAGACTGACTGTAAGATCATGTTCTGAAATTAAATTCTCCATCAGTACCTTATCTTTCACGATGTCGATGAAAACGCTTTTTCCAAGCGGGTTGTTACCGATAACTCTGTTGCTGTTCTCGGGAGTGTTTGACGCGGCGGTGAAACTGATATTTTTTTCAAGCAGATACTCGAACATCGGTTTTGAGACCATGCCTGCGCCAAGTATAAGTACTTTCTTCATTTTATTCTTCTTTATTAGTTTATTTAAGATATTTTCTCAGGTATTCATAATTCGGGGTAAATTCACCGTTCAAAAGTATCAGTGCGCGTTTTATCTCCTCAGCTAGGACTATATCTTCGAAAGGTTTTGAAAAATCACATTCCGCAATGCTTCCTATGAAAGGATAAAGTTCTTTACTGAAGAACTCAGAGGATTCTCTGGGCAATTCGCTTGGAAGTATATCCACGCTCATGATCAGAAGCCCTTCTCCTTCATGGCCCATGGTATGTGTTCCTGTGACAGGATTATAAATATATACCGGATCATCGATTGGGGTTCCCAGTTCTGTACATTCGACGGAGCCGTTCACATCACAGGTTATATCACCTATAGCTATCAGCTTAGAGTTCTTATTATAGTTTTTTTCAAGATAATTTTTTGTAACCAGTCTCGGATATTTATCTGTCCAGTACACGCAGTTCATCAGAACGGATAAATGAGGCAAATATTTCTCAAATACACCTTTGAATCTTTCGGGATGAATATAATATTCCTGAAGTTCGAATTCAGAGCCGTCATTTTTTTCAGCCAGATGTTCTTCTTTAAAAATGATTTTGTAAAGCTTATTTCTGGAAGATGCAGCCTTATCAAGTTTATGAAGTTCTGAAGGTCCGATCTCAGTAAAAGGAAGTATATCGAATATCTCCTGAGCTCCTTTTGAAACATTTCCGTATCCAGCAAATCCAACAGTGAAAGGGCAAAGTTCTTCAGGAAGTCCCTTATCAGATATTTCCGAAGAGATGTCCCTTAGCACAGATTTAGCTTCTTCAAGCGAATCATACATTCTGGATTGTTTCAGTTTTCTGAACGGAGTGACAATGCCTGAATGTTCCAGCCTCAGTCCTAAAGCCCAGAGAGTATCGATCATGCCTGCAAGGCCGGCGTAATTCCCAAAAAAGATCAGTCTCCTGCCTTTATCGTCAGTTACTTTTTCATAATCAATCAGATTTATTTTTTTATTGATCATTTTTCCCAGCATAGGCATATTGTATGACTGACCTTTTATGATGTGAGAAAAGAATATATATGTTTTGTGTTCCTCGAACGAATTCATTGTTACTTCTTTAACCCCGAGAACCACATCGGAATTGTGCATATCTTTAACGATTTCAGCTCCTGCGGATGCATATTCAGAGTCTTTGAAAATTCTCTTTTCCGAAGATTGCACTTCTACTTTCAACCCTTTAGCAACAAGTTTCCCGACATCGGAAGGAACAAGAGGAACCCTTTTTTCAAGAACATATTTATCTTCGAATCTGATTCCTATTGTTTTAGACATAACGACTCCCTGTTTTTTAATTCAAAGGCGGGTGGAATTTATTTTAGCTTAAATGTAATGTCAAGAAATTATTTATATCAATTATTCGTAAAGAACCTTTTTTTTCAGATCAAGTATCTCATATATTTTTTGAACAGGGTTACCGACATTTCTGAACGTAAAATCTAATTCAGGCTTATTACAGAATATTATCAGGTTTGAAAGAGAGAGTGTATCAATAAAGGTCACGTTTCTGAAGTCTAATGTAAACCTTGTAGTATCTTCAGATATAAGAGTTTTCATAGAGTTAATAAATTCTCTTGAGTTCTTTCCTGAAAGATCTTCTCCTATTATCAATGTTGCTGTTTTCCCTTTTTTTTCAATTTCCATTTTATTTTACCAGATTCCTTAACGCTTCCCTGTACTTTGCGGATGTAGTATTAAGAACTTCATCAGGTAATACAGGTGGCGGGGGGGTCTTATTCCATCTGCCTTCTGAAAACAGACCTTCGAGGTAATCTCTCAAGTACTGTTTGTCAAAACTTTTCTGGTTTTTCCCTTCAGAATATTCTGAAGAAGGCCAGAATCTGGAAGAGTCCGGCGTCAGGACTTCGTCTATTAATATCAGTTCATCTCCGAGAATTCCGAATTCGAATTTTGTATCGGCTATTATTATGCCTCTAGATGCAGCATAATCCCGACCTGTTTTATACAATTCAAGGCTTATAGCTTTTACTTTTTCAGCCAGTTCGGGTTGAACGATCTCTTTCATTCTGTCAAAAGAAATATTTTCATCATGCATACCGATCTCAGCTTTTGTGGAGGGGGTGAATATAGGTTCTGAAAGTTTAGATGAGTTCTTCAGACCCGCTTCCAGTTTAATCCCGCAAACCGTTTCTGAGTTATTGTATTCTTTAAGCCCCGAGCCTGCCAGATATCCCCGGACAATTGCTTCTACGGGAAGAGGTCTGCATTTGTGAACAACAACTGACCTTCCTTCAAGCTGTTCAGACCATTTAGCCAGTTCGGGAAAGTCTGTCTCAGGATTGGTAGAGATAATGTGATTCTTTACGATATGTTCAAATTTTTTAAACCAGAAATTCGATATTTCGGAAAGTATTTTACCTTTTTCAGGTATGGGCTGATCCATAATTACGTCAAAAGCGCTTATTCTGTCTGAAGTTACTATCAGCAGTTTGTCTTCACCGAACTGGTATATTTCGCGCACTTTACCTTTATTTAAAAGCTTTAAATCTGTGATATTTGAGCTAATCAGAGCTTTCGCCATTTTTTTCTCCGTTTTTTGCTTAAATATATGAAAGTTATTGTCCTAAATCAAAAGTAAAAGTTGTATTTTTTTATCATTTTTCAAGTTTGTATTGATTTAAAAGTACTCTTTTACTTATATTTGTGAAACAGTCAAAATGGAGGTGATATGAATTTCCTTGAATTAGTAAAACGAAATCGAAGTTACAGAAGGTTCTTTCAGGATGAAAAGATCACAAAGAAAACACTTGAGGAACTTGTTGAATTGGCAAGGTTCTCAGCATCGGGAGGCAATATGCAGCCTCTCAGATTTGTTTTGTCGTTCAGTCAGGAAAGAAATGATAAAATTTTTTCATGCTTGAAATGGGCCATGATGCTTAAAGGCTGGAATGGTCCGGAAGAAGGGGAGAGGCCGGCGGCTTATATTGTTATCCTTAAGCTTATCAATGTAAGTGCTCCCAACAATCTTGATCCCGGTATAATGGCGCAGAGTATGCTGCTTGGTGCTGTAGATAAGGGTTTTGGAGGATGTATGTTCGGAGCTGTGAATAAACCGCTTCTGACGGAATATCTGGGGTTAGATAGTGCTGAATATGAAATCGCTCTTGTAATTGCTTTGGGAAAACCTAAAGAAAAAATAATTGTTGACGATATACCTGCAGGTGCTGATACTAAATATTATCGTGAAGGTGAAATACATCATGTGCCTAAAATATTACTTAAAGATCTTATAGTCGGATAAGGAGTATTCTAAAATGAATGAAGTTATCAGATGTATCAAAGTAAGAAGAAGCTGCAGAAGTTTTTCTGACGAACCGTTAAAACAGAACGAACTGGAAATGATAATCGAAGCCGGGTTATGGGCGCCGAGCGGAAATAATAAACAGCCATGGTATTTTACGGTTATCAGGAATAAAAATACAATAGAAAAGATAAATGAAGATGCTAAGACTAACGCATTAAAATATCTGACAGATCCAAAGAGACTCTCGATCGCAAAGAATAAAGATTTTGATCTTTTTTACGAAGCACCATGTCTTGTAATAGTATCGGCAGATATGAAAAGCGGTACGGCTGTCGCTGATTGTTCTGCTGCGATTCAGAACATGCTTCTGGCTGCAGAGTCGCTACAGATAGGATCACTGTGGAACGGAATTATCCGGAGATTCTGGTTTGAAACACCCGGAGTCGAAAAGTTTAAAACAATATATAGCATACCTGAAGAATATACGCCTCTTTTTGCGGTGGTTTTTGGATATAGTTCAAAAAATACTTCTAAAGGCCCGGAAAGGAGGTTGAATACGGTTAATTATTACAATTGATATGAGATATAGTAAGAAAATAAATAAAGTATAACTTTATTATTCAACAATCATAATAATAGTAATTTAAATTTTCCAATATCGATTACTTTAGCATGTGTTTTGGATTTGTTAGCTTATTTATCTGTCCAATAAATTAAACAATTAAGTTGATTTTCCTGTTTGAAGCTATTATATTTTGGAACTATCTAAGTTTAAGTAAATCAATTGAGAGCGTAATGCCGAGAATACTTGTAATAGACGATGAACCGGAACTGAGAGAGTTCGTTGTAATGAGTCTCGAATTGAATAATTTTGAGACCGTTGAAGCTGAAAACGGGAAGAAAGCTTTATTGATACTTGAACAAGAAGACTTCGACTGTATCGTATCAGATGTGGAAATGCCTGAAATGACAGGACCTGAATTTCTCAAAAATTTCAGAGATATCAATAAAATTATTCCTGTGATAATGCTGACAGGAGTTAAATCCCTTAACACTGTAGTTGAAGTTATGAAAGCCGGAGCTCAGGATTATCTGGTAAAACCTATAAATGTAGATGAGCTTCTTATAGCAGTAAGAAAATGCATTGAGTTTAAAAAGCTGAAAGAGCAGAATATACTCCTTCAGAAAGAGAATGAAAGGTATCAGCAGCATTTAGAGGAGATGGTGGAAAAAAGGTCCGTTCAGCTGAAGGACGCTTTATTCGGATCTCTGATCATTATAGCCTCAGCAATAGAGGCTAAGGATGAATATACAAAGGGTCACAGTAATCGTGTCAGGCTGATAAGCCTGGATATAGGAACACTGATGAATTTGGATAATAAACAGCTGCAAATACTAGAATACGGGGCAATGATGCACGATGTCGGTAAGATCGGTGTCAGGGATGCAATTTTAAACAAGAACAAATCATTGACTGAAGAGGAATTTGATTCAATTATGTCGCACCCGGCGATCGGCGCTAATATTGTCAAGAACATATCTTTTTTCGGACCTATGATCGACTGCATAAAATACCACCACGAAAAATTCAACGGAGAAGGCTACCCGGAAGGTCTTAAAGGTGAGAATATTCCGTTGCTGTCAAGAATTGTCGCTGTTGCGGATACATACGATGCGATCACAACGACAAGGCCATACCGAAAAGAAAAAACTAACATTGAAGCTGTTCAGGTGCTTATTGACGGCAAAGGCACTCAGTTCGATCCGGTCGTTGTGGATGTTTTTGTTATGAATAAACTGTACGAGAAAAATTATATTTTTAAAGATAAAACAGAATCTGAATCCGGAAATATAAAGCCTTCTACTATTATTCTTGATGATGAAGCGATACTTGAGAATTTCCATAAAACTAAGAAAAACGGCGAATCATATCTCTATGATGAAATGTAGTCTATTTGCGATCCTGCTTTTCACTTTTTCACTCTGCAGTACTGATTTTCAGATCGGCAGGCTGAAATATGATGGGGGAGGAGATTGGTACAGCAGCCCTTCCGCAATAAATAATCTGTTGCAATTCATTTCTGAAAAAACGGGAATGAAATGCGCGGAAATGGAGACTGTAGTCACGATCAGTGACAATATCAGTTCTTTCCCTTACCTATACCTGACCGGACACGGAACGATCAGTATGTCTGATACCGAAGCGGAGATCATGAGAAAACATTTGCTGAAAGGGGGATTTCTGCATGCGGATGACAACTACGGTCTTAATGAATCTTTCAGGTTGCTCGTAAAAAAAATATTCCCGGATAAAGAACTGGTCCCGGTACCTTTTGATCACCCGATTTACCATATTAAGTATGATTTCACGAACGGTATTCCTAAAGTTCACGAGCATGACGGCAAACCTCCAGAAGGACTGGGAATATTTCATAACGGAAGACTCGTTCTGTTCTATTCTTACGAATCCGATCTCGGAAACGGATGGGAGGACGGTGAAGTATACAATGATCCTGAAGAAAAAAGAATACAGGCGCTGAAAATGGGATGTAATCTGGTTCTGTATTATTTATCGAGCTTGAAATGAGAAAACTTTTTAGAAATCAGATAAAAATGATCAGGTCTCTGCAGAACAAGAAGGGAAGGAACGAGACAGGATTTTTTGTGATTGAAGGAATTAAAGCGGTATCCGAACTTTTGATCTCGGGAATTGGTCTAGAGTTTATAGTTTTAGATTCTAATTTCGATCAAAGAAAATTTCCCGGAACAGAAAATATCAGCACTGAAAAAATTTTCGAGTGCGACATCAGTTCGGTATCTGTAATGTCTTCAAGTGAAGGTATATTGGCTGTAGCAAAGATACCTGAAAAACCCGACCCTAAAATATTTTTCAGCAGTAAAAGCGAGCTGTTGGCTTTATTTGATATAAGCGATCCCGGTAATCTCGGAACGATTATAAGAACTGCAGTCTGGTTTGGACTGAACGGAATTGTACTTATAGGAAACTGTGCGGATCCTTTTTCTCCAAAAGTTGTCAGAAGCAGCATGGGTGCTGTTTTTCATATTGAAATAGTAAAGTCAGGACAATATTCACAGTTTTCACAGTATCTTGACGGATGGATAAAAATAGGTACTTTTCTGGATCAGCAGAATAATTACAGCCGCAAAGACCAGAAACAGATATTGTTTCTGGGGAATGAGGCGTCGGGACTTGATGATGACCTGAAAAGAGAAACGGATATGAATTACCGGATTGAGGCGGTAGGAACTTTTGATTCTTTAAATGTCTCAGTTGCCGGAGGAATTATTATACATGAAATTTTTAATAACCGGAGCAGAAAATGCTTATAGTGATGAGATTGGGAGCGACAAAGAAACAGATACTTGAAGTCGTCCAGGGAATAGAGCAGATTGGTTACGAGGCAAAAATAAGTAAGGGAGCTCAACGATCACTGATACTTGTTCACGGGAATATAGGTTATATAGACGAATCATATTTTAAAAAATATTCTGGAATAAGAGATATTATTCATATTTCGAAAAGGCTTAAATTAGTCTACAAAGAAAATGTGGGGGGGGTAGATTCTGTCGTCGATATAGGGAATAACATCAGGTTTAACGAGAAGTATTCACATATAATCGCGGGACCTTGCTCTGTCGAAAGTAAAGATATGATAATGGAAACAGCTGATTTTTTGCATTCCAGAGGCATCAGGATAATGCGCGGAGGAGCTTTTAAGCCAAGGACATCACCTTACAGTTTTCAGGGATTGAAAGAAAAAGCTCTGGAGTATATTGCGGAAGCGGCGCATAAGTATAATATGAAGTTCGTATCAGAAGCAGTTGACGAATATTCTCTCAGCCTTCTTTCAGAAATTGTGGATGTAATTCAGATAGGCGCAAGAAATATGCAGAACTACTCACTGTTGAAAAAATGCGGCACTATTGATAAGCCTATACTTCTTAAAAGAGGATTTACCTCTTCGCTTGATGATCTGTACGTTTCACTTGAATATATTCTTGCCGAAGGCAACCAGCGTATAATCGTCTGCGAGAGAGGAATAAGAGTATTCGAAGGTACGAAACAAAGATCGATCATTGATCTGCTGGGTATAAGCGATTTCAAGGAAGAATGCCATTTGCCTATGATTGTTGATACTAGTCATGCCACAAGAGACAGGAATAAAGTACCCGGTCTTACCAGAGCGGCGATGGCGTACGGATGTGACGGACTGATGATCGAAGTACATCCTGATCCGGATAAAGCTCTTTCTGACGGGCCTCAGTCATTATCTTTCAATGATTTCGATATGCTTTTGATCGAAATGAAAAAGATGTCCGATCTGGCTACTAAACCAATAAAATTCTTTAAAGAAGATGAATGAAGTTAAGAATCGGATTCTTACATAGCTGTGACGAGCTGTCCGTGAGATTCAGCGGAAAATATTCCGTTTATAATGCGGATGGTGTTCTGTGCGG
Source organism: Candidatus Delongbacteria bacterium (assembly GCA_003252515.1). Lineage (GTDB taxonomy): Bacteria > UBA4055 > UBA4055 > UBA4055 > UBA4055 > UBA4055. The sequence continues at coordinate 20,938 of QKDR01000157.1, read as the reverse complement.
GAAAGTAATACCTGATAAAGATACTGCGATTTCCTTAGTCAATTCAATTCCCTCGGAATATCAGTGGTATGAAAAGATTGAAATAGTGCATGATGTCGGCAAACTTGAATCTTACAGAGAGAAGTACTATATCGATGAAATTTCGACAAGGATAATAAAAACCGGTAAAAAGGTCGGCAATTCAGATAATTTCGAATACTGGCTGCTTAAAAAGACATCCGATATGAACGGGAAAATATATCCATCTGGGGATTATAAATACAAGAAAATCACACTTAAAGAAGCGTCGGGAGAGATATGTTTTTCAGACTCTAATTATAAGAACAGGATTAATTTTATTCCTGACAATAAGGAAAGCAGTTTTACTGTCAGAAATGTTAGAGTAGGAATAGATTTCCACTGGGACCATTCGGAAGATCTTGAATATGGCGGAAGCCTGGAGATCATGATAAACGGCGACGGCAAATTGACAGCAGTTAACATTATTGATCTTGAAGAATATATTTCCAGCGTAAATTCATCAGAAATGCGTAACGATAATAATATTGAAATGCTGAAAGCTCAAACAGTTGCCGCGCGCAGTACGGTGCTTGCAACCATAGGCAAACACCATTTTAATGACGGATTTGACTTGTGTGCAGACGACCACTGTCAGTGCTATCAGGGAAGAAAAAAACTTTCGGAACTTTCGATCAAAGTCGCTAAAGATACTGAAGGAGAGATACTATTGTTCGATTCGCGTGTAGTAGATGCCAGGTATTCTAAGATCTGCGGAGGTATTACCGAGAGGTATTCTGCATGCTGGGAAGACATGGATTTCCCTTATCTTGCGTCTGTTCAGGATGATGCTTCAGGAATTGAAATATTCACTTCCATGTCTGAGTCGGAGGCAGATAGTTTCATACAGGATAATAACTTAGACTGTTTCTGCAACACTTTAAAATATGAACTTCCTGATTCTCTTTCTTTCTGTAAAGATCTTTTCAGATGGGAAACAGAGATCAGTTCTTCACAAATAGAGAAGAATCTGAAAACCAAATTTTCAACAGTGATCGGTAAAATAAATGACATAGAAGTAATTGAAAGAAGCAGATCCGGAAGAATTGTCAGGCTTGAAGTAATTGGTGAGGAAACATCTGTAGTAATAGAAAAAGAACTCAATATACGCAGATTGATGTCGGATACTCATCTGCCGAGTTCCGCTTTTATAATAATAAGAGACGGTAAGAATTTCAGACTGAAAGGTGCCGGATGGGGACACGGTGTAGGTTTGTGTCAGATAGGAGCGCAGATCATGGGACAGTCCGGATATGATTACAGGCAGATACTGAAACATTATTACAGGGGGACGGCGGTCAGAAAGATCGGTCAGATATGATGAAGTTTTTTTCAAATATCGATCACGGAATCATTATCGCTCTGTTTATACTTTCGACAATAGGTATTATGGCGATTTATTCTGCAGGATATCCTAAAGGCTCTGAGGATATTATATATAAACAGATTTTATGGTTTCTTACAGGAATAGCAGTTATATATGCTACTCAACTTATACCTTCAAGGTCAATGTTGCCTTTATCGAATTTATTTTACGCAGTACTTGTACTTATGCTTCTTCTTGTTCTTTTAGCCGGATCATCTAAAATGGGAGCGAAAAGGTGGATCGAATTCGGTTATTTCCAGTTTCAACCGTCTGAATTCGGGAAGTTTCTGCTGATCTGTACTCTCGCCAGATATTACAGCGTCGGTAAGATCCAGTGGAGCGACAAAAGAGTTTTTATCTCGGGATTCATTCTTGCTGCGGTTCCTGCTTATCTTCTGCTCAAACAGCCCGATCTTGGATCCGCAGTGGTATATATGGTTATATTCCTGTCAGTAGTGTATGCGGCAGGTCTTCCCGGATTTTACCTTTACAATATTTTTATGATGATCTTTTATGTTTTTGCAAGATCAATGGGTGTTCAGCTTTTTATAACTTCTCTTTTGGTCTATTCCGCTATCTTGTTAAGATATTCAAAGAAAACATATTCGGCATTGGCTTTGATCATAACAGCAGTATCTGTTTCTTTAGGATCAAATATAATATGGAATAATTTAAAATCTTATCAGCAAACAAGGCTTCTGACATTTTTGGACCCTGAAAAGTTCTCAAGGGAAGGGGGATGGCAGGTAGTTCAGTCAAAGACCGCAGTTTTTAACGGAAAAATTACCGGAATGGGATTCCTTGGCGGAAGTCAGACTCAGCTGAGGTTTCTTCCCGAAGGGCACAATGATTTTATTTTCAGTGTTATCGCAGAAGAATTCGGACTGATCGGCATAATTGTTCTTCTTACAGCTTTTTCATACCTGTTCTACAGAATGATCCGTATAGTAGTAAAAACAGAAAGCAGATATCTTTTTCTAGTGGGTTCAGGTATTTCGGCTTTAATCATATTCCAAACCGTACTGAATATTTCTATCAGTCTCGGACTGATGCCTGTGACGGGATTACCGCTTCCTTTTGTAAGTTACGGAGGAACAGCACTTATAATAAATATGTTCATGGTCGGTGTCATTATATCAGTCGGAAAACAGGAAAAAATCATTTAAAAGGAGAGAAGTCTTTGAAAAAAATAGTATTATTCGAAGATATGGATTACAAAAATTTCGGACCGTTGACAAAAACAAGACCGGTATTTGAACTCAGAAACGGAATATACAGTATCAGAGAAAGATATGAAAAACTATTAAAAGGTTACGAATTCTATTTCTTTTACAGGAAAAATTTTGATCCTGTAATGAACCGTCTTAACGTTAAGAAAATGTCGGATCTTGGAGAGGGAGCTCAGTTCATTGCTATAAATGCCAGAATAATACCTAACGGAAATTTTTTGAAATATTTTAAGATCCTTGTTGAAAACAAGAGTAAACTCGCGGCTGATGACAACGGAGTCCTGCTTACCGGCATATTCACATCAAAGATCGAATTCGTGAATTGCGTAAAAAAGGGAGCGAAAACTAACGTCAAGCCTATGCTCGAATTGATCAGATATCCATGGGACCTTACGAATAATCTTAATGAGCTGCTGAATTATGATTTTAATATCATCAGGCAGGAAAACAAATGGATGAGCCCGAAGGTCAATAATGTTATAATCGAGAACAAGGATAATGTGCTTATAAGTAAAAGTGCCGTAATAAGACCGGGTGTAATTCTGGATGCGTCCAAAGGACCGGTGATAATAGACGACGAAGCTGAGATAATGCACAACAGCGTGATACTCGGTCCGGTTTATATCGGTAAGAAATCCTTGATCAAAATCGGGTCCAAAATTTACGGGAATACTTCCATAGGAGAAAACTGTAAGGCTGGAGGTGAGATCGAAGGTACGCTGATCCATGCATTCAGCAATAAACAGCATGATGGATTCCTTGGTCATTCTTATATAGGTGAATGGTGTAATCTGGGTGCCGATACAAATAATTCAGATCTCAAGAACAATTATTCACTGGTCAAAGTTGAACTGAACGGGAAACTGATTGACTCCGGTTCTATGTTCGTAGGAATGTTCATGGGTGATCATTCCAAGACAGGCATAAACACAATGATAAATACCGGAACTGTCATAGGAGTTGCGTGCAATGTGTACGGTGAAGGGTTCCCGCCCAGATATATTGAGGATTTTCACTGGGGCGGTAAAGAAAAGCTTGTAAAGTACCCTTTCAATAAAACTCTGGAAACTGTTAAAACGGTAATGGGCAGAAGGGGACGTGATCTTGATAAAGGAGACGAGGAAGTTTTAAAAAGAATATTTCTAAAATTAAAATAGGGAAAGAAAATGCCGGACAAGAAATTTTACATTTTTTCTGTTTCAGTGCTGATAATTGCAATCCTTCTTAGTTACAAATATGAGAACGGGGATGCTTCCAACGGGAATTCTCTTATGTATTTTCAGAAAATGAACTATATTTTGAGAGTTGTTGACAATGTTTATGTAGATGAACCTGATCTCGACAAAATGATGGAAGGCGCGATCGAAGGCATGCTGAAAAAGCTCGACCCGCATTCTTCTTACATACCCGCAGACAAACAGAAGGAAGTCGAAGAGGATTTTGAAGGCGAATTCGGAGGAATAGGAGTCGAATTCGAGATTAAAGATAAATATCTTACTGTGATCTCACCAATACCCGATACGCCGTCGGAAAGGCTTGGCCTGATGCCGGGCGACAAGATCATAAGGATCGACGGTAAGACCGCATATGACATAACTACAGAAGAGGTCTTCAAAAGGCTCAAAGGCCAGATCGGATCCAAAGTGAATATTACTGTAGCCAGAATGGGCGTAGATGAACCGCTTGAATACGAGATAATAAGAGCGGCGATACCTATTCACAGTGTAGTTGCAAAATGCCTTCTGGACGATAAATCCACAGGTTATGTTTCAATAAACAGATTCGCCTCCAAAACTTCTCAGGAACTTGAAGAAGCCCTCGATTATCTCGAAAAGAACGGTATGAAAAGACTTATTCTCGATCTGAGAGGAAACCCCGGTGGATTGATGGATCAGGCTGTGGAAGTGGTGGATAAGTTTATTGACGAGAATAAACTCATAGTATATACGAAAGGCCGATTCGCTGATTTTGACGAGGAGTATTATTCTACGAACGCCGCCACACATAAGAAACTGCCGATGATCGTTCTTATAGACGCAGGATCCGCATCGGCGTCTGAGATCGTGAGCGGTGCGCTTCAGGATCATGACAGAGCATTTATTCTCGGAGCCAAATCATTCGGGAAAGGTCTTGTACAGAGACCTTTTGAGCTGGGAGACGGTTCTGTCGCAAGGATCACGATCGCCAGATACTATACTCCGACCGGAAGGCTGATCCAGAGGCCGTATGATGAAGGCAATGAAAGCTACTTTTTTGACAGGTATCTTGATCCTGAACTTTTAACTGATGAGGAGAAAGCAAAACAGGATTCTATAAAAGAATCGCAGAAATTCTACACGCTCAATAAAAAAAGATTAGTATACGGAGGAGGCGGTATAACTCCGGATTCCCTTATGACCTACGATCCTTATTCTTCTCTGCTTACAGATCTTTTCAGACAGAGAGTGTTCCAGGACCACGCAATTGAATTCTTTAATGCCATAGATGATTTTGAGAATTTCTATAATAATTTTGCAGTTACTGATGCTATTATGGAAGATTTTATAAGGATCGCTGACAAGAATAAAATACACATTCTGACAGAAATACCGGACAAGAAAGACCGTGCCAAGAATGAATACTATCATACGACTGAACAGCTTGGAAAGGATACTGAAAGAATAAAAGAAGAGATAAAATACAATATCGCCAGACAGTATTTCAAAGAAAAGACCCAGTATCCCAGAATAAAAGCCATGAACGATAAATTCGTTAAAAAAGCTCTGACACTTTTTGATGAAGCAAAAAAACTAGCTGACCTGTAGGATCCGGATGTTCGAAAGCGTTTACAGAGATTTTGAAGATTACTTTCTGGTCGATTTTAACAGGATCAAATGGGATTTCGCGAAGATCAACCCGGAAGAAAGAGCGTCACTTCTTATAGTTGAAGACGAAAGCTCATTCAGGGAAATGTTGAAAGAGTTTTTTGCGATGCAGGAAATATATAAGATCGATACTGCGCATAACGGGCAGGAAGGTCTTGACCTGTATATGCGGGACAGGCACGACGTGATACTGACCGATGTGATGATGGACGCGCTTACCGGTATTGAAATGGCTGAGAAGATAATTAAGATCAATCCTCATCAGAAAATATTTTTCGTCAGCGCATGGTCGAGCAAGAAAATGATGTTCGATCTGTTCGAGAAGCAGTTTATGGAGGGATATTTTCAGTTCATTGATAAACCTTTTGATCTGAAAGAATTTCAGAACAGGGTGTTTCTTTTTACAAATGAGAAACTGTCGGGAATAATGTTCCACATACTTGACAGAAAAGCTCTCGAACGGGCTGTCGTTAAACTTGAACCGTACCAGATTCTTGTCCTTCATAATGAGATCCTGAACAGATGTATATATCTTGCCAGAGAGCTGCTCCAAAGGGAGTACTCGAGAGAGGGAATATCGGCTTATTTTTTAAAAGATAAAGATTATATGAGATCCGTCGGATGCTCTTTTGATGAAGTATACTGCCGGGGTAATTTCTGTATTAAGATCGCTCCGAAATGCATGGTGCAGAAATTAAAAAAACAAATTGAAATAATTGTTGACTTGATCGAAGAAATTTACGATCATTATAAGAGATTTGAATTGAGGAAAAGATTATGAAAAAAATATTGGTAGTCGGATCTGTAGGTATTGATGATATTGAAACGCCTTCGGGTAAAGTTGAAGGTGTTCCGGGAGGGTCCGCAGTTTATTTCAGTCTTGCGGCTTCAATGTTCTCAGCTGTGAATATCGTAGGTGTCGCAGGTTCGGATTTCCCGAGAGATATAATTGATTTTATGCAGACCAGAGGTATTGATACTAAAGGACTTGAAATCGTTGACGGACAGAAAACGTTCAGGTGGTCGGGCAGATACCATGACGATATGGACAACAGGGATACTCTGCTTACAGAACTTAATGTTCTTGAAACTTTCAAACCGAAACTTCCGGAAGAATATAAAAATTCCGAAATACTGTTCCTTGCGAATATTAAACCCGATCTACAGCTTGAAGTCCTTGATATGCTCAACAGACCTGAACTTGTGATATCTGATACAATGAATTTCTGGATTTACAACGATCCTTCTAAAGTTGCACAGGTTATAAGGAAATCAGATGTATTCATCATCAATGATTCCGAACTTCTTCTGATGACCGGAGAAAATAATTTCCTTGCGGCCGCGGACAGAATACTGGAAGAGTGCTCGCTGCTTAAAGCTCTTATTGTTAAACTTGGAAAATTCGGAATTTACGCAACGGACGGGAAAGAGGAGTTTTTTCTTCCAGCATTTCCGCTCAGACAGGTCGCGGACCCGACCGGCGCAGGTGACAGTTTTGCCGGAGGTTTTGCTGGATATCTCGCAAAATCCGGAGATTTTACTTTCCAGAACATGAAAACAGCATGTGTTTACGGTTCTATAACAGCTTCATATTCTGTAAATGATTTTTCTATAGAGGGTTTAAAAGATTTCGATGTTGAAGATATTCACGAGGAATTCGAACAGTTCAAGAAACTAACGAGTTTTTAGATCTGTAAGAATCTCTATCCTTTCCTCCAGCATCTCTTTTTCTCTGATTGTAAGATTTGTTTGTAGCGCGGAATTTTTATATTCTTCGAATTTTTTTATGTCGTTTTCTGAATAGTATATTCTTGCAAGGAAATAATAAGAATTGAAAAGATCTTTTTCAGAATAGTGCTCAGGCATATTTTTAAGTTTCTCAATTAAAGCTGAATATATTGGTTCTGCTTCGGTATATTTTTTCTGCTCGAATAAAGCCCGTGCTTTAAGAAAAAGGAAAAGGTGAGAGTCAGGATATTTCTCAAGTGCAGTGTCCGCTGTTTTTTCAGCTTTATCGAATTTTTCATAATCTATATATATCCAGCCTAAAGTGGATACAGCGAGATATTTACTGAAATAAGCTTTTTCAGCACTTTCTTTTACTGTTGAAACTGCTTCGTCCCGGCTGTCCCATATCCAGCTCAAAAGAGAACTTTTATAAAAACTGTATGTCCCGTACAGCAGTAAAGCATCTCCGTTATCTTTATCATACTCAAGACAGTCTTTAATATAAGATATTCCGTCAAAGGTTTTAGTCAGTGCCGAGAATCTTCTTCCGTCTCTACCCAAAAGATATCCCCTGTTGATCAAAGATGCGCCTTTGTAGAAGTTCATCCAAGGGTCATTTTCGTCGAATTTTAGATGAAAATCAGACTTTTTCTCAGCCAGATCGTAGTAAAGAACGATTTTTGAATCGAATTTGTCAGTTTCATAGTAAGAAGAAAGAAAATTATAATAGTAACCCATAAAGAAAGGTCCTATGGGATGGTCCGGATATGTGTCCTGAATGTACGAAAATATAGAATATGCTTCTTCAAATTTTTCCTGATAAAGAAGATCTACGGCCGCGTTTATGCTCTTCATTTCTTTATGTTCGATCTCCGACGCAAAAACGTTAACAGATAGGGTAAAGACCGTTAATGCGGTTATAAATTTTTTCATCACATTTTACCTTATAATTTAACATATTTTCAAAATAAGAAAAAAAATATAATTTTTCAAGATTATTCGTATCTGTTATTATTTTAAAAACCTGTCCAGCCATTCGCATATTTCTGCAAGAACGTGCAGATTAGCTTCCCTTGATTCGTATCCATGACCTTCATACGGAAGCATGACGAGCCTCGCGATTCCGCCGTTACCCTTGATCGCCGCATACATTCTTTCCGACTGCATCGGGTAGGTACCAGCATTACTGTCGTCGGCGCCATGAATGAGGAGCAGCGGGGTCTTTATACTGTCGGCGTTCGTGAAAGGGGAGGCGGAGTGGTAGAAATCCTTCGCCTGCCAGTAAGTCCGATCCTCCGACTGGAACCCGAACGGGGTGAGGGTCCTGTTGTAGGCCCCGCTGTTCGCAATGCCGGCGCGGAACAGGTCCGAGTGCGCGAGGAGATTTGCCGTCATGAAGGCGCCGTAGCTGTGGCCGCCCACGGCCGCTCTGGAGCGGTCGATCAGTCCGCGTCTGTCGAGATAATCGAGTGCAGCTTCCGCGTTCATTCTGATCTGACCGATGAAAGTATCGTTCCTTTTCCGGACATCGCCTACGATCGGCATGGAAGCGTTGTCAAGAACGATGTAGCCGTGCAGCGCGAGATATTTTACGGACGCGCCCCAGAACCTTGTGAAAGTGTATCGTGATCCCGTGACCTGTCCGGCAGTGGAAAGTTCGACATATTCGCGCGGGTAAGCCCAGATCATGACGGGATATTTTTTCCCCTCTTCATAATCGGGCGGAAGATAAAGTTTGCCGCTCAAAGTGACCGAATCTTCTCTCGCATAAGTAACGAGCTCGGTCTTTATATTCCTTACTTCCGGAGCATGATCAGTATTTTCAGTTATCTGCTTTAGTTCGCCTGTATTAAGAACCATAGTAAAATAATTCCGCGGTTTATCCGGGGTCTCTCGGGTGAAAAGTATCCTGTCCGTTCCGGTTCCGGTAAAAGAAGAAAAATTCTCGTAAGCTCCCTGACCGCATTTGAAAAGAATATGCTTTTCACCGCTCTCGGCTGAAAAACTCTGAAGGAACGGAAAATTCCCTTCGGGAGAGTATCCCTGTCCGTATAAGTAGAATATACCGTCCGCGGTCCGTATCACATCATATCCGTTGGGAAGTTTCTCCGTCACGAAATCTCCGGGATGTTCGTATTTTTCGTTCTCGCTTCTTGTGAAAAGAAGCTTGTCTTCTTTGCTCCCGTCATACGAACCGTAATAAGTACTCATCCACTCGTTGTCCCTGTCATAATCAAGATATACGAGTCTGCCTTTTTCTGCCGTGAAACCGGAAATATAGCCTCTGTTTTTAGTTTTCAGGAAAAGCCCCGGTTTTTCGGTGAAAGGAGCTTTAAGCTTATAAAAGCTGTCCCTGTTCGGTACTTTTTTTTTCGGATCGCCGTCATCGTTGGCTTCGATCCAGCATAGCATCAAGTTCTCGGCAGGAATCCAGCGGGGGTCTCTCAATCCGGTCTCGACACCACCGATCGGGATCTCGTCCTGAACGCTTTTTGTTACCAGCTCTTTTACAGTTTTTGCGCTACTGTCCAGTATAAGCCAGCTGTATCCGAACCTGTAGTAAGGTACGGTGAATGAATACGGCTTATTTATCTTTCTGACGAGAAAATATTTGCCGTCGGGTGATTCGGAGAACGATCTGTATATACCGGGTTCTCCAACGGCTGTCTCTGTCCCTGAAATAAAATCGAGCCTGACGAACTGTGATGTGAAAAAATATTCGAAAAGCCTGATATCGAAAGCCGTCTGAAGTAAATTCGAGTATGTCCGTAGCTGTGCAGTTTTACCGAAACTTTCCTCGGTTACCGGAGATATGTCATCAACTGTTTTTTCCGGAACAGGATCACTACCGTAAACAGGCCTCGGAATGAAAAGATATTTTGAATCTGTACTCCATTTGATAAGAAGTTCCGACATGCTCATGTTCAGTTTATTTTCATCTTTAAAGATCATCCTGCCGGTTTCGATTTCCGCCACCCTCAGATAAACGCCGTCGGAGAGCTGTGAAAGATACGCTATATATTTCCTGTCGGGGGAGACTTCAAAGTCGAGGATCGTACTGTCTTCCGCCTGACTTACCGGGGTCTTTTCACCTGAGATCAGATCAACAATTTTAAGATAAAGTTTCGGGAACCTGATTTTCTCTGAATGGAGTTTCGGGAAAATGATATTCCCTGCCAGGGAAAGTTTTTCCCTCGACAGGCTTTCAAGGCTCTCATACCGCGCGTAAGTATATTCTATTGCTTTGTCAGTTCCGCTGATCATGGTAAGAAGCTGTTCGTCGGGAGCGTCGAAAACTTTAAGTATTTCATCGGGGGGAAGTTTATATCCTTCCGCGTATACGGATAAGACGGCAATAAATATTGTCAGAATCAACGATTTGAGCACTTTCATATATTACTCCGGTCAGTATTTTCCTTATTTACGAGCGGGATGAGAAGCATCACCGGTATCGTCCCGACAAGATATATTCCGGCGGTTACCAGGAAACAGAGCCTGAAATTATTATCACCGATCAGAAATCCTCCGAGAACTGCCGACGCGTTCCAGAACAACCCCCACGAGATAGTTTCGACTGAATTCCACTTCCCCCTGTGTTTTTTAGGAACTGTATCCATGAGTATTGATCTGCTGAGAGGCTGCGCGGAGTTCATCAGCGAACCGCGAAGAACGAATAAAGGCAGAAGTACGATCAGAGGCGGGTAGAACGCTATTGTAAAGAGAAATAATGTAGCGAGAAGTTTTACTGCAAGCATGATCTCGACCCTTCCCTTTTTTTCGGAGAACTTCTGCGCGATAAGTCCGAAAAGTCCGGTCATTATAAGAGTCGTTCCCATTATAAGTTGTACAGCGATCGGCTTCATTCCGTATACAGCTCTGAAGAAGACGGGAAAGAACTTCACGGTCATTCCCGCGCCCATTCCGACTATCAGGTTCGATCCCACAAGAAGAAATGCTATTTTTTTTGCCTTACCGTTGGAAGATCTCTCGGGATTTTCATCACCAGTGTCCGCGAAAGTTGATTCGCTCTCATCGCCTAGCGATCTGTCGTCCTTAAAAAAGTTCAGAATCAGCGCAGACAATAGTGAGAACGACAGCCCGAAATACATTATGTTCCTTAATATCGTGATATCCCATTCGTCGCCGAGGATGAAGAACAGCCCGACGTTCATGAACGGTCCTATTGCCATCGCGATCTGATCGGTAAGATGGATCTTAGCGTAAATTCCCGATCTTTTCCCCGAAGCTACAGAATCTGCGAAAATAGATTCGAATGCCGGTCTGGAAAGGCCCTGGAACGCTCCCCACAGGAACATTGCGGTAAAGATGGCGTATATGCTTCCCGCTAAGAACAGCAGCAGCATTGCGGCTGATCCGATCCATGATGCGGCTTTAAGCATAACTTCACGTTTGTACTTGTCCGCTAAGAAACCCGAAGGGAATACCAGCGCTGTCATGGCGATCCCAGTGATCCCTGAAGTGATGCCCAGCAATTCGTTCGGAGCAAGTCCGAAGAGAGGTTCGCTTCTTTCAGCAATCAGAACGATGTAAAGGCTGAGAATGTTTCCCATCCATACTCCGCGACCGAATCCCTGAAGTCCAGTAAAGATGAACGCCAGATGCACATTGTTGTTGGTTATCTTTTTCAGCCTTTTTCTCATACTGTCTGCGTTTTTATTATCGAATTTTTGAATATATTAAAAAAAAACGGAACCCGCTATGAAAATTTATCGTTAAGATATACGAATTTTGCTAATATCAGCTTGTCTAATGCGTCTGTTTTTCGTATTTTTCTCACTTTGGAGGAACAATGCCTAAAATAACTGATATTTTAAGTAAAAACAGAAGCACAGTAATTTCGCTTGAGATCACTCCGCCCGATAAGGGGGGGAATATAGAAGATATATTCAGATCCGTTGATCTTCTTCTTCCGTACGATCCGCAGTTCATAAACGTCACATACCATCAGCCTTTCGTGGAATTTATAGGTGAAAGCGATTCACTCAGGCGTATTGTACGCTCGAAGAAACCCGGAACTGTAGGCGTAAGTTCCGCAATACAGAACAGGTACGGAGTAGACGCGGTACCTCATATACTCTGCGGAGGTCAGAATAAATATTCTGCAGAGGATGCTTTGATAGATCTCAATTATCTGGGTATAGAGAATGTCTTCGCGGTAAGGGGAGATCCGCCTTCGGGCAAAGGAAATTTCATCCCCGAGAAAGACGGTTATGCTCATGCTTCGGAGCTTGTACAAAGTATATCGGACATGAACAGAGGTATATATCTGAACTCATCTGAAATATCGATACCAACAAATTTTTGTATAGGCGTGGCCGGATACCCTGAAAAACATTCGGAAGCACCTGACTTTGATACTGATCTGCGCCATCTCAAAGAAAAAGTAGAAAAAGGAGCTGATTTTATAATAACTCAGATGAGTTTTGATTTTGAAGCAGTAAAGAATTTCGTGGAAAAGATCAGGGAAGCTGGTGTTAAAATACCGGTTATTCCCGGAATAAAGCCAGTTACTTCGCTTAAGCAGGTCGGGATCATACCCAAGACATTCGGTATAAAAATGCCGCAAGAACTTATTGAGGCAGTAAATAATGCTAAAACGAAAAAAGAAGAGTTCGCGCAGGGGATAAAATTCATGTCCGGTTTCGTAGAGAAGCTTCTGGACTACGGATTTCCCGGAATTCATCTGTTCACCATGGGCAAAGGGGCTTCGTCGGCAGCTCTATTAGAATCTGTATTCGGGAAAAAACAATGAAGAAAATAGAAGAATTTATACTTGAAAAAACACTGATCGTAGACGGCGGGATGGGAACCAGCCTGATGAGATACGGACTTTCACCTGATGACTATCACGGACACGTATCTTGCCCTGATTACCTCGTACTATCAAAACCCGATGTGATAAGCTCGGTTCATGCCGGTTTCCTTGAAGCCGGAGCCGATATTATTGAAACGAATACGTTCGGGGCGGCGAAAGCGGCACTTGAACACCATGGTCTGGGTGAGAGGACCTACGAGATCAACAGAAAAGCCGCGGAGATCGCCCGCAGTACCGCACTGGGCTATTCGGCGGACGGACCGAAGTTCGTGTCCGGCTCAATAGGGCCGGGAAGGCGGCTCCCGAGCCTGCTGCAGACTACATACGATGAGCTTAAGGAATCTTACTTTATTCAGGCGCAGGGACTTATCGACGGAGGTGTTGATCTGTTCCAGGTCGAGACCTGCCAGGATATGCTCCAGTCTAAAGCCGCCTTGTCCGCATTGTTCAAAGCCATGGCGGAAAAGAAGAAAAAGCTTCCTGTCATACTTCAGGTCACGCTTGAGCACAACGGAAGACTGCTTCTGGGAACAGATCTTTCAGCCGTAATAGCCGCTTTTTCTTCTTACGACCTGTTCGCTCTCGGTTTCAACTGTGGAACCGGACCTGAGTCTATGCACGAGACAGTTCGAGAACTGTCGCAGAAGAACCCGTTCCACTGTTCTGTTCTTCCAAATGCGGGACTGCCAGAGATCGTAAACGGTAAACTGTCATATTCTCAGACACCAGAGATATTCGCTTCGCATCTGAAGCGTTTCGTCGTAGAATCAGGTATCGAGATCGTGGGAGGATGCTGCGGAACAACTTACGAACATATAAAAGCGCTAGCCGAAGCTGTTAAAGATATACCAGTCAGGAGAAGGAATAAGGCAGTTCCTGTATCAGTGTCAGCATCATTGTACACAAGTCAGAATTACAATATAGAACCGCGCCCTCTCATTATAGGTGAGAAAACAAACGCGACTGGAAGTAAAAAATTCAGAGAGGCTTTGCTTTCGAACGATTTCGAAGCCATGACCGAACTCGCGAAGGAGCAGGAGAAAGAAGGGGCTCACATGCTCGATCTTTCCGTCGCCTATCCCGGTGTTGACGAACAGGGAATAATGGGGGAGATGGTAAGGAGACTTTCCAAAGAACTCCGTATTCCTCTATCGATCGATTCTACCAGCGTCGATGTAATAGAAACTGCCTTAAAGAACTATGCCGGTAAAGCTCTGATAAACTCGATCAACCTGGAGGGAGGAGGAGAAAAAGCAGGCAGGATAATAGAACTTGCAAGAGAATACGGAGCTTCCGTGATCGCTCTGACGATCGACGATGAAGGTATGGCAAAAACCGTTGAAAGAAAAGTAGCCGTTGCAGGTAAAATTCTCGAACTGACCAAGTCAAAAGGACTTCCTTACTCCGACGTTCTGATTGATCCACTGACTTTCACACTCGGAAGCGGAGATCACAGCCTGTACAATGCGGGTATTGATACGCTTAACGGAGTAATGGAAATTAAGAAAGCTTATCCCGGAGTAAAGGTCATGCTTGGAGTAAGTAATGTTTCTTACGGTCTGAACGAAAAAGCCAGGAAAGTAATCAATTCGGTATTCCTGTTTCATGCAGTTCAGTACGGGCTTGATGCTGCGATATTCCACGCAGGAAAAATAATTCCGTTCAACAGAATACCGGAAGAAGCGAAGAAAGCAGCTGAAGACTTGATCTTCAACAAGCGTGATAATGATAATGATCCTCTCGAAAATATAATCGCCATGTTCGATAAAACGTCGACAGATACACTAAAAGCGGAAAAGGTACAGTTGACTTTGGAGGAAGAACTTGTCTCAGCAATAATCGAAGGTAAAAAGAAAGGTCTGGAGGAACTTCTCGGTAAAGCTTTGGAGAAATACAGACCACTAGAGATAATAAACGATTTTCTTTTAAAAGGAATGGCCGAGGTCGGCGAGCAGTTCGGAAAAGGAACTCTTCAGCTGCCGTTCGTTCTCAAATCGGCTGAAACTATGAAAAAAGCTGCGGATATTCTTTCCGTTCATTTTCAGGCTGATGAGATGTCTGCCAAAGCAGGTGTTGTGCTTGCCACTGTCAAAGGCGACGTTCACGATATCGGCAAGAACCTGGTAGATATAATCCTGAGCAACAACGGATTTAAAATCCATAATATCGGAATTGACTGTACTCCTCAGACTATAGCGGACGCGGCGATAGAGAACAAAGCTGATTTCATAGGTTTGAGCGGTCTTCTTGTATCTTCAGCGGAGGAGATGAAGAATGTGGTCGCGCATTTCAACGAAAGGGGGATTACGACCCCCGTACTCTGTGGAGGTGCAGCACTGAACGCCGCGTTCGTGAACGGATCGCTTGCTCCTATTTACAACGGAAAGATATTCTACGCTAAGGATTCTTTCGAGGCGGTCAGGATCATGGAAACCGGTGAAGGTCAAGTTGTTAAGTCAGATGAATCTAAGGAAACTTCCGAAAGCATTATAAAAGTAGACATTAATAAAGATTACAAACGGCCTAAAAAACCGTTTTCCGGCACCAAAAAGCTCGAAAATATTAAATTTTCAGACATCGAGAAATATTTTAACAAAAACAGGCTTTTTAAGATAAGGTGGGCGGACGATAAGGATAAAGAAGAACTCTACGTGAAATGCTCAGAAAAAGCGTCGGAACTGACATTTAAAGCGGGTTACGGATATTTCAGTAGGGAAGAGACCGGGTTCGAATTCCCGAGAAGGAAAACATCTCCCGAGATCTCTCTTTCTGATTTTATCACCGATAACGATTTTTCCGCAGTATTTCTTGCTACTGCAGGTCAGGAAGCAGTTGAGATCACAAAAAGACTTTTCGGAGAAGAATCGTACACTAAATTTTATTACTGGTACGGTTTTACAGCTGAAATTACCGAAGCTTTGGCCGAATATCTGAACGATATTATCAGGAAAGAACTTTCAGTGCCTGAAAAACAGGGGAGAAGGTACAGTCCCGGCTACAGCGTCTGGTCAGATCTCAGTGAGCAGAAAAAGATCTGTACACTTCTAGATTCAGAATCAATAGGTGTTAGTTTAACAGAGAACTTTCAGCTCGTTCCAGAACTGTCCGTAAGCGGGATATATATTTACCATCCTGAAGCTATTTATTTTAAAATAGAATAATGTTTTCTTTTATATGACATCCTTAAAGCGTAGAAGTGTATGAAAAAAGCAAAAGAATTTATTTATCTGAGACCGAATTTAATCCTTTATAAATTGCATTCTTTAATATTGCCGGAATATATTCATCCCAGAATATTCCTGAACTTTTCACAGGCTGCGGTTCGGGCTGCATGAGCTTTGTATAGCCTCCGGTATAGTAGAACAACGGATTGAAGCATTTATCCAGCTCAGTATAATTCCCGGAGCCGTCTTTATATATATATTCCTGTTTGCTGTCATATTCAGAAAGAGTGTAAGTGCTGTCTGCAGCATTCCAGGAAAAATTCTCAATCAATGTAACTAGGTCGTTAGAATCATAAGTATATGAATTTTTGTAATTCGCATACCAGTCTTTTATATCATACCACCGATAATAAAACTCTTCACTTAACTTGTTATTTTCGAATTGGAATTCCATTTTTTCTTCATTCACCCATATAGCGTCTCCGTCGACATAATCCTGAATTTCTACTGAGGCAACATTCCCGTTCTCATAGGTAAACAAATATCTGTATTTAATATGTAATGACAATGACATGTAATAAATAGTATAGTCTATTGCCGCTTCAGTAAGCTGATCACCGGAGTAAGTGAAAGTCTCGACTCCGCTTCCTCCTCCTGCTATTATCACGGATGTTGAAGTAATTTTACCGTCAATATAGGTAAGGTCGTAATCTGTATATAATACCCATGTTTCAGAATCAGTATTATAACGGTAAGAAGATTCATTTACTATTAAATTGTTTTCGTAAGTGTAATTTGTCTTATAACTTTTTGTCATCACTCCCGTATCTGTGTCCCTGACAGATTCAATTATTTCTGCCGGTTTCCCGTTCTCGTACGTAAAAGAAACGATATTAGAAAGTGTAGTGAGTTTTCCAACGTCTTTGTACCTGCGCGCTTCATATGGATTTTTTGAACTTAAATTATAAAAGAAAGAGTCTGTATTAGATTCCTCATAGTCTGAGTTGTCAATGAATTCTTCCACCACGATCCTTCCTAGGTCGTCATAGGTATAATTTGTGTTTAAGAAGGGACTCCAGGATTTTGAATTCAGATATGTGTAAACATTGTCCTCGGTGATCCTGAATTTCGGAGTGTTATCGGGGCTTGTGGACGAGTCATCAGAACAGGAAATGAAGAGGGATGACAGAATTATAACTAAGCTCAGTGCAAGAATGAATTTTTTCATTTGATACTCCGCGTTTGATTTTATTTAAACTTTCAGTAATATATTTAAGCTCTATGAATTATGCAAATGAATAATCGGGATCATCTCCACCTGACTTCAGCTTTCCTTTATCGCTCTCGCCAGTTCTTCAGTTATTCCTTTGATCACCATGAGTTCCCCGACCGAAGCTTCTTTAATGCGTTTAAGAGAGCCGAATTTTTTGAGCAGTTCTTTACGTTTCGCGGGACCGATGCCTTTGATATTCTCAAGCTCTGACGAAATTGTTTTTCCTCTGAGATTCTGGTGGTAGGTGATGGCGAACCTGTGCGACTCGTCCCTGACCTGCTGGAGTAGTTTTAATGCGGAAGATGTGCGCGGGATTATTATGGCTTCGCTTTTATCGGGAACGAAAACCTCTTCCAGCCTTTTGGCGAGTCCGATTATTGGAATATTAGTAATATTCAGATTCTTTAGTATCTCTACAGCGGAGGAGAGCTGACCTTTACCTCCGTCCACCATGATCAGGTCGGGCCAGACAGGTTCAGGTTCTTCTTTAAGCGAGCTGTACCTGCGCTCGACGACCTCGCGCATCGATGCGAAATCGTCCACGCCTTCGACGGTGCGGATCTTGAACCTCCGGTAGCCCGATTTGTACGGTTTCGCATTCTTGAACGTTACCATTGAGGCTACTGTTTCCTTGCCGGCGAAGTGGGAAATGTCGAAACATTCTATAATGTCGGGGATTTTGTTCAGGCTAAGATCGCGCATCAGCGATTTAAGGCTGTTCGGAGTAAAATCGCGCTTCATCTTCTCCAGCCTGAGATCGTTGAGCAGCAGCTGTGCGTTCTTCTGCGCCAGGAAAAGGAGCTTCGCCTTGTCACCGATAGATGCGGAAAGTATCTCGACTTTCTGACCGGAAAGAGCTTTCAGCCATTCCTCTATCACTGCGTAATCGACGATATCCGTATTGAGAACGATCTCGGACGGAACGTCGTGCTGAGACATCTCGTAATAAAGCTTGATGAATTCTTCCAGTACTTCCTCTTCTGTCTTCTGCCATACACCTTTCAGGAAGAAGTGGTTCCTTGCCACCAGCCTGCCGTTACGAAGCTTAAAAACCACGCAGCAAGCGTCGTTGTCCTCGATCTCGACCGCGAAATAATCCCTCGGCGTCGATACTGCGTTCTCCACCTTCTGTCTGGTCGTAAAATCGTCAACCGCCTTAAGCGCATCTCTGAATTCCGCCGCGAGCTCGAAATTCTTTCTTCCGGCAGCTTCTTTCATTCTGACATCAAGCACATCCGGAAGGTCGTTGTCCTGTCCCGTGAAGAAAGCCGCTATATTCCTAATACTGTTCATGTATTCCTCAGCATCCTTCTCATCCGCGCAGTAGCCTCCGCATATCCCGATCTGATAGTCGAGGCATAATCTGTATTTTTTATCCCTGATCGCGTCAGAAGTGATGTTATGCCTGCAGTTCCTGATCTTAAGAAGTTTCTTCAGAACTGAAAGGATCGCTCTGACGGTTTTGACATGCGTGAATGGCCCAAGATATTTTGATCCGTCTTTTTCGACGTTCCGTGTGATGAATACCTGCGGAAAAAGCTCTTTCGTGATCTTTATGTACGGGAAAGATTTGTCGTCCTTGAGGTCGATGTTGTACTTCGGTTTATGTTGCTTTATCATATTGGCTTCGAGTAGAAGCGCTTCGAGCTCGTTATCGGTGATTATGTATTCGATAGTATCTATCTTTTTTACGAGTATCTCGGTCTTGAACTGTTCATGTCTGCCTATATTCTGAAAATACGACTTAACGCGATTCTTCAGAATCTTCGCTTTTCCGATATAGATGATCTTGCCGTCTTTATTCTTAAAAAAATAAACACCTGGCGAACTGGGCAGATTGGAGAGAGTATTTTCTATCTTATCGTTCATGACCTGATGATCCCGCCGCCTATAACGGTATCGTCTTTATAAAGAACGCACGACTGTCCGGGTGTGACGGCGAATACGGGTTTTGTAAATACAGCCTGATACAGACCGTTCTCTTTTATTTCAATTACGCATTCGGCAGGTTCGGTATTGTACCTGATCTTTGCAGCGTAGACAGCACCGTCCTCAGGCTCCTCCAGCCAGTTCGCTTCGCCGAATACTACGAACGAATGCGCAAGTCCTTCTCTGGCGGAAATGTGAACTTCGTTCTTTTCAGGATTGATCCCGGAGACGTACATCGGTTCCGCGTATCCGCCGCCGAGTCCTTTTCTCTGACCTACCGTATAGAACGGATATCCTTCGTGTTTATTGACAGTCTTTTCACCGTCGTCCCGGATTATCCTGCCTGATCTGATCTTTCTGAACTCTTCAAAATTTTCGAGAAGGAATTTTTTGTAGTCGTCATCCGGAATAAAACATATCTCCATGCTGTCCTTTTTCCTGTGAAAATCCAGACCTGTCTGAGCACATATCGCCCTTGCTTCGTCCTTGACCATTTCACCGAGCGGGAAAAGGATCCTGGGCATTATCTCCTTTTTCATAACGTAAAGGAAATAGCTTTGATCTTTTTTAGTATCAAGACCCCGTCTGAGATGGAATCCTTTTTCATCCTGAACGATTCTTGAATAATGGCCCATCGAAAGATACTCGCATCCGAGTTCGTCCACTTTATCGAACAGCCTGTCCCATTTGATCACCGAATTGCACAGAACGCACGGATTAGGAGTTCTTCCCGCAAGATATTCTTTTCTGAAATATTCTATCACTGTGCTTCTGAAATAGTCTCTTAGATCGTAGAAATGATGTTCGCAGCCGATCTTTTCGCAGACTCTAACGGCATCGGCGTATTTTTCTTCCGTATCGGAAGGGGAGAGGAGCATGGAGCAACCGGTCACTTGGTAACCCTGTTCTTTCAGGATTATAGCAGAGGCTGAGCTGTCGACCCCGCCGCTCATTCCTATCAACACACGCTTAGTTTGCATAATAAAGGTAGTGTTTTTTTGATTTTGAATTATAGAAATAAAAATATCTTCCTTTTTTACCGTTTTCGTCTCTATTGAATTTACTTAATGTAATGTATTTCAGAGAATCTAGATCGGTAATTAAATTTCTATACCCTTTGTCAGTCGCGAATTCTATAAACCAATTTATGAATTTTTCTTTCTCATTATCTGCTGGAATGTATTTTTCTTCATGTTTTAACTTAATAATGCTGTCCGAACGAAATGTAATCCACTTTTGTATTACAGGATCAAGATCCCAAGGATGAACCGGACTTGACCAACCATCCAAATCTTTTAATGGAAATAATTCATTTTCAAAAGTTTGTCTAAAAAACAATTCAGTATCGCTTACAGGAATATTGCTAGTTCCCGATACAGTATCATCGAATTTAATATTCCAAATTATAATAATGCTGAATGTGCTTATATAAAGCAGTGTAATTCTGAATAATATAGAATTGTAATCGTGTAAAAATAATACCGTTTTTTTT
>QKDR01000154.1 GCA_003252515.1 Candidatus Delongbacteria bacterium | reverse complement strand
CGAACAGGCGATCATACTTCTGAAGGAACAGCTGTCCAAAGACTATAAAAATATGACCCTCAGAAATAAAATAACCAAACTTTATTTTACAAGCGCTGTAAGAAATATCGACAACAATAATCTTGAGGAAGCGGAAAGGAATATTGAGAGAGGGATCATCTACTCGCATGAAAACAATCCGGAGATAAAGGACGAATACGCTGACATCCTCGTGCTTCTCGGTTCAAAACTCGTGAAAACAGGCGACCGTGAAGGAAGCGTCGATCTGAAAAAAAAATACGAGAAAGGTGTTTCCCTTATCAAAAAAGCCGTGGAGCTTTCAGAAAATAACGAAAAGGGCAAGAATCTGCTTTCTGCTTTAGAAAAAGATGAGGCTCAGAGATATTTTGACCTCGCGCAGGTCGACTATAACTCATGGCTCAACAATAAAAGAAACACATCATTTCTATCAGACAGTTATAAAAATCTTCTGCTGTCTATGGACATCGTCACACTTCCTGACGCAGATTCACTTAAGACCAGACTGCTTGAATCGTTCTTGTCCTACAATATAAAGTCCAATCAGTACGACATCAGGGTACTTGAAGTATATTTCAATTCAGAGAACGGATATATTGCCATGAAGATCAGATTCTATAATAATTCAACCAGGGATGTTGTTATTTCCAGGAACCATTTTACCCTTTTTGATTCTGCAGGTAAAACATACAAATTTGACGTTGTGGCGGCAAAAAAAGGTAACTATAAAGGTCTTCTGGAAAATTTCAGAATAAATCCGGAAAGATTCAGCACCGGACTTCTGGTTTTCGATACTAATATCCGTAGAAATCCGGTTATTTCAAAGATCGTATGGCAGGATGATATGGGTAATATATATGAGAAACCCTTCCCGAAAATACCTCTAATGGAGCTCAGACTGGAATGATAACAGGATTGGGATCCGATATTATTGAAGTGTCGAGGGTCAGAAAAAGCATAGAGACGATCAGCGGCTTCAGAGAAAAAATATTCAGCGGGACTGAGATCTCTTATTGTGAGAAAAAGAAAAATAAATTCGAAAGTTATGCCGCCCGGTTCGCCGCAAAAGAAGCTTTTTTTAAAGCCCTTGGTACGGGCTGGAGGAATGGAATGGCTTTCTGCGAAGTCGAAATAATTAACGACGAACTTGGAAAACCGGTAATGATATTGACCGGCAGGTCGCTGGAAGAAAAAGAAAAATACGGAATAACGGCAGTACATGTATCCTTATCTCACACTAAAGAGTCTGCCGTTGCCGTAGTAATACTGGAAAAAAAGGAATAATACGGAGCTTGTGATGCTTGACGAAATAAGAGAAGAACTGACTGAAATAAATTCTAAATTCGAACATATACGGGGGCATCTTTGATCTGGAAAAATTCAGATCTGAAATATCTTTACTTGAAGAAGAAACTTTAAAAGAAGGTTTCTATTCGGACAAAAGCAGGGCGCAATCAGTCTTCTCCGATATTTCCAAGAAAAAATTCTGGATTGAGTCGCTTGGAACTGCCACAGGATTGAAAAGAGATATTGACGACCTTCTGGACATGCTTTCTGAAGACGAAGAAGAATCCAAAGACATAATCCGCGAAATCAGCTCAACTTTCACTGAATATAAAACTCTTATAGAAGAACTTGAACTTAGAGGAATGCTGTCTGCTCCAGAAGATAAAAAAGACTGCCTTTTTACTATCCATGCGGGTTCAGGAGGTACTGAAGCATCTGACTGGGCAAGTATGCTTTTAAGGATGTACACCCGTTTCTTCGATACAATGGGATTCAGATGGGAGCAGGTTGATTTCATTCCCGGAGATACAGTAGGTATAAAGTCGGTCACCGTGGAAGTGAAAGGTGAATATGCTTACGGGTACCTGAAATCCGAATCGGGCGTGCACAGACTTATTAGGATATCGCCGTTCGACGCGGCACACAAAAGGCACACATCATTCGCATCTGTCTATGTGCTTCCTGAAGTAGACGATATCGAGGTTACGATCGATCCGTCGGACCTCAGGGTGGATACATACAGGTCGTCCGGCGCCGGAGGCCAGCACGTCAACAAGACGGATTCCGCCGTGAGAATTACCCATATCCCGACAGGGATCGTAGCCGCGTCCCAAAATGAAAGGTCACAGACCTTCAACAAAGAAACGGCAATGAAGCTTCTTAAGGCGAAACTGTACCAGATGAAACTTGACGAAGAAAAAGCCAGGCTTGCGACACTTGAAGATGAAAAGAAAGATATTTCCTGGGGCAGTCAGATAAGAACTTACACTTTTCAGCCCTACAATCTGGTAAAGGACCACCGTACCAACATCGAGACAGGTAACACAGGATCGGTAATGGACGGCGATCTTAAGAAATTCGTAAGAGGTTATTTAATAAAATTCGGTAAATTTGAATAAAAGGATGAAAAATGCTTAACGAAATGTTCGACGGTATCATAACTTCAGCTTCAGCTGGAATGATAACAAAAAAGATCGACGGTGTAAAAACTAAAGAAGGCGTTTACAGGATAAAACTTGAATCAAACGATATCGACTATGAATCTATGGCCAAATTCAGTCCCTCCATCAGTTCTACGCTACTGAATATCCAGCCTATGCCGTTCCGGAGTGTAAATTTCGGGGATCAGACAGTAATGAACCTTGATCTTTACCTTTACGGTACTGAAGAAGAGGACGATCAGAACAGGGGAACTTATAAGGACCTTGAAACTTCTCCTGACGCCAAATTTTCCAGAGTCAAAATAAAAAATCTGTCGGTGAATAATAAGACAAATATACCGCATTACATTTTCACATTGGAAATACCGATGGAGGCAGATCCGAAATTCCTATTCTCGCACCTGAAAGCCAGGATCAACTTTAAATTCGATAAAGCGTAAATGGAACTGTTCGAACCTAAATATTTCGAGCCTGCGGCTGACGGAAAGATTATCTGCCTTCTGTGCGAGAGATCCTGCGTTCTGGATGAAGGTGCCGCCGGATTCTGCGGCGTTAATAAAAATTCCGGCGGAGAACTGTTATGTATGGCTTACGGACACCCTTCGGCACTGAATATTGATCCAGTAGAAAAGAAACCTCTCAGGAGGTTCCTTCAAGGCTCAAAAACTTATTCTATCGGTACTCTTGGTTGTAATTTCTCCTGTCCGTGGTGTCAGAACCATCATATCAGCAGAAAGAGTTACAGCGGATCAGCGAACATGGAAATTATAACACCGGCTGCGATCGCCGAAGGCGCGATAGAATCCGGGTGCATGTCGGTCTCATATACATATAATGAACCGGCCGTATTCTATCCTTACGCAAGAGATATCGGGATGATCGCCAGAGAGAACGGCCTGAAAAACATTTTTGTAACTAACGCTTACCAGTCGGAAGTTATCGTTGCCGATATGCTGACATGGGTGGATGCGATCAACGCTGATCTGAAAAGTTTTGATCCCGATACCCATAGAAAATTTACCGGCGGTGAATTGGATAAGGTGGCCAGGAACCTGAAAATCTTCGCGGGATCTGCTGTTCATCTTGAAATAACTACGCTTATAATTCCCGGCATTAATGATTCGAAACATGAACTTGAGGGTGTAGCGGGATTCATTTCGAATGAACTGGGAAAAGAAGTCCCCTGGCACGTTTCGGCTTTTCACCCGGATCATAAAATGACTGACAGACCTGCTACTTCAAGAGAACAAGTATACGAAGCTGTTGAAACGGGACTGAAAAACGGTCTTAAATTTGTTTATCCCGGAAATGTGTGGTAATTATGGAAATGGACAGAAGCAGGATCATTATTTATTCGGTCAAACTTTTAACCGCTGCCGCATTGGCATGGATAGTCATACATAATATCGAAACTGTGGAATTAAAATACATTGTACGCAACGCAGATGTATCATTTATCATATTCGCCGCGGCTCTTCTTCCTTTAAACCTGTTCCTTCAATACAGAAAATGGAAGTATCTCGCAGTTAAGGCTTCCGAAGAAAGAATACCCGACAAGGAAGTATGGATATCGGTATTTCTGGGCATAGCCTTCGGTTTTCTTACACCCGGCAGAATAGGGGAGCTGGGGAAGCTGTTCGCGATATCTCAAGCTGACAGGCTTAAACTTCTCAGTCTTGGAATTATAGAAAAGATCTATGACGTTTTCCCTGTTCTGATCTTCGGAACATTGTCCCTTCCTTTTCTTCCCCATCTGTTCTTTTCAGGATCGGTAATGATGCGTTATAACCTGATGATGTTCGCGATCGTAATTTCAGTGCTCACATATTTCATCGCAGTACATCCGGGGCTTTTCAGAACGATATTTTTCTATCTTAAGAACACAGTCCTGAAAAAAAGCGCCGGATTTAAAAGATTCTGTGAAGGAGCTAAAGATCTGCGAAGGCGTGACGCGGGAGTGATATTTTCTCTTTCCACACTGCTGTTCATCGTTTACACATCGCAGTTCGCGTTGCTTGTAATGTCATTCGGCAATACAGATGTTTTTCACGCATTTATCGGGGTTTGGGCTGCCGTACTTCTAAAGACTTTTCTTCCGTTAAGTCTGGGAGACATCGGTGTCAGGGAAGGTACCGCAGCTTTCATATTCGGACTTATGGGTTTAAAGATCGAAGCTTCTGTTTCCGCAGCTTTCCTGCTGTTTGTAATAAACATCCTTGTACCTTCAGCCGTGTCGGTCTTTCTTGTGCCTTTTACTTTTATTTCAAAGCGTAACCGTTTATCATCCGAAGGTTAAAATCCTTATTGAGTTTTTCTTCAAAAATGTTCTTCATTCTCCGAGCAAGAGATGAATTCGAGTTTATTATATTGTCCGTCTCTTCCGGATCTCTCGAAATATCGTAAAGTTCGTAATCAACACCCTCTTGTCCTGGTATAACATTCAGTTTGTAGTCGCCCCTTATCACAGCACGTCTGATAAAGGGGTATTCTTCCCTTTCCGCGCACATATCCTTTGAAACATAACCTTCATCATTTCTGAAAAAAATATTTTCATTCTCTCTGATCCTCGTAACGTCCGTAATGATTATATCCTGCCTTACGAACTCAGGGTCAAAAAATGATACACCGTCGGAAACTTTTATCAGGTCCGTCAGACCTGCCGCATCCAGTACTGAAGGCAGGATGTCCAGCGAAGAATAATCGTTCTTCACTTTCCTCTCGAATTCGAAACCCTGATAACTGATAATGAAAGGTATTTTATAGTCCGAAGCTTTCAGCGAAGAGGAATATTCAGGAAGTCCGAAAAGGCAAATCACGGTGTTACCAAGTTTTCCACTAACTTTAAGACGCCTGAATATATTGTTTACTTCGTCGTTAAGATAATTTAAAAAAGCATTCTCCTCATTGTCGAACCTTGATGTCCTGTAAAAAGGAAAAGGAAGATAGTCTCTCCGGTCGGAGATCGTATAAAGGAACATGAACTTCTTTTTTTGTGAGATCAGTTCTGAAACCTTACCTTTAAGATATGTTTTATCTCTGTATTCATCAAGTATCAGGGCTTCGGGAAATAATTTTATCATGTTTTTGCTGTTATACATCACAGGCATAAGAAAATGTGAAAGAAGTACCTTTGCTTTAAGCAGTTCTTTGTTAGTCGGATATTTGATAAGGTATTCACTCTTGTCATTGAACCTGCTGAAAGCGAACTCTCTGTCGGAAAATATCCCTGTTTTATAGCCATGCTCAGATAGCAGAGAAAGTACAGTCCTGTCTTCCAACCCGTAGCTTCTGTATCCGCCCAGATAATTCCCTTTTTCCGGATGTAGCGAAGTAAGTACCGAAAGCAGAGATACCCTGGGATCATTGGAAACACTGAAGCAGTTCGAGAACCTGTACGAATGACCCGTAAGCTCTTTAAGTGCAGGCATTTCCGCGATCTTCTTATCCGTAAGATTTCTGCTGCCGAGATTTTCAACCCCTATGAATATTATATTCTTTTCTTCATCAATGTCCAGTGCGTTCAGGTATCCGAAATTAAATATCAGCCATATCCCGGCTATTACGGAAAATGAATACGAAAATATCCTTTTTACACCGTGATAGATAGAAAGGTTATAAAGCAAATTGTGAACGCTCATACCTATAATGATTATAAAGAAAACTGTAAAATAAAGCGGTGAGAATTTGTCTTTCAGGAACATAAATATCCAGTCGAACCAGAAAGATCTGTTCAGAAGTGTCGGTTCATATAACATCGGGTGATTGATCAGCTCTCTTGCCGTCAGAGAAAATAAAGCGATAAGTGAAATACCCGCGTTCTTTAGAAAATATTTATAGTATTTATCCTGTTCACTCTCAAAATAAAATGAGTATTTCTTTTTTTTCTTCGCCAGTATTCCGGCTCCGATCCCGCCTATAACAAGACCAAGCATAGTATACGAGATGAAAACTGTCAGTTGCTGAAGGTAATATACACCCGAACTCCCTTCATGCTCAATATCGGAAGCTATCAGCCCTGACAGATAAATACCCCATACAATTACAAGGGCGGGAAGAGTATTTTTTAAAATCCTTGAAAACATCAGTTCTTCTCTTCAGTATCTGCAGTTTTATCTGCAGTTTTGAACTTCTTGGCGAAAAGGTCCCATGATACTATAGTAAGAGCGGCTATAAGCGGACCCGAAAGAAATCCCGACATGCCGAACCAGGCTATACCGCCGATCGTAGATACCAGCATGACTACAGGATGGAGTCCGCTTCTGTCCCCGGCAATCTTGGGTTTGACGATGTTCTGGTTAACGATTATCAGTCCAGAGCCGACAACAAGAAGGATCATACCTTTAACGTAATTACCCGTGAGTATCTGTAATATCGCCGCAGGAGCTATTACCGTGTTGGCGCCGACGATCGGGATCATGGATAGTATGACCATAATGACACCCCAGAAGAACGGTGATCCAATACCCATGATCGCGAAAAGAAGTCCGCCGTAGGTACCTTCAACGACTCCAATAAGGAATGTATAGATTATGATCGTATCTGTTATCTTAACAAGTTCTTCTCCCGCTTTTTTTTCGTCGTCCCTGTCGAAAGGCATAACACTTCTTAATCTGTTCATAAAAGCCTTGCCGTCAAGGAAAAAAAAGAACAACATAAAAGTCGTGAAAAAAAGATGCATTATGAATGCTGTAATATTGAAAAACGCCGACTGTATCATCTTGAACATAAATGTGCTTACCGAGACCAGAATGTCCGACCCTGTTTCTTTTATCCTTTTTATATCCATTCCCTCTATTTCTGCAGCGATGCTTTCCCCGGCAACAGGGATCTTCAGAGCGAATTCCTTCAGAGATTCGACTGTGAGTGATTCCTGAAATTCCGGCAGTTTCGTCATAATAGTATTGTAGTTGTCCGCAGCTTCAATCGACACCATGGTCACAATAAATGTTAATGGTATGGCTACTACCAGTATTATGAAGAAAAGCGTTACAGCCGAAGCTTTTTTTCTGTTCTTCGTCTTTTTTAATACATAGGCGAAAGGCTTTCTGAAAATTATAAAAAGGACTGCCGCCAGGAATATATCGATAACGAACGGCTTGAGCAGGTTTAGAAAAGAAAAAGATATTATCAGAAGAAATCCGAGAAAAAAATATTCGTTCATTTTAAGACTTTTCATATTTCCTCCTAAATGTATTTCCTGTCAAGACTCCTGTACTGAACCGCTTCGGCGATATGCTCGACACCGATATTTTCTTTTCCGTTAAGGTCGGCGATCGTTCTGGACACTTTCAGTATTCTGTTGTACGCTCTTGCAGAAAGAGAAAGTGTCTCAATAGCTCTTTTCAGGATGCTTTCCGAAGCCGGATCAAGAGCGCAGTATTTTTTAAGGTCCTTCTGTGTCATTCCGGAATTGCAGTATATTTTTCTTCCTTTGTACCTTTCGTTCTGAACCTCTCTCGCTCTCATGACGCGTTCCCTGATGGCCCCGCTCTTTTCCGCTTCTTTCTTCTGAGCCAGTTCGTCATACTTCAGTGCCGGAACTTCTATGTGAATATCTATCCTGTCCAGAAGCGGTCCGGATATCCTGCTCAGATAACTTTTAATTTTATAAGGAGGACATGAGCATTCTCTCGTTGAATCTCCATAGTACCCGCACGGGCACGGATTCATCGCTGCGACCATTATGAAATTCGCAGGGAATTTCAGAGTGGAGGCAGCTCTCGCTATTGTGACTTCGCGATCCTCGAGCGGCTGGCGCATCACTTCAAGAACGTTCTTCTTGAATTCGGGCAGTTCGTCAAGAAAGAGAACACCATTGTGCGCAAGACTGATCTCTCCCGGCTTGGGAAATCTGCCCCCGCCCACCAGGGCGGAATCGGAGATGGAGTGATGCGGCGACCTGAACGGCCTGACGGCGATGATGCCCTTGTTGTGCGGCAGCAGTCCGGCGACGGAGTAGATCTTCGTCGTCTCCAGAGCCTCTTCGAGGGTCTGGCTCGGTAGGATGGTCGCGAACCGCTTTGAAAGCATTGATTTTCCGCTTCCGGGAGGACCTATCATCAGGATGTTATGGCCTCCCGCCGCCGCGATCTCAAGCGCCCGTTTAACGTGATACTGCCCTTTGACCTCGGAGAAGTCGATATCCCAGCGGTTCATCTCATCAAAAAGCTTTTTCACATCTACTTTTCTCGGTACGGTCTTACCGGGTGCGCTGAAGAAATCAACAACTTCCTTCAAGCTGCCGAGAGGATATACGTTCGTGTCGGGTATCACTGCCGCCTCGTCAGAATTCTCGACGGGCAGAATTATCCCTTTATATTTATTTTCCGCCATAACTGCGATCGGAAGCGCTCCTTTTACAGGTCGCACTGTTCCATCCAGAGAAAGTTCTCCAAGTATAAGAAAATCTTTGGTATTATCTATATCGAGCTGGCCTGTAGCACCTAGTATCGCAACAGCGATAGGCAGGTCGTAGGAAGAACCCTCTTTCTTGATATCCGCCGGAGCGAGGTTGACAGTGATCTTTTTAAGCGGGAAAACATAACCCGAATTCTTGATCGCAGCATTGATCCTGTCCTTGCTCTCCTTGACTACATTATCAGGCAGTCCGACTATAGACAGACCCGGAAGCCCCCTCTCAAGATGGGTTTCTACTTCAACAGTGAAAGCGTCGAGCCCGATCACCGCCGCCGACAACACTTTAGCCAGCATTCATTATCTCCGTTGATAAACATTACTTACATCAGCGTGTTTAAATTACTTCAAATGTTTTTTAAAGTCAATCATTAATAAGATTAATTAAAGAATTTTCATAACATTTTTCATTTTACAATCAGAAGTTTTTTTCTTATCTATCAGTCGGATTTTATTAAAAATTAATTCTAATATCGGAGTTTATGATGGCGAAAATGAAAGTTCTGGCTAAACTGAAAGCCGAAAAAGGCCTCTGGATGACGTCGAAGGACATTCCCGAGATAGGAATAAACGACGTTCTGATCAAAATTAAGAAGACCGCGATCTGCGGGACAGACCTGCACATATATAAATGGGACGAATGGTCTCAGAGGACCATCACGATCGGACAGACGATCGGACACGAGTACGTCGGTACGGTAGCCGCAATGGGCGAAGGTGTCAGGCATTTCAAGATCGGAGAACGTGTTACCGGCGAGGGACATCTGGCATGCGGTCATTGCAGGAACTGCAGAAGAGGCAAGAAGCATGTCTGCGAAAACACCGTGGGCATTGGCGTTAACATCGACGGCGCGTTCGCGGAATATCTCAAGGTGCCGGCGGAGAACGTGATGAAGATCAACCCTTCTATCCCCGACGACTATATCG
This sequence comes from Candidatus Delongbacteria bacterium, assembly GCA_003252515.1. Lineage (GTDB taxonomy): Bacteria > UBA4055 > UBA4055 > UBA4055 > UBA4055 > UBA4055. Next base: position 10,072 of record QKDR01000154.1, on the reverse strand, counting down.
CCATAATGGACCCGTTCGGCAACGCGGCGCACACGGCTTTATCGTTCCCGGTCATCGGCGAGGACGTACTTATTACCGGCGCCGGTCTGATAGGCAGCATGGCTGTAGCTATATGCCGCTTCGCGGGAGCAAGACACATCGTTGTCACCGATATAAGTGAGTACAGGCTGGATATAGCCAGAAAAATGGGCGCGACCAGAGCCATCAACCCGATGAAGACATCAATAGCCGATACTAAAAAAGAACTCGGCATGGTAGGTTTTGATGTCGGTCTTGAAATGAGCGGATCTCCCGCAGCCTTCAACGATATGATTGCGAACATGTACAACGGTTCGAAAATAGCCCTGCTGGGCATTCTGCCTTCGAACACCCAGGTCAGCTGGAGCGATATAATTTTCAAAGCGCTTACGCTGAAAGGCATTTACGGAAGAGAGATGTTCGAGACCTGGTATAAAATGGAGCAGATGCTGATCGCCGGACTTGATCTGAGCCCGATAATCACGCATAAGTTCAAAGTCGACGATTTCCAGAAAGGTTTCGACGTTATGGAAACGGGCGAGAGCGGAAAAGTAATACTGGACTGGGAATAATATTTGGCACTTATAGTACAGAAATACGGGGGAAGCAGCCTTGCTACCCCTGAAAAGATTAAAATGCTGGCGGAAAGAATAATCACCCGTTACGATAGCGGTGACAGACTGGTGATCGTGGTCTCCGCCATGGGTCAGACGACGAATGAGCTTGAAGCTAAGGCGCACGCCGTTTCATCCAATCCTACCCCCCGCGAGATGGACATGCTTGTTTCGATCGGGGAAAGGGAATCTATATCCCTTATGGCGATCGCAATTAACAGCATCAGACCCGAACTTGCCGTTTCGTTCACCGGATCCCAGATAGGCCTGATCACCGACAACAACCACGGGAATGCCAGAATACTGGAGATAAAAGGCGACAGGCTGGCGGACGCTTTGAAAGCGGAAAAGATCCCGATCATCGCGGGCTTCCAGGGTGTAAGCACCAATAAGGAGATCACAACTCTCGGGCGCGGAGGTTCAGACACGACCGCCGTAGCAGTAACGTCCGCTCTGAAAGCCGACATGTGCGAGATATACAGCGATGTGGCCGGCGTTTACAGCACGGACCCGAAACTTTGCAGTGACGCGGTTCTCATCAGCGAACTTGACTATGACACGATGCTGACAATATCTTCGTTGGGCGCGAAAGTACTGAAAGACGCCGCTGTTGAATACGCGCACAGGCTGGGCGTCAAGATCACGACGGGGCTGACCTGGACAGGTGAAACAGGTACTGTGATCTCCGACACCGCATCGCTTGACAGGAACAAGTTCGCCGCACTGGTATATAACGACAATTTGAGTTACAAATATTGCGATTTTAAAGATGAGATTTTAGACCGCCTGTCTGAGGTAAGATTCTTTCAGAGATCGGCGGAAAGATCGCTCTTGATCCTCAACGGTTCTGCGGAAGGATACAATCAATGCTGCTCTCTCTCCATTGTCGGTTCCGGTATCCGAAGCTGCAGCGACACTCTAAAAAAGATGCTCGATATAACAGGTTCTGCAGCAGATATAATCTCATTTGACATCTCTGACCTTAAATTTGAGATTTTCGTAAAAGACAGCCTCGGCAAAGGTATTGTTTCCGGTATACACCGGCTGTTCTTCTAACCATCTTTTTAATCCGAAATTATCCAAATTTTTACTTGCAAGAAAGTTTAGATTACTTATATTACTTAACTTAATATATTAGAGTCAAAGTATATGGAATTCAGCTATGAACGATTTAAACAGGATAGAGACGCAGTTCAAGGATAAGATCAAGAGTTTTCTCAACCAGAACTCATTCAACACCTGGATAAAACCGGTTAAGATAGTCAATATTGAAAATGACATTATCTCTTTTCAGGTACCCTCAAAAATACATATTGATTACATAAAAGGTCAATACAGATCTGTCTTTGAAAAAACCCTCAGGGAAATACTCTCGAACGAAAATGCGAATATCAAATTCCTTATTGATTCGGATACTGATTTCAATTTCGAAACTAAGGCGGAAGCCGATACTGTCGTCAGAAAAACAAAAGAACTTCCAAAGGGAAGGGTCGCCCCGTATAAAGAAACCTCTCTGAACCCTAAATATACTTTTGAAAATTTCGTGATGGGCAACGGGAACGAAACTGCATACGTTTCCTCTCTGCAGGTAGCGCAGAACATTAAAAAAACACAGTATAATCCTCTTCTTATCTTCGGTGGGGTCGGACTAGGTAAAACCCACCTTGTCTCCGCGATCGGTAATCATGTCTTCAGTAACGACCCGAATATGAAGATACTTTATATGACTTCGGATATCTTCGTTTTTCAGATCATCAATCACATAAAAAATAAGACTATAGACGATTATAAAGCTTATCTCAGAACAAAAGACCTGATCATTATCGACGATATTCAGTTCTTCGCCAAGAAAGACAAAAGCATGGAAGAGCTTTTCCATATTTTCAACTATATCTACAACAGCGGCGGACAGATAGTCCTTACTTCGGATTTCCACCCCAACGAGATCCATGAGCTTGATGACAGGCTGAAATCGAGATTTAAAATGGGTCTTATAACAGACGTAAGGCCTCCGGACCTTGAGACAAGGGCAGCTATTATAAGACTGAAAGCCGAAGAGATAAATTTCAGTCTTGATGATGATATAATTATGTTCATCGCCAATAATATCAACACCAATGTCAGAGATCTGGAGGGAGCCGTAAAAAAACTGTTTTTCTACTATTCGCATTTTAATAAAGAAATAAGTATAAATAAAGCGAAAGAAATACTGAAAGAGCTTATAACTTCTAAAAAATCAACTTTGAATATTGATAAAATACAGGATATAGTTTCGGAATTCTTCTCTATACCGAAAGATCTCCTTATGAAAAAGACCAGAACTAAAGAAGTCGCCGAAGCCAGAGCTGTGGCAATGTATCTTTGTACTACTCAGCTGAAGGCAACAACAACAAGTATCGGTGTTCATTTCGGAGGAAGAGAACACAGCACCGTATCTCACGCCGCTGCAAAAATACAGAAAAAACTCAGCGCCAAAGACCCCGAAACAACAAAAATGATCGATGAAATACTTAACGTGATCAACTTATCCACATGTTGACAGAGATACTTTGTGAATAAAGATCAATTTAAGTTCTGAACAAAGGATTCAAAAGATATGAACAATGTCCGCAATAAAATATTTTCTATAACTCCCAAACTGAACATACCTTGCAGAGTTGTTCACTTATACACGTCACTAATATTAACAATAGGATTATTTTAATAACTTAACTTTTAAAAACAAGGAGCAGAAAATGATATTTTCTACACTTAAATCAAATTTGATGACCCAGTTGTCCCTGATAAACCCGATACTTCCTTCACACAGCGCAAAACCTATCACGGAATGTATCATACTTTCTCTGAACGATAACGAACTCACCATTACCGCGACTGATATTTCAGTTACTCTGGTAAATAAAATAGAGGTGAATGGTGTTGAGAACGGTACTGTCGTAGTTCACGGAAAAAAATTCATAAATATTATAAAAAGCCTTCCTGATGTTGTACTGACCGTAAAAAAAGACGGAGGAATGGTGAAAATAATATCGAATAATATAAAATTCGAACTTGCCGTAACGGAAGATTACGAGGATTTTCCTGCAACACCCAAAAGCCTTTCCGGTAATTATATGTCAATAGACTCTCTTAAACTTAAAAATTATATTGAGAAAACTGTTTTCACTGTATCACCTGACCAGTTGAGAGCTGTATTAACAGGGGTTCTGTTCTCTTTAAAACTGAATCAACTTACAATGGTCGCAACGGACAGTGTAAGACTAGTCAAGCTGGACGATAAAGGTATCAGATACGAAGGCGAAGACACAGATATGATACTTCCGGCCAAATCACTTCAGATAGTATCAAATGCAATAGACAAGAATGAAGAATGTTTTGTATATTTTGAAGAGAATTATGTCGAGTTCAGGTTCGGGTCCGTGATAATCTTCTCAAGACTTATCAATGGTAAATATCCTGCTTATCAGGCTATTATTCCGGCGAACAATCATTTAAAAGCTAAATTTGATAAAAATACAACTATTTCAGCGCTTTCAAGAGTATCACTTGCCTGCAACCCGGTAACAAAACTAATTAAATTCAATCTCGAACAAGGTCAGCTTCTTATAAACACCGAGGACAATAATTCTTCCTCAAAAGCTGAAGAAAGCGTACCTCTTGATTATGCCGGAGAAAAACTTCTGGTAGGGTTCAATGCGGGAAAGATTATAGAACTTTTGAAAAACGTAAGTACAGATATGGTGCTGATGGAGATCAACAGCGGAAAAAAGCCAGTTATAATAAAACCTTACGAATCTACCGAAAGTTACGAAATGCTAATGCTGCTTATGCCTTCTTCGGTTGACAATTCATAAGACAGCCGGAACAGGATGAAACTGAAAAAAATAGAACTTGCCAACTTCAGGAATTACGAAAAGCTTGAACTGGAGTTTTTGAAAAATATAATCTGTTTTACCGGTTTGAACGGACAGGGTAAAACGAATATAGCCGAGGCTGTATCTGTACTCGGGCTTCTGAGCAGTTTCAGAACCAACAGCTATACTGAAATGATAAGATTCGGCGAGAAATATTTTTTTATAAGAGGTGAGTTTTACAACAACAGCGGAAGGGATATAGAAGTCGGTATAAGTTTCGACGGAAAAAATAAAAAGATCATGTATCAGAATAAAAAAATATCCAGATTCTCACAGATGTGGGGAAAGATCCCGGTCGTATATCTGATCCCGGATGAAAGTATAATAACTACAGGACCGCCGAACTCGCGGCGGGATTTCTGCGACAGACTTATGTCGTTGACGGATGCAGAGTATATTTCAATGCTTAGCGAATATAACGGAGTGATCAAACAAAAGAACAAAGTTCTTACCGAGATGAAATCCGGCAATAATTCGGGTGCTGACATCATAAGTGTTTATAACACAAAGATAACAGAGACCGGATCCGGAATGTACGATAAGAGAATAAAGTTCATACAGGATTTTCTACCCTATTTTTCAGAAATCTTCAAGTTTATATCTGACGGATTGTATACGGGTGATATCAGATACGAAACACAGATGGACAAAGATAATTATAGTGTAAGTCTGAAAAAAATGCTTGTTTCGGAAAAATATTCAGAGATAAGAAGAGGTGTCTCATATATCGGACCGCATAAAGACGATCTGGATTTTTTGGTAAACGGGAGGTCGTTAAGGAAATTCGGTTCGAAAGGACAGCATAAACTTTTTCTTGTGGCTCTCAAGCTCGCCGGTACGGAATATATTAAATCGGTTACGGACGAATATCCCATATTCGTGCTTGACGATCTGTATTCGGAAATTGACGAGAGAAAAAGTCTGCAGGTGGCTAAAATACTCGATAAAGATATTCAGACATTTATAACTACGAGCAACAGCAGGATAATTGATCAGCTGGACCCGAACGTGTCACAGCTTTACAGAATAGAGAACGGAAAATGCGCGGCGGTATTCTGACATGAAAAAAAGAAGCGATCATACTTATAACGCCCCGAGAAGGATCCCTGGGATCAGTTCCGTACTCGACTCGATGATCACTACCGTTCCCGAGCTTTCAGGACTTAAAACCATCCTGAAAATACTCAAAGCCTGGGATGAGACGGTCGGCGAAAAACTTTGTAAGGTAACAAGGGTTATCAAATATGAAAATAATATTTTGTTCGTGCATGTAACCAGTTCGGTATGGAGAAACGAGTTCTTTCATATCGAGGAGGAAATAAAATCAAAGCTCAGAGGCAAGCTGGGGAATATAAAAATAATAAAGATAGTATTCTTATAGACCGGAGGAAAAAATGACAGAAGAATTTGACAATGTGAACAAAGAAGCCTACTCGGCGGATAAAATTACAGTGCTGAAAGGTCTTGAAGCCGTAAGGATGAGACCGGCAATGTATATCGGGGATATAGGCGTAAGAGGACTTCATCACCTTGTCAATGAGGTGGTCGACAACTCGATCGACGAAGCGCTGGGCGGACATTGTACGAGAGTCGACGTGGAGATAACTGAAGACGGAGGTATTTCAGTTCTAGACAACGGCAGGGGTATACCTGTAGATATGCATAAAGACGAACACAAACCAGCTGTTGAAGTCGTGATGACCCAGCTTCATGCCGGCGGAAAGTTCGATAAAGAGAACTATAAGGTCTCGGGAGGACTTCACGGTGTCGGTGTATCCTGTGTCAACGCCCTGTCGCATCTGATGATAACTGAAGTACACAAACACGGTAAAATATACAGGATCGAATTTAAAAAGGGACTTACCGATAAACAGCTTGCCGTTACAGGCGAAACGACACACAGAGGAACAAAACAGACTTTTTATCCCGATCCGGAGATATTCGAAACGACGGTTTTTAATTACGAAACAATAGCTCACAGACTGAGAGTTCTCGCATTCCTGAATAAAGGTCTTCTAATAACACTGAAGGACAACAGGCTTTCATCTGTAAAAGAAGACGGAACTATGCCTTCCAACGAATTCATGTACGAAGGCGGACTTATCGAATTCGTCAAGTATATTGATGAAAATAAAAAAAGCATATGCGAACCGATCCTGATCGAGAAAACCGTCGACGACTACCCGATGGAGATCGCTCTTTCCTGGAACGATACTTACAGGGAGAATATAGAATCTTACGTTAATAATATTCATACTATCGAAGGCGGTACGCACGAAGAAGGATTTAAATCCGCGCTTACGAGAGTAATAAATAAATACGCTCTCGACACAAAAATATTCAAGAACGACAAAATGAAACTTTCGGGAAGCGATGTTAGGGAAGGTCTGACTGCGGTTATATCCATTAAGGTTATGGAACCTCAGTTCGAGGGACAGACAAAGACAAAGCTGGGTAACGGTGAGGTTACGGGTATTGTTCAGTCTGCTGTATATGAAAAACTGCTCGAATGGATGGACGAGAATCCTCGTGTGGCGAGAATGATCGTGGATAAATGTACCGAAGCGCTAAGGGCCAGAGAGGCAGCCAGGAAAGCGAAAGAGCTGATAAGAAGAAAATCGGCTTTCGAAGGCGGATCTATGCCGGCGAAACTGTATGACTGTTCAAAAGGGTCCGATCCGATGGACTGCGAACTGTTCATAGTGGAGGGTGACTCCGCAGGCGGATCGGCAGTTGACGGAAGAGACATAAAGTATCAGGCTATCCTTCCTTTAAGGGGAAAGATATTGAACGTTGAAAAGGCAAGGCTCGACAAGATGCTTGCGAATGAAGAGGTGAAAAGCCTGATAAATGCGATCGGGACCGGTATCGGAGAATCAGAGATCGACAATCCGCAGGGAACCAACGGGGAAGCGCCTGCGCAAAATTCGAACGGAGACGGTTTCGCGCTGGAAAAACTCCGCTACGGCAAGATCATTATCATGACAGACGCCGACGTAGACGGTTCGCACATCAGCACACTTCTGCTTACATTCTTCTTCAGATATATGCCCGAGCTGATAAAAAGAGGTCATATATACCTTGCCATGCCTCCGCTATATAAGGTTTCCAAGGGAAAGATATCCCATTATATATATCCGGGCAACGAGGAACTGAAAAACACTCTGGTAGCCGAACTCGGCGGTGAGGACGGTAAGGGAGTTCAGGTGCAGAGATATAAAGGACTGGGAGAGATGAATCCCGAGCAGCTGAAAGAGACAACGCTTGATCCTGATAAAAGGGTGATAAAGAAGATCAATATTGAAGATGCCGTCGAAGCGGACAGGATATTTACCATGCTGATGGGCGACGAAGTACCGCCGAGAAAAGATTTTATCATAGAAAGATGTCATTTTGCTCAAAATATAGATGCATGATGAGATCGAAATAAAAAATGCAGTACCGGAAGACGCGCCGGATATAGCGAAGATACATGTAGACTGCTGGAAATCGACTTATGCGGGTATCGTACCTGATGAGAAACTCAATGGTCTGAGTTATGAGAAAAGCGGCTTGAAGTGGAAAGAGTATTTTGAAGGTATAAAACATCCTTCCGGCGGGATAATTATGGCGCTGCTTAAAGGGGTTCCGGTCGGTTTCTGTGCCGGAGGTATAATCAGAAAGACCTCGAAACGGACATCGGGTTATGAAGGCGAAATAAAAGCTATTTATATACTTAAGGAATACCAGAGGGTCGGGATAGGAAAAAAATTAATTAAAAAATACGGGGAAATATTTCAAAAAAACAAAATTTTTTCGTATATTATTTGGGTGCTGAAGGAAAATGATTCCAGGCATTTCTACAAAAAAATGGGCGGAAAGCTCATCACGACTAAGACTTACGAGATCGGCGGAAAAAAGCTGAAAGGATTATGTTACGGGTTTAAAATGAAAACAGGAACAGGGAATGAATTTTAAGGAAAAAATTATAAGCAGGATAAAAGAAAAAGGATCCGCCGTCTGTGTAGGGCTTGATGTGGAACCAGGTAAGTTACCGGAAATACTTAAGAATGAAAAAGATCCGGTACTTAAGTTCAATAAAGAGATTATCGAAGCTACAAAAGAATTCACTGCGGCCTATAAGCCGAACCTTGCTTTTTACGAGCAGTTCGGAACAAAAGGGTTCGGGTATTTTGAGAAAACACTTGAATACATAGGCGGAGAGGCTCTGAAGATAGCTGACGCCAAAAGAGGCGACATCGGCAACACTTCAAAAAAATACGCACAGGCGTTTTTCGAGACTTTCGACTGCGACGCGATCACTCTTAGCCCGTATATGGGCGAGGATTCGGTAACGCCGTTCCTTGACAGGGAGGACAAAGGTGTATTCATTCTGGCGCTGACTTCGAATAAAGGTTCATACGATTTCCAGATGCAGAAAATGGCGGACGGAAGATTTCTCTATGAGTTCGTGATAGAAAAAATCAATTCCTGGAACATTAAAAAGAACTGCGGGATGGTCGTGGGGGCCACGCATCCGCAGATGTTCGAAGGTATAAGAAAGCTCGCACCGGACCTTCCGTACCTGATCCCGGGTATAGGAGCGCAGGGCGGGGACCTTGAGAACACGGTAAAGTACGGTTTCGTGAAGAATGATGTCCTGGCTCTTGTGAATTCCTCAAGAGGGATCATCTTCGCTTCGAACGGCCCGGATTTCGCCGAAAGAGCTGCCGAAGAGGCAAAAAAACTGAGAGATCAGATCAATAATTTCATTTAGAGATACGCCGGATGACCAATCTGAAGAAACTCATAGATACGAATTTCCTTGAATACGCCAACTATGTGGTGAAAGACAGGGCGATTCCGAATATCAGGGACGGCCTGAAACCTGTTCAGAGAAGGGTTCTTTATTCGATGTTCAGGATGGACGACGGCAGGTTCAATAAAGTGGCGAACATTGTGGGACATACAATGCAGTTCCATCCGCACGGTGATGCCTCAATAGGCGATGCGCTGGTGGGTCTGGCCTCGAAAGAGCTATTTATTGAAACACAGGGGAATTTCGGCAACATACTTACAGGCGATAATGCCGCCGCGGCAAGGTATATCGAAGCCAGGCTGACACCGCTTGCGAAAGAAGTGCTTTTCAATAAAGAGATCACCGAATTCACCGACTCGTACGACCGGAGGAACCAGGAACCGGTCGTTCTTCCCGCCAAGATACCTGTTCTGCTGCTTCTGGGAGTGGAAGGTATAGCCGTCGGTATGGCGACCAAGATACTTCCTCACAATTTTAACGAGGTGCTGCAGTCGCAGATAGACTATCTGGAGGACAGGGAATTCGCTCTTTATCCGGACTTCATTCAGGGCGGGATCGTAGACACTTCCGAATACGCCGACGGAAACGGAAAAGTGAGGGTCAGGGCTGTCATTGAAGCTCCGACCGACAAAAAGCTCGTGATAAAAGAGATACCTTACGGCACAACGACGGAAACACTTATCGCTTCAATAGAAAAGGCATCGAAATCAGGAAAGATCAAGATCGCT
>QKDR01000166.1 GCA_003252515.1 Candidatus Delongbacteria bacterium | reverse complement strand
ATGCGGAAAGGAGTTAACTAATATTAAATAAGAAGATAAAATTTTACTCTTGACCTCTAACATTTTTACATATACATTATTATTTAAATAATAAACAAAGGGTGGTTTTAAATGAAGTTACGTATATATTTTTCTATCATCTTCTTATATATTCTTAGCACAATCTCTACAGAATCTATCTTTCCAAAAATCATAAAAAATGATCTTACTTTAGAAGATAGTCTAGAAATCGCATTTAGCATAATCTCTAAAAGACTTTTTTCCTCTGATGAAGGCAGAAAATATGTTAAAGATCTGAAAGATAATGAAACTTTCGGTCAGTACATATCTTTGGTAGATAGCCTTATATTGCCATATTTAAATGAGTACACATCAAATATAAACACACAAATCATAGAAGATTCTCTGAATCAGAAAAACACTTTTCAGACTGATACAAAATCTGAGAAAAAAATAAAGGAATAGAAAGGACTCGTAATATAGTTACCTATTGAAGACTATATAACGGAGTTAAATTTATTTTTTAAGTTAATGAAAACAAGAAATTCAAGAATTAATCTTTAAGAATTCTAAGCGTACAAGCATAATTATAATTAGGGTATGTAAATGCAAATGTATCATTTATTTCATACCATTTACCTGATGGCTTACCCATACCGTGATTCACACCCATACAAGAACATGAACAATCATGTCCTTCTGCATTCCAACAATTACGAGCGCATTTATTTTTTTCGCTAAACTGTTGTATTACATAGACTTTTTTATATTTTCTAAGTACTTGATCTATTATATCTGAAAATCTTGATACTGGCAAAATCCAACAATTATGCTGTTTGTCTTGTATAGGTTCTTTTTTGCGTTTTACAGTTAACCACATTTGATCATTCGGATATTCAGGCAGCTTAACAAGGATTCCCTTTCCTTTCTTTTTAAAAATTACCGGTATTTGTTTTTGTCTCCAAATTTCTGCCAATCGTTCTTGTGTTGAATATTCAATATTCATAAACACCTCAATTGATGAAAATATTTTTAAATAACTTAACCAACAAATGAAAATTCTACAAGTATAAAACATTCATATTTTGCTTATTGTATTCAATAAAGTTTTTAATATTTCCCATAATTAAATCTGTATATTAATAAAACATAAACTTATATGGATTTAATCAGAAAGTATGATTTTTTTTGTACTATCTCTGGAGAAAATAATTCCATTTTTCTATTATTTAATGTACATTCATAGAATAAAATACTCAGAGAAACTATGACTAACGAACGACCCGACATCTCACAATACAAAGTACTGATCTTCGACCTGTTCCACACGCTTTCTTCGATCCATCATTCTAACGTTCCGGGTCAGAATTCTCACGAAATAATCGGCATATCGAGAGAGAAATGGCTTGAAACTCTTTTCGCTGATTCTGAGAAAAGGATCAAAGGTCACATTAAAGACCCTTTCGAATTAGTCCGCGATATCACAGACAAACTTGAAATGAACTTGAGCGATGAGATCATTTCCAGACTGTCAAAAAGCAGGTACGACCGTTTCGCGTACAGCCTAAGGAACATTCTTCCGCATACCGTCGATACCGTTAAAGAACTTAAACGCAGAGGAAAAAAGATAATCCTTCTGAGCAATGCAGATGTATGCGAGATCGACGCATGGGAAGAATCACCTCTCGCGGAGCACTTCGATCATGCTGTATTTTCCTGCTACACAGGATATGTTAAACCCGAAAAAGAGATCTACGATCATGCTGTAAAACTTTCGGGCGAACTACACGAAGAATGCCTGTTCATCGGCGACGGCGGTTCGGATGAGCTGAACGGAGCTAAGAATGCCGGACTGAAAGCCGTATTCACTTCCGAATTCATAAAAGACCTATATCCGGAATATGTCGAACCGCGAAAGCTGATCGCCGATTATCACATCGGAAATATCAGCGAACTTTTATAAGCTATTTTATTCTTTTCAGTCTGACAGCGAAAGCACCTTCATGACCGTGAACGCCCGGTATGACAGAATAACTGCCGTCAGGATTCTTGAAAGGTTCGAGAAATACATCCGTCAAAGGTTCTATTACAAAATCGGGATCGAAATCCAGGAATGCCTTGACGATATCAATATTCTCTTCTTTGAATATCGAACACGTCGAATAAACGATCACTCCGTTTTTTCTGACATACGCCGCCGACCTTTTAAGTATGGCCAGCTGAAGTTTTGTAAGGTCTTTGAGCATTTCTTCCGTCTTGTTCCATCTGCTTTCCGGATGCCGCCTGAAGTTACCGCTTCCTGTGCACGGCGCGTCTATGAGTATTTTGTCGAAGTCTTCGAACGCCTGGAATTTTTGCGCTTCCTGAAATGTCAGCTTGTCAAACTTGAGACCGAGCCGTTTGAAGTTCAGCTTGATAACGACCCGTTTCTTCTGCGAGATGTCGTTCAGCCACAGTTTTGTCTTGTTCCCCGTGATCTCCTGAACGAACGAACTCTTGCCTCCGGGCGCGCAGCACAGGTCGAGTATCTTATCGTTCTTTGCAGGCTGCAGAAGAAGCGCCGGTATCGAGTGCGGCGGGTCCTGTATATAGAACTGCCCTTCGGCGAAAGCGTTCGAGCCGACGGCGTTCCCGCTTTCCACGCGCAGGAAATCCGGGAACCGATCGACAGCCGCAGTAATTACACCCTCGCTTTCGAGCGCACCCGCAAGCTCGTCCCTGCTGTTCTTCAGCCGGTTCGCGCGCAGATAGACAGGCGGCACGGTCTGATTGAAACTCATGATCTTTTCCGCCGTCTCTTTCCCGTACTGCGAGACCAGCCTGTCTGTCACCCATTCCGGGTGGGACGAGTAAAGTGCCGGCTCTGACGATCTGTCGTACCCGGTCATCTCAAGCTCTGTCATGCGCCTCAGGATCGCGTTAATGTACTTGAACTTTCCCTGCCCCAGGATATCCTTTGAAAGCTCAACGTACTCGTTCACGATCGAGTAATCGGTCGAGCTGTCGAGGTAAAAATATTCAACACCGGCGCAGAGAATGAGCATTTCCGCCTTAATATCCTGATCCTCAATGTTCTTATCTATCCTTTCACAGAGAAATTTTTCAACAAAGCTGAAATGCCTGAAGAACTGGTTCACCAGATTGATGAACCTCCGTTTGTCCCTGTCGTCAAGATCCGCCAGCACGGAAGGATAAAGAGCCTCGAACGACAGCCTGTCGTTGTAGATCTTCATCACGGTATTGAAGTAAAGTTTTCTGAGGTTCATTCTCTGTCTAAATAAATTGAAAGTGTGTTGCGCCTGAACATCTTCGGCAGAAAATACAGCCTTATCGAGCATGAAAGCTGATCGTTATTCTTAAAGATCGCGTCTTTAGTGTCGGTCATTATATCGAACTGCCTTTCCTCTCCCGGAAATATGCTGAAAGAGCTTCCCTGAATAAAAGCCGATGCCGGAACTTCCTCGGTCCTGAGATTTTCTCCGTACTCGTTCTTTATCTGAAGTATGACCAGCCTGTTCTTCTCGATCATAAAAGTCTTCTTTACCTGTGAAGTGTTTTTCATGACCAGCCTTACCTTAAGCGGTTTTCCCTGATCGAACGATCCGTTCTCCGAAGATAGAAAATACGACACGCCTTCCAGCTCGAGCGAAGCGAATTTAGGCTTTCCCGTTCCGAGCCTCGAACTTCCTCCTGTACCGGCGCACGATATCAGAAACAGTACCGCAGTTATGTATATTAAATATTTTTTATGCATGGATCTGATCGTTATCCCTTGCGTCCAGATATGACTGATACAGATTTTCATTGATGAACATCTCGACCAGTTCCTTATCCAGCTCACCGTCCTTGGCCATGAAGCCGAGTATCTGCTTTGCCTTGTCGACAGGTATCGCTTTCTTGTACGGCCTGTCGTGCGCGGTCAGCGCCTCGAACACGTCGGCTACCGCCAGAATTCTAGACTGCAGCATGATGTTCTCTCCCTGAACGTTCTGAGGATACCCGCTGCCGTCAAGCATTTCGTGATGAGCTCCCGCGATCCTCGGAATGTCTTTAAGCTCCTCAGTGAAAGGTACGGCGTCAAGTATGTCGAGCGTGCTGGTTACATGCCTCTTCATCTTTTCCCATTCCTCAGGCGAGAAATTCCCTTTTACGAAATTGGTAAGCATGTATATCTCTTCCTCTTCCAGGTAAGTATGCTCCTCGCCCTGAAAATCTACGAACTTCTTTCTGCCTATCTCCACTATCCTTGCCTTGTCCTCATCGTTACACGGGCCCGGCATGTTCTTTTCAAGAATGAATTTCAGGTCTCCGTCTATCTGCTTAAGAAAATTATTTTTAAGTTCCTCGTCGTGAATATGGAATTCCGTCGAGAATTTTATCACTTCGAACCTGTTCTTTATTACCGCGATATCTTCGTCTTCGAGCTTGTTCCGCTTTTCAAGCACGTTCTCCGGGACCGCGACTTTGCCGACATCGTGAAGAAGAGCCGCATACTTAAGCTCTTCGAGCTTTTCCTCGCTGAAATAAATGTTCTTAAAAGCGCCTTCCTTCTTCTGATTGATATGTTCCGCTATCATGTGCGAAATGAACGCCACACGCTTCGAATGTCCGGCGGTATGCGGGCTTCTTGCCTCGATCGCCTCGGAGAAAGCCTCTACGAGAGCTTTATACAGGTTCTTGTTCGCTTCAAGCAGCCTCGCGTTCGAAAGAGCGACCGCCGCCTGGCTCGCGAGAGATAAAATTATCTCCTCGAACTCCTTCGAGAAAGGCACGATGTTCCCGTCTTTGTCGGTCTGATTTATCAGCTGGATCACTCCGAGCACATTACCCTCGCTGTCCTTCATCGGTACCGAAAGCATCGATCTGGTCCTGTAGCCCGTCTTTATGTCGTAGGAATTATTGAAGCTGTAATGCTTATCCGGAGGGATATTGTAGCAGTCGTCAATATTGACCGTCTCTCCGGTTATAGCTGTGTATCCCGCTATGGATTTGAGCTCGAGCGGAACGGAAAAAGATCTGAAAACGCTTTCGCTCCCGTCCTTTTTGGCCAGCGATACGGTCTTTGTAGCCTGAAAAACAAGTTCGGATTTTATCTCGTCCTTGATGTATAAAGAGCAGGCGTCGCAGTCCGCGAATTCAATTATCTCGTCCACGATAAGATTGAACAGATTCTGGAGTTTGGTTTCCGAAGTTAAAGCTATCCCTATCCTGTTGAACGAGAATACAAGCTCTCTATAATCCATAAGACCCGCCTCTATTTGATTTCTTCGTAGTCTGCTTCCTCTATCTTGTCGGTCGGCATTTTTCTGTTCGTACCTTTTTCGAGTATCATTTCCGCTCTGCCTTTAATTCTGCCCATCTGATAAGCCATGTATATGATGACTATTACCGCAAGTGTTCCGAAAAATCCCATTTTACCTCTGTGTTATATCTTTAGATATGTGCTGTCGTCTATACCGCTCTCTATTTCGGCAAG
>QKDR01000164.1 GCA_003252515.1 Candidatus Delongbacteria bacterium | reverse complement strand
ATAAACAGGTTCAAAAAAGTCTTTACAGAAAAGAAAATTTATTTTACATTCATTACGACCAGAACGCCCTTCCATATTCCTTTAAGGGAGATCGTTCTCGTAAGAGGGAAAAAATAACTGACGGAGATAAAATGAAACGCTACATTGATGAGAAAATGCCTTACAAAGTAAAAGATATCAGCCTTGCCGCTTTCGGCAGGAAAGAGATTGAGATAGCCGAGCAGGAAATGCCCGGACTTATGTCTATACGAAAAAAATACGCTCCGAAAAAACCGCTTAAAGGCGTAAGGGTAATGGGGTCGCTTCACATGACGATCCAGACAGCTGTTCTGATCGAGACACTGGATGAACTGGGCGCGGACGTCAGATGGGCGAGCTGCAACATTTTCTCGACCCAGGACCACGCCGCCGCCGCCATAGCCGAAGCCGGGATCCCTGTTTTCGCGTGGAAAGGCGAAACTCTCGACGAGTTCTGGTGGTGTACGGCTCAGGCTCTGTCTTTCCCCGGTGGAAAAGGTCCGCAACTCATTGTGGACGACGGCGGCGACGCGACGCTTATGTTCCATAAGGGTTACTACGCGGAAAAAGACCCGAAGCTCTTTGGAGCAAAAGACAAAAGCTCCGACGGGAAAGCGCTGCTGAAGTCACTTAAGCTTATGTACGAAGAAGATAAGAATAAATGGCAGAGATGCGCCAAAGAGCTCAAGGGCGTTTCCGAAGAGACGACCACAGGCGTGCACAGATTGTACAAAATGTTCGAGAACGGCGAGCTGCTTCTTCCTTCTATAAATGTCAACGATTCCGTTACAAAATCAAAATTCGACAATCTGTACGGCTGCCGCGAGTCTCTTCCGGACGGCATCAAGAGAGCAACGGACGTCATGCTCGCCGGCAAAGTCGCAGTAGTGTGCGGCTACGGTGACGTCGGCAAGGGATCCGCGAGATCGCTAAAGAACTACGGCGCGAGAGTTATAGTGACCGAGATTGATCCTATCTGCGCGCTTCAGGCTTCGATGGAAGGCTACGAGGTAACTACGGTCGAGGACACTTTAGGAAGAGCCGACATTTATGTTACCACTACGGGAAACAAGGACATCATCCGGTTAGAACACATGCTTAAAATGAAAGATCAGGCGATAGTCTGCAACATAGGGCATTTCGACAACGAGATTCAGGTTGAGAAACTCGAGAAGTCTAAAGAACTCAGGAAAAAGACGAATATAAAACCTCAGGTCGACAAATACACTTTCAAAGACGGACATGAGATATTCTTACTTGCTGAAGGCAGGCTTGTAAACCTCGGATGCGCGACCGGTCACCCGTCATTCGTGATGAGCAACTCATTCTCGAATCAGGTACTAGCCCAGCTTGATCTCTGGGAGAACAGGAAGAAATATAAGGTCGGTGTTTACAGACTTTCAAAGAAAGCTGACGAGGAGGTCGCGCGACTTCATCTGGAAAAGATCGGCGTTAAACTGACTAAAATGACAAAAGATCAGGCTGATTACATCGGCGTTCCTCCTGAAGGACCGTATAAGCCCGAGCATTACAGATATTAGAAATTTATGACGAATCCCAGACCTGCGGCTTTATTCTGACGGTCGTAGGTCGGGATCATAGATATATTATACTTTTTTTTCAGTTCCGAATTGTAGCCTATAGTAGTAATGAAAGCGTCAACAGGCGACACCATGTGGTTCAAAGTCATGATCGAGAATCCGTACCCGACATATGCCGCTCCCTGATCAGGATCATCTCCAAGTTTGAATAAGCCGACAATCGCGGTTGTAAATCCCGCAAGCTCTATTGTCTTATACAGCCATGCGCGATTTATATTACCCCATCCCGGAAATACGAGCGACTTAACTCCGTTATCAATCGGTGACTGAACCTCTTCCTTATATCTCTTTCTTGCAAGTTCGATCTTATATTCCTCTCTTGTTATGCCCAGAAGCTCCCACTCGCTTATCTCGTTACCTGAAGACCGGCTTAATGAATTATCACGTACTTCCACTTCCTTAATTTCTTTCAGCCCGTCCGGTGTTTCTATCTTCTCCATTTCAACGCCTGCCAGTATCTTGACCGAATTCTCAATCATTATGAAAAGGTCATCCTCGGAACACTTCTTTCTGTAAGGGATTATTTTATCGTTCTCGCTTGTTTCCACATCGATCATCTTTACGGTAAGAGAATATGTATTGCCGAGTTTGCCTATCGAACCCGTGACGATCTTCTGAACGCCGAGAACCTCGCCCATCTCGACATAACACTGATTGTCATCGCATAATCCGGAAGCCTGAAAAGCCTGCTCACCCATGATCTCCTGCATGTTCTCACGGTTCATCACTTTATATTTTTCATACTTGAACATCTCCGCCCGTAAAGCATCCGACAGAAGAACCGCACATTCTTCAGTAACACCGATGTTCTTCAGATCGATGACCGCTACCGAAATCTGCTGAGAGTACAATGTCATATTGATCGTCAGTATTGAGATAACAATAATCCAGAATTTCATATTACCCGCTCCTTTATAAGGATTGATCTGAGAAGAATATAAATATTTGTAAGTTTATTTGCAAAGATTATTTAAATGCTCAGCCGGAAGTTCAGAAATCGTAGGTCAGTCCGAATCCGAGAGTTTCATTCTTATATACCGGCAACAGGCTTAATTTCCCGTCAGACCTGACAGGAGACAAAACTGTTCTTCCGTTATCCGCAGCTATCTTTCCTAACCCGTAACCTATTGCTATCGCCAATGGGTAATCACTTGCCCAGTGAACGCCGTTGTTCATCATCTGATATGACAGCAGCCCCAGAAGCGTCCAGCCCAGAGGTTTTGCCCAGCTGCTGTATTCCGGATAGTTCTCAGTTATTACCGTGAAGGTCATCATCGCGGTAGCAAGATGTCCCGAAGGAAATGCATCGTATTTTGGAACATGCTCGTGATATTCGATCTGATCAGGGAAAAAATCCCAGTTCCCTCCGTCCTCAGAAGACCTGTAAGGGCTTTCCCTGCCTGTAATATGCTTCAGGATCTGAGTGGCAATGCCTGTAGTTATAAGTCCTTCCACAAGCTGACTTGCGGTCTGCAGAGCTCTGTTGTCCTCGTTAAAATACCCGTAAGTCAGAAATCCGGCCATGATCGAGCCGTGCAGCCATCCGTCGCCTATGAAATACATCGCAGAGCCAAGATCGGTCGGTCCCCTGAACACCTCAAGATCACCGACAGTAATGAAAGGGCTTGTCAGGTCTTTGCTGTTTATATTAAGATCCTCCCCGAGTTCTTTTGCTCCGTCGAGAAGGTCCTGATCATAATATATCAGTGCTGCTGTTGAGGCTATAACGACAACGGAAGGAAGTATGGCGCTTTTATCAGAAAAAACACTGAAAGATTCTTTAAAATCAGGGATTATACGCATGAAAGGATCTGACAGAGAAGGCTTTGAGTAACTGTATGTCGTTCCGTTCAGATCATAGATCTGCGCCGGTCCGGCCGCATAAATATCATTTATTTCAGAGAAAAATAAAAAAATAAAAAATATATACAGAATAAACTTTATCATGTTTTCTAAAATTTAACCGTAAATGAAACTCCGTAAGTACCGTTATCTGAAACAAATCCGGAAATAAGGTTCTGGTTATTACTCCTGTCAGTAAAATAGTAAGATGTCGAAATGCCGAGAATAGCCCCGCCGATACAATCCCATATATCGTGCATATCCGACTTTATTCTGGTGTAACTCACGTAAGAAGCTAACGCATAGCATGGCAATCCCCATTTCCATCCGTATCTTCTCTCAATAAATGCCGCTCCCTGGAATGCCGCGGAAGTATGACCTGACGGGAACGAGTAATCTCCGTTATTTTCCGGTCTCGGTTTGTTGATCAGATATTTTAAAGTATGAGTCAGAGCTGTATTAACTATAAAAGCTTTGAAGAACATGATCTGGCCTTCTTCATCACCACCGAAAAGCATTGACAGATATCCGCCGGCAGGAAGAGCTATCTGAGTTATATCTCCGGATGTATTCACATCCTGATGAGATTTGAAAATATCCGCATAAGTATTCTCTAAACCCGAATAGATAAACATAAGAAGTATTATAGTAGTTTTAATCATGCTTTAATATAAACATCCTGCTTAAATTTGAAATATGATAATTGACACAAATATCCATCCCATTGTAAGGTACGACCCGTAAGTTCCGTTCTCTACACTTATACCTACATTAATCTGTTTTGTTGCATACCTTTTTGTAAATATATAACTGCACTTATGGTTAAACATAAAAAATCTGCACTATTATAAAACTTCCTGATATTTTGATCCTCAGATCAGATCCTGTACTTAATTGAAGCAGGTATCCTCTGTTCAGAGATATCTGGTCTTTTCCGATATTTAGAGTCCCGTCATCAGAATGACTGAAGAAAAATGTATCCTGTCCTGTCAGACCATATGCTGACGTTCCTTTGAGAATTTCAACCTTTGAACGGCATTTCCTGCTCAGTGTCATAACATTGAAGTCTCTGACAGGTCCGTTGATAAGAGTTGCCGTTGTCTTTACGTCTCCCGAAAAAAACGCTATATCCGAAGTTTTTAGAAGTTCATTTACAGTTCCGTCCGAATGATGAAGTATTATTCCGTTCCCTTCGAGCATTATCAGAGTTCTGTCGTAGCCTGAAAAATCCGAGAATTCGCCGTCTTCAGTAACTCCCGCCATGCTTAACCGGAAAAGGTATTTATCAGTATCCTGAAGGTTCCTGACAAAAAGTTCCTTAGTAACGCCTTTTCCGTTCTTCCACGGCATCAATTTATATTCTTCAGGTTTTATGATACTGTATTCCATAATTACCTGCCTCCATTTACGATGCGGAGAGATACCGCTTCAGCGATCTTGATACCGTCTATCGCCGCCGACATGATACCGCCCGCATATCCCGCTCCTTCTCCGCCCGGATAGAGTCCTTTTGTACTTATACTTTGAAAGTCCTCTCCCCTGATGATCCTTACAGGTGATGAAGTCCTCGTCTCCGATCCGGTAAGCACAGCGTCGTTCATATCGAAACCGGCTATTTTTCTTCCGAACTCAGGCAGGGCTTCCTTGATCGCATTTATTGCGTATTCGGGCAGTAATCCTGAAAGATCGGTCCATTTTACTCCTGGCGTATAAGAAGGTTTTACAGATCCCTGCATAGTAGAAGGTATGCCTTTGAGGAAATCATCTGCAAGCTGTACAGGTGCATTGTAATCTCCCCCTCCGAAAAGAAAAGTTTTACGCTCGATCTTTCTTTGAAGTTCTACTCCGCCGAGAATGCCGGGAGGATAATCCGAAGGTTCGACCCCGACGACGACAGCGCTGTTGGCGTTAACATCGTTCCGCTGATACTGGCTCATCCCGTTCGTCACGACGCAGCCGTCTTCCGAGGTGGCGGCGACCACTCTTCCGCCCGGGCACATGCAGAAAGTGTAAACACTTCTCCCGTTCGAACAGTGATGAACGAGCTTGTAATCCGCGGCTCCGAACCTGTCGTCACCTGCGTATTTCCCAAGCCGCACCCTGTCTATCAGCTCCTGCGGATGTTCTATCCTGAAACCGACTGAGAACGGTTTGGGTTCCATCGCGATTCCATTTCGCAGGAGCATCCCGAATGTGTCACGGGCGCTGTGCCCTATAGCGAGCACGACATTGCCTGCCGCGACAGTTTCGCCGTTCTCAAGTAAAAGCCCTGTAACGGCGCTATTTTCCGTTATCAGGTCCGTCACCTTTGTTTCGAACATGAACTCGCCGCCTAGCTCTATTATCCTGTTGCGCAGATTCTCGACCACCTTGACGAGGCGAAACGTGCCTATGTGCGGCTTCGAGACAAACCTGATCTCGTCCGGCGCGCCGGACGCCGCAAGCTCCTCTAGTACCTTTATCCTGTAATTTTCAGGATCCCGGATCTGTGTGTTGAGCTTACCGTCGGAAAACGTTCCCGCACCGCCCTCGCCGAACTGGACGTTGGAAGCCGGATCAAAATTCCCGTCACGCCAGAAACCGAAGGTATCGGCGCTTCTTTCCTTCACCCGCTTCCCCCGTTCTATGACCAGAGGCCGGAATCCGGCCTGCGCCAGGATCAGCGCGCTGAACAGTCCGCACGGTCCTGTCCCTACGATAACAGGCCTGATAAATTTCAAATTCGGAGCCAGAGCTTTAAATCTGTATTCCGTATCCGGAGCGGGTCTTATTTTCCCGGATCCCGCAATACTCTTCAACAGCTTTTCCTCGTCTTTTACTTGCACATCAACGGTATAAACGAAAACAATATTGTCTTTCTTTCTGGCATCATAACTTCTTTTTACTATTTTAAAAGAAATAAGCCTTTCGGATTTTATCCTGAGCCTCTTTAATATTTCTTTTCTGATAAAATCTTCTGCGTGAGAAGCAGAAAGTATAATATCTGATAATCTTAACATTCTGTTCCTTTAATAAAAAATAGGCGCGTTAAGCGCCTAAAAGCATCCGGAAAATATTATGTGAGAACGGGGTTTTACCTGTCTCCGCCTCTTCCGGGACGGTTTATGTTGTGTCCGCCTCTGTTACCGCCGCCGAAACCACCTCTGTTACCGCCGCCGAAACCGCCTCTTCCTGATCCTCTGTACCCTCTTTCGCCTTCCGGTCTCGGTTTAGATTCATTAACCTTAAGAGGCCTGCCGTGCAATTCCTGACCGTTCATTCCGTTGATGGCTTCTTTTGCTTCAGATTCTGAACTCATCTCAACGAACCCGAAACCCTTAGATCTTCCTTCGATCTTGTCTGTTACTACTACTGCCGATTCTACGGTACCGAATTTCTCAAATGCCTCTCTGAGATCATCGTCGGTCGTGTCGTAAGACAGATTGCCCACATAGATTTTCATTCGCTTCTCCCTGATTTGCGTTTCTTTTGTTTATTATTTTTCAAGTACGGATTAACCGTTCTCTCCCTCAGAATTTAAATTAAGGAGCAGTATATTAAAACATATTTTTCATAAAATCAATAACAAAATTGAATATTAAAATTAAAAAATAATTCAAAATATAAAATTGAATACTTGATGAAGAACAAGGGATTAGTTATATTATCGTTCTGAATAAAACACCGGCGGGATCATTATGACGATCAGACAGCTCAGTATGGAACTGGGACCGAATTACAAAGAACACAATATTATAGGATATTCCGAGAAAATATCGGAAGTTGTATCAATCGCAAAAACAGTAGCTCCGACAAGCTTGTCTGTGCTAATTTCAGGTGAAAGTGGTACCGGAAAAGAGGTATTCGCGGAACTGATACATAAACTCAGCGACAGAAAAAACAATAAATTCATAGCCATAAATTGCGGAGCGATACCTGAAGGACTGATCGAGAACGAGCTCTTCGGCCACGAGAAAGGATCTTATACAAGCGCAACTGACAAATCCCGCGGATATTTCGAAGTAGCGGACAAAGGCACAATATTCCTGGATGAGATCGGCGAGCTTCCTCTATCGAGCCAGGTTAAACTGTTAAGAGTACTGGAGAACGGAACTTTTATGAAAGTCGGAGGATCGGTAAATGTCAAGGTCGACGTGAGAGTGATCGCGGCTACGAACAAAAACCTACCCAAAATGGTAGCCAAAGGATCGTTCAGGGAGGATCTCTTTTTCAGACTTAAAGCTGTAACTCTTCAGCTTCCTTCACTGAGAGAAAGACTTTCCGACATCCCGGTTTTCGTGATGAAATTCTCAGCAGATTCGGCAGCGAAATACAACAGGAACCAGCTGATATTTGAGAAAGAAGCGCTCTCCGAGATCATGAACCACCACTGGAAAGGAAATATACGGGAACTGAAAAATTTTATAGATATGCTTACTGTAATGGAAACAGGAAGAACGGTAACGGGTGATGTTATAAGAAAGTATATCAAAACCGACCACAGTTCATCTTATCTGCCTATGATCATGGAAGATACGCATAAAGACGCCGATCTGATCTTCAAAACTCTTCTGGAAATAAAAAGCGATATCAACCTGATAAAGAAGTTTATCCTCAACACATATACAAATAAACCCTCAGTTCCTTTTTACGAGGATCCGGGTAAAAGCATCCTGAATCCTGAAAGGGAGATAGTCCCTACGGAGGAACTGTCTGAAAAGGACGAAATAATACTGACTTTAAAAAAACACAGAGGCAACAGACGGAAAGCCGCGGAAGAGCTTAATATAAGTGAAAGGACTTTATACAGAAAGATCGAAAAATTAGGAATTGAATTATGAAAAGACCGTTATTTTTCCTGATCTTTCTTTTTCTTTTATTGAAATTATTCTTTTTCGGGTAAAAGTATACCTCCTAATGTCAGGAATGCCCAGCTAATCCTTTTCGAGGATAATTCCGGAAGATACGATCTGAGCCTCCCGGAAATCCTCAATGAAGGCATTACGAAGAATATCGAGAACTATAATTATTTTGAGATCAACAATTCATCTGAGGCTGACGCCAAAATATCCGGCATTGTAAAATCTTATTCCGAGAAAATATCTTCGCAGACAAGGGACGAAGAGATAGACCAGATGGTCATGTCATTATCTGTGGAGGTCAATTTCTTCAATAACGGAATGGACGAGTACGTTGTTAAAGCTCTAAAGGTTACCGATTCTGAATATTACGAAGCTTCCGGAGGGGATGATGCCAGAAATGAGGCTTTTAATACTTTAATTGACAGAATGTCCGAAAAGATCGTTCTCGGACTGAGCTCTAACTGGTAAAATCGGGAGGGTAAAATGAATTTCGATACCGTAAAGATCAATTTTCCTGAAAACTGCAATATAATAATCGGACAGTCCCATTTCATCAAGACAGTTGAAGATATCTATGAAGCTATGGTAAACACCGTTCCTGATGTAAAATTCGGTATCGCGTTCTGTGAGGCTTCAGGAAAATGTCTTGTAAGATATGACGGGAACGATGAAGAACTTGAGAAGATAGCTTCAGAAAATGCTTATAATCTTTCATGCGGGCACTCATTCATCATAGTAATGAGGAATGCTTTCCCGATAAACGTTCTCGGCAGAATAAAAGATGTTCCTGAAGTATGCGGCATTTTCTGCGCGACAGCGAATCCGGTAGAGGTGATTGTCGCCGGCTCTGAACAGGGTCGCGGTATAATGGGTGTGATCGACGGTTATGGATCAGCCGGAATTGAGGGTGAAGAGGATAAAAACTGGCGCAGGGATTTCCTGCGTATGATTAAATACAAGAAATAAAAAAGGGCGTATCGCCCTTTTTTTATTCATAATCATAAACTCTTACGGATTTTCTGTCTTCACTTATAACATAAAGTCTGTTATTTAACAGTGTGTAAGTTTCATTTCTCTTTACAAAATCAAGAACCGTCCTGTTGACAAATATACCTTCGTCGAATATATCCACATAAAGAGAATCTTCATTTGCCTCAGTTCGCTCAAGCGAAGGTTGTGTCCATATTCTGTTCAGTTTATCTATCTCGATCGAACTTACCGCTTTCTTGTAATATGTTCTTGTTGAATCCATAGGCGGAAATTTTGCCGCTACGATAAATTCATTTAATTTTTCTCTTTCAAATTCATTATACGGCACTTTTGTAAATTTTTTCTCGATCACATACTGAGAATTACCCCTGTTGTCATCTACATATATCCTGTACTTATCGCTTTTATTTTCAGCAGTATAAAACATTCCGTCCTTAACAGAATAAAATGTAAGCAAGTCAGGAAAAAAGAAATCTTTATTCATTTCCGCTCTGATCTCTCTTACTACATACTGAGTTTTGAGCCTGTCATTTAAAACACATAACTGATTGACAGATACATCTGTACTGTCGCCTTTTTCAATTTTTGCTATAAATGTACTTAAATTCGTTTTGCCGTCGGATTTCAGGGCGACAGGTTTGACTCCCGTCATAACGAACTGGGACTGAATAAATCTGCCGTTCGTCATGAACTGAATATACTTTCCCAGACCGTGGTCATAGACGGTAAGAGTATCATACATCAGGACTATCTGCGTTGGTTTTTTCAACTGTTCTATACCTGACCCGTACTGTTCAGGAAAATACCTTTCAAACTCACCGTTCCTGTTGTATTTCTTTATCGTGGCATGTATACCGTCAAGAATATATATATTGTCGTTAAAATCCGCTATTATCTGGGTTATTTCACCGAATCCTTTCATTGAATCAGGAACATTTTCCGGGCCCTGAATCTCAAAAAGCAATTTAGTCTTAGGCGTGTAAGCGGCGGTCGGCTCTCCTGTATTCTTAATGTATTTTACTCCGTCGATGATCTCAACCTTATATTTATCCGCTGTGCAGCTGAATAATAATATCAAACTCAATAGTACCGGTATTATTTTTACTGTCCGACGCATTATAACCTCCTCGAATTTGACATAAATATATAATTCTTAACGGCTTTTTTCAAGAGTTTTTATCCTTTATTCCCTTCGTATATGAGCTAAAGCTCCATTCTTATTTCAAGCCTGAGTTCATGATACGGCCTAACATCCCACGACAAGAATCTTCCCGTATAGATCAGATTGCCGAATATGTTACTGCTGAACCTGTAGTCTGCGTTCAGGTTCCATTTGTAGCTCGACCCTTTACCATAACCGTTATTCATCACAAACGGTATTTCACTGTCAGACACAACTGTTATAATATCTATACCTGCTCTGACAATCCCGTATCTGAGAAATCCTGCGGATATCCCCGGAGATATCCTGTAACTGTCCGTTCTTATATTTCTTAATTTTTCTTTCTCGATCCCGTATTCTATCTCCGCATACCAGCTAAGATCGGGTTTTATATTATGCCTGATATTATAAAAAGAATATTCTCTGACAATGTCATCGGCTAAAACTTCCGACGCACCGTATCTTTTATTGCTTGTGAAAACACTGCCGGCCCTGTGTAGAAAACTGCCGTTCGTGCTTTTAAGAACGAGCCGGTGTTCCTTTAACAGAGAATTCTCAGAATAATTCAGATATTCTCTGTAGAGATTCTTATTATAGAGAAATGAATAATCTGCGCTTTGTTTGTGGTTCTTCATGAAATAAAATGTCGTTTTTGATTCTACTGATCCCGTTACCGTTGAATCACCCTGAAAAGTACTCAGATTTAAAAGTATGATGTCTGACACTTCATCAAGTTTAGATTTCTCTTCTACCGAGAAATCCTGCTCAATATCTATACGGGTCAGCCAGTAAAGGATATTTGTATTTGATCCGGCATCATCCATATCGAGATACGAATTCATATTCAGACTCACACCTGTAACATTGGAAGGTTTATCCGAACGTACAATATAATAAGAATAGTTTCCGAAATCGTCAGGATAGTATTCTCCGTCGGAATAGATGTACTCTCCAGTCCCCTCTTCCACCTTGTAATACGCTCTGACCGCAGGATAGAACTGAGTCCTTTCTGTTTCATACTCGGCGTAAAGCCTGTATCTGTTCTCTTTGTTGAAGTTGATCCTGATCTTCGCCATATCATTTTTTGTGTCAGAAGAATCCGTATAATCATTAATGATGTTAGTCCAGACAGCATCGGAATTGAATACTGAGCCTATTCTGTTATTGAGCTCGACCGTATTGGTAAGTCTTTCCAGATAGTATGCCGAGCCTCTGTCGAATCTTGCCAGTTCTATTGTGTGTTTTGCGGAATACGTTCCGGTTCTGAATCCGGTACGGTTCCCGTATTTAGATGTATTTTCTTCCGGACTGATCCCTGATAATTCAGTTGAACCATAGTATGGTCCGACATCCCATCTCTCATTTGAATATCCCGGATTAAAATATATATTCCGTTTGTCTATTCTTACCGTATCTATATCCGTCTGATATATTGACAGATCAGCTTTATAATAGTAATTCCCGACAGAGGCATAGGAATCTGCGATATGACCTGTTTCAGATACATTTTCTCCTTTCTCAGTAAAGATTATAGAATAGCCGTTCACAATTTTACCTTTATAATCATGACTTACTCTGCCGTTGTACCTCATAAAACTTCCCGTGCCGTTAAGCTGCCCTGTATCGATCTCTTTTTCGGAAATGACATCACTCAGCCTTGAAGGAAGTATAAGTTCATCGTTGTAATATTTTCTTCCTGCTGAAAATTTTAATGTTCCGTACTTGCTCTCATCTGTCGAGATCGTGAGTTCTTCCCTGTCTCCGTACCCGTTAAAATCGGCTTCTCTGTTATAGAAAGTATTTACATTCCTGCCCGAAACAACAGCTTCAGATCTAAATTTAACGCGATCTGAATTGTACGAGATCTCACCAAAGACCCGTGAATACGATGTCGGAGCGTCGATCCTGATCAAAGGCAGATATTTTCCTCCGTTCACAGGATCATGTACAAAATATGCGGTCCCGGTACTGTCGTATGAAATATTATACTCGCCTGCAGTTTCAAAATACGAGAATCTGACATTATAGTCGCCGTTACCTTTTCCGACCCACACAAAAACAGAATCCGGAAGCATCAGATCATAGGAGCCTTCATTTTCAGCATATTCTGCACCTGAAACAAAGACATATCCGTCTTCTGAAGATCCTAGTGCGTCCTCTATTTCCCGGGTCATATCATACTGCAACGGGCTTTCGCTGTCATCTTCAGTTTTAAAATAATTTACATTCAGCTGCAGCTTGTCGTCATAAAGAGAAGTACTTCCGTCGAATCCGTAAGTAATGTTCTTATACGTATCGCTCGCGAAACGGTAATCGATAATTATTCTGTCTCCTGAATGAACCGGAGTACCGGAGAGAAAATACAGTTCGGAAGATAATTCGTCGAAATAATATTCTCTGCCTCTTGACAATTTTGTACCGTTAAGCCAGACTGTTTCAGAACCGGGAGTTATCCTTCCCGATTCATGAGATCCTTCAGCAAATATTTTATAGGGTCCCGCGACTCCTTCAATACCGGCAATCTCCGTACTTGAAAAAGTGTCTCCTCCAGCCGATATGTATCCCTCTGCAGAGCTCCCGTTCCTGCTGATGTTAAGCATTGCTCCTGCAAGGTCATTTTCAAGCCGTCCGAAATCTCCTCTGCCGTAATTAATTGTAAAATTACCCATTCTTGAAAAAAAGTGCGGATGTCTGAACTGAATGTAAATATTCTCAATATCCGACAGAGATTCTGTTGATCCTTCCTGAGATACAGCCATATTATCATCAGAAATGAACGCCGAGACCTCAACATTTTCTGCAACTGATCCTTTAAGCTCCAGATTAAGCCCTGAGACGATTCCGGGATCGGAACCTCCGCTGAAGCTGATACCTCTGTATATTACTCCTTTTCTGTAAAACCCTGATTCAGAATCTTTTAAAGTTTCCTTATCAGGTTCAAAATAAATAGAATCGGAACAAATTGAATCCGGCAATGCATAACGGAAGTATAACTTTCCCGCAAGATCGTCCGGGATCAGTATTTCAACGGAAAGTATAATGGCAAGGATCAGTATTTTCAGCTTATTCTTAATCAATCAGGCCCTTTTTAATTCGTCTTAGTGAATAATATAAACTTGAATGGAAATTTCAAGTATTAATTTTCTGACATGAACGAATTTAAATTTATTTTGTTCAAATAAAAAAACTTGCTAAATAAATTATTTTGGGATATTTTTCTCGCTAAATTAAGTTTAATTAAAATGAGGTAAAAAATGCCGAAGAAAACACTGTTAATCGTAATATTACTTGTTTCTATGGCTTATGCGAAGGTCAATGTAGGATTCTATTCACTTACTCAGACCAGCGGTGACGTACAGAATAAATGGGTAGGATACGCTCTCGCAGATATTATTTCCGACAAACTGAAAGCTGTTAACGAGATCAACATAATCAAAGATGATA
This sequence comes from Candidatus Delongbacteria bacterium, assembly GCA_003252515.1. Taxonomy (GTDB): domain Bacteria; phylum UBA4055; class UBA4055; order UBA4055; family UBA4055; genus UBA4055. The sequence continues at coordinate 14,555 of QKDR01000164.1, read as the reverse complement.
TGATATATGACTTTCTCGTATCCAGGAACCTGAATCCTTTTGTTAATACAGCCACAGTCACCTCTTTTACCGGTGAAATAAAGGAACATTTCAATCTGGATTTCATCGTTACCGGTAATTATACGGTTAATCCCGACAACAGTCTTCCTGTAAATATAGTTGTTTATAATCTCAACGACGGAACAGCTTATCCTGCCATTGTCATTCAGGGATTTGCCAATGACCTGTACACAATAGTATCCTATATTACCCATCCTGTGTGCAACAATATAGGTTTGAACCTGAGCATAGATGAAATCTCAAAGATAAAGCAGATCGACCTTACAGCGAAAAGAACCGGCGTAGCTAACACATACAAAGGCAAGATAAGCCTCAGGAACAAAGATTATAAAGGAGCCGCTGAATTCTTTGAAGAAGCATATAAAGAGGACCCTACAAATTCACTTTCGAAGAATTCTTATGACGAAGCGCTTTCTCACTTCTATGGAGACGGCATCTTCGCATTCAATCTTCTTGAGACGGATTTTGTGAACAATACTCCTTTCAGAAAACAGTATATGATAACCAGAAAGATATCAAAGAGCTTCAAAGGTGAGATCTTATCGACAAAACTGTCTTCCAGAAACGGCGGGACACATTTCGACATTGAACTTAACTTGAGGCTGAAACTCCCTGCGAGCATATATTCAATGGTGACCGACCTGATCTCAAAATTCTCTTCCGGAGGAAGCGTTAACCTCGATGACGGAGTTTATAATCCGAACGCCTCCAAGATCGTGAACGAAAGAGAACAATTTGAAAATAACGTTGCCAGCTTCATCATAAATGTTAAATTTATCGATAAGAATGGGAAAACAATACAACAGAGCACGCAATCGTTCAAATCATCGTTCAATATGAATTTCTCAGGTGCGGTCAAAAATGTATTCAAGAATGACTATGCCGATACTTATTTTATGATACCTTCGGTAACAAGAGAAATTGTGCAGCAGACTTCAGCAATCGAGATAACAGTAGAATAATCACACACTTGAATTCAGTAATATACCGTCCGGTTTTCCGGACGGTTTGATTTTCGGAGAAAAATTCATGTCACATATCGAACTAAACGGAAATAATCTTGATCTCACAACTTACTCTGCCATCGTTAACTCTTCTGATGTTTCAGTTATCGTTAGCGCGGAATCCGTTAAAAGAATAATCGAATGCCGTAAGATAGTTGAAGATATCGTAGATAAAAACATTATCAGATACGGCATAAATACAGGGTTCGGGAAGTTCAGCAATGTTGTTATTAACAAAAAAGATACGGTCACTCTTCAGAAGAATATTATTCTTTCACACGCCGTAGGTACAGGTAAACCGTTTCCTCTGGAAATTTCTAAAGGTATAATGCTTTTGAAATTAAACAGTTTCCTTCAGGGATTTTCAGGAGTTCGGATCGAAGTCGTAAGAACACTCGAACAAATGATAAATATGAATGTGATCCCTTTTATACCCGAAAAAGGATCTGTCGGGGCATCGGGTGATCTTGCTCCATTATCTCATATGGCACTTGTGATGACAGGAAAGGGAAAAGCTTATTATAATGGTAAGCTGATCTCAGGCGCCGCTGCAATGAAGAAATCAGGGATCCCGGCACTTGAGCTCAGACAAAAGGAAGGTCTGGCAATACTCAACGGTACTCAGGTAATGACAGCTGTTCTGGCTGATGCCCTGATCAAAGCGGAAAAACTTTTACTGAATGCGGATATTATAGCAGCATTATCTTTGGAAGCGTTGCAAGGTTCTTTGTCACCCTTCGACGAAAGAATACAGCAGGCAAGACCGCATCAGGGACAGATCGATACGGCATTTAATTTCAGGCGACTTCTGGAGAATTCAGGCATAGTAGAATCGCATAAACACTGCCCTAAAGTCCAGGATGCATATAGTCTGCGTTGCATTCCTCAGGTGCACGGAGCAGTAAAAGACACTTTCAATCATGCCCGAAAGATCCTTGAGATTGAAATGAACTCGGTTACAGACAATCCTCTTGTTTTTGATAAAGGCCACGAAGTGCTTTCAGGCGGAAATTTTCACGGTGAACCGCTAGCTTTCGTTTCGGATTTCATGTCAATCGCCGTCAGTGAACTTGCGAACATCAGTGAAAGAAGGATCGAATATCTTCTTGATCCTTCCGTGAACGACGGACTTCCTTCATTTCTGACTACTGATCCGGGTTTGAACTCAGGATTTATGATGACCCAGGTTACTGCCGCAGCACTTGTCAGCGAAAATAAAGTTCTTTCTCATCCCGCGTCAGTGGATTCGATACCTACTTCAGCCAATAAAGAAGACCATGTAAGTATGGGTGCTCATGCAGCCAGAAAACTTATTGAAATCTGCGGAAATGTAAGATCCGTCCTCGCAATAGAACTTCTGTGCGCTGCTCAGGGACTTCATTTCAGGGGAGCCGAGATGTCATCAGACGCCATAAAAAATGTTTATAAGAAAATGAGATCAGAGATAAGGCCGGTAAAAAAAGACAGACTTATTTATACTGATATTATTAAAGCGGAAGAACTGATAGATAACAAGAGCCTTATAGCTGAAGCTGAAAATATTACTGGAAAACTTAAAATTTAACGGAGATTAAAATGATAGTATTAACAGGATCCGGACTTACTGTAGAAAAACTTGTCAGAATCGCAAGGTTCAATGAAAAAGTTAAACTTCATCCCAAAGCTGCCGAAAGAATCAATACATGCAGAGAGATGCTTGAGAAAAAAGTAAGAGCTAAAGAGATCATGTACGGAGTGAACACGGGGATTGGAGAATTCTCTGAAGTAGTATTGAACGACGATCAGGTTCAGGATTTTCAGAAATATCTGATCTATAACCATGCCGCAGGAATCGGAGACCCGGCGCCTATAGAATATGTAAGAGGAGCTATGGCAGCAAGGATCAATGTCCACGCTCACGGGAATTCCGGTGTAAGACTTGAAGTAACTCAGACCATTGTAGACCTGCTTAATAAAGGCGTAACCCCTTACGTTTGCCAGAAAGGATCGGTAGGAGCTTGCGGAGACCTTGCCCCTATGTCCCAGATCGCTCTATTAATGATGGGAGAAGGAAGAGCTTATTATAAAGGCAAACTTATGCCGGCTAAGGAAGCTATGGACAAAGCCGGGATCCCGGTCCCCGGACTAAAAGCAAGGGACGGACTTGCAACTATCAACGGTTCTAACGTACTCACCGCCATGAGCGCTATCTTCCTTTATGATTCTGAAAGATGGCTGAAACAGGCCGAGATCGCCGCTGCGATGTCTCTGGAAGCCCTGAAAGCCAATATGAAACCCTACACCAGACTGCTTCATGAAGTAAGGGGATTTAAAGGCGCGGTAAGAAGCGCTGAATCAATAAATAAGATCGTAAGCGGTGGAGATCTGAAAGAAGGAAGAGTTAAATGTAAAGTTCAGGACGCCTATTCTATGAGATCTACCCCTCAGGTGATCGGAGCGGCTCATGACGCTCTGGCCTACGCAAGATCACAGGTCGAGATAGAACTGAACGGTGTCGGCGACAATCCGATCTTTTTCCCGGACAAGAACCTTCAGCTTTCAGGTGCGAATTTCCAGGGATCTCCGGTCGCAGTTCCGATGGATATGGCCGGATACTGCATCACTATGGTCAGCATCCTTTCAGAAAGAAGAATGAACAGACTTAACAACCCTGCTCTCAGTGTCGGCCTTCCCGCCTTCCTGACAAAAGGGGCCGGTATGTTCTCCGGCTTAATGCTCAGTCAGTATACCGCCGATATGCAGATCACAGAACAAAAACTTCTTTCAACTCCGGCCTCGATAATGTCTATACCGGCAGCGGCCGACCAGGAAGATTTCGTGTCAATGGGCATGAACACAGCAATTAAGAATTTCCAGATACTGGATAACGCATATGGCATTCTCGGGATAGAATTCATGGCGGCCGCACAGGCTCTTGATTTCAGGAAAGAGGAATACAGCTTCGGGAAAGGAACTCAGAAAGCAAAGGATATTGTCAGGAAACATGTGGAGTTCCTTGATGTAGACAGACCCCTTTACGACGATCACACCACCATGAAAGCCCTCGTTAAATCAGGAGAAATTCTTGAAGAAGTAGAGAAGGTCGTCGGTGATCTTTCCAAGTACTAGAAAACAATCTGAAAGGCAGGATATTATTCCTGCCTTTTTTAATCTCAAGGAACACCTTCTGATCGCGGTTTTGCTGATTTCGATATCAATCCCTGCTTTCTCCGATGTCAGTTTCAGTGACAATAAAGGCAAAACTGTAGTATCACAAAAAGACATAAAGATCAGGCTTATTGAAAGAACAGATTCAGATATCAGAACCGCTGAAGCTGTTTTTACTGTAAATGCGCCTGTACAAAAATGTTTTGGAGTGATCACCAAAGTAACTGAATATCATGAATTCATGCCTGATATAAAAAAAGCTGTCGTTTTTAATAAAACCGAAGATGGTATTATATATGATTTTGTTTATGACGCACCGTTCTTTGATATCGAATACCGGTTGAAAATAAACTCTTCGGAAACTGACAGCCTTATATCGGTAAACTGGAGTTACGTTGATGGCGATCTTAACGACAACAACGGCAGCTGGATTTTCACTCCTGATCCGGAGAAACCCGATGTAACTGTAATATACTACAGCATATATCTTGATCCGGGTACTTTTCTTCCCGACTGGCTTGTCACTAAACTTACTGCAGGATCAATCCCGGACATGATCGAATCAGTACGTAAAAGAGTAAAAGAAAAATAGAGTTGTATGCTCAGGAAGCCAGCTACTTCTGCTTTAGTACTTTGTACTTCAATTCACTTTCTCCGTCGATAAAATACAGATTAAGCGATCCGTTCTCAGATTTATAAGTCCAGACTTCCAGTTTCGTACCGTATGCAAGCTCGTACCAGAATTCCTTCTCCGGTCCCTGAATCTGATTGTTCGTTTTTGTTATATACCTTTTTGCCGACGTATTCCCGATAAACTGTATTATTTCGGATTTACTCATTCCCACGGTGATCTTATCGTAAGGATTTTGTTTCGTACACGATAATATAGATAATGCAAATATTAATATTATCAGAAGCTTATTATACCCGAGTTTATTCATAATTACCTCCCTGCGGCATTCCATACGGGGACATTTAAAAACTGACCGATCGTTTCTGCGTCTTTTACTATTGCTTCATAATTTCCATGATCTGTCACATTCAGTCTTTTCCCGTCTTTTAAAATAAGGTTCAATTCATAACTTGTATAAGACGATTTGCTGTTCCTTACATACTCCGATACTATCTGTACACCTGCTATATCGATCAGTCTGACACAATTTTTATTATCGGACTGACGCAAAAGCTCAGGCTCCTTCCTTCCTTTCCAGTAATATCCGGAATCTTTATCGAATACTCTTGGAACGGACGCGAATCTGTATATAAGAATTCCTATGAGCGCGAAAAGCAGACCGAATCCTGTCATTGCTGCTGAAACGGCATATACAGGAGTTTTTTCTGAAGATAAAATCACAAACGAGCTGACAGAAGCAAAACCGATCCCGAACATCGCGAAAACCGATGCAAATAACAGCATGAACAATCCAGGTCTGAATTCATACCTGCCCGCGTAAACCTGTACAAGCTTATGAGTCTTGAAATTCGCTCCTCCACGCGCAAGTGGTGACCATTCGGTCTTTAATGCTGCGGGATCATTAAAAACTGACGGATCGAATTTACTTTCAGACCTTTTTCTAAGTGAATTAATTATTCTTTCGAACATACGCGAACCTCCAATGGTAAACAAATTAAATACTATGCAGTACAAATGCAACAAAAATAAATTGAAATTTAACTTGCAATTATTTTCATCAGTAATTATATTTCAACCTCGTTGGGCTCAGGCTCAAAAAAGGATATAATTTATTGAAATAAAGAGGTTAACATGTCAAGAATTTGCGACATATGCGGAAAAGGACCGGTTTTCGGAGGTTCGTACTGCAGAAGAGGTATGGCCAAGAAAAAAGGCGGAGTAGGTATTAATATCACAGGCAGATCAAAACGTGTATTTTATCCGAACCTTCAGACCGTAAGAGTGAAAAAAGACGACGAGTCTTTAAAGATCAAAGCGTGCACTTCATGTATTAAAGCAGGTAAAACTGTAATAGCCTGAATTTAAAAGCTTTTAAACTGAAACGACCCTGAATCAGGGTCGTTTTTTATTTATAGAAAGATTCTTTCTTTTCAGGCCGGGTCTTAAATCTTTTATGTATCCACCAGTAGTGATCCGGATCGTTCCTGACCTGATCTTCAAGCATTTTAGTATATCTCTGAACAAGAGCCTTTACTTTACCTTCAAGATCATAGTCTGAGTCTGAGATATCATTGAACCTGACTTCAGTAAAACTCAGATTGTGCTTTGTACTATCGGATCTGTCTCTTACTGTATTTACAAGAAGCATGGGGATGTTGTATTTCAGGCTTATCACTGCAGGGTTTTTATGAGTTGAGGCCGGTATACCGAAGAAATCAACGAAAATACCGTGCTTTCTTCCCGCGTTCTGGTCTGAAAGTAAAGCAACGAAATAATTTTCCTTAAGAGCTCTGAAAAGTTTTGTCATCTGTTTTCTGTGGATTACCAGTATTCCGGCTTTTTCTCTGGGTATGTCTATCAGCTTCTCGGTAAGTTTGTTTTTCTGATTTGCCACCACATATGCCGATTTTATCCCGTGACATGTGGCATAATGGCCGCCTGCTTCAAAGAAGCCGTAGTGACCGCCTACGACTACGCAGCCTTTTCCATTCTGACTTGCCTTAAGCAGTATATCCTTTGACTTTTCATCAACGATAAGATGATCAAGTTTCTGTTTCTTTGTAAGGAACATGTATTTATAGCTTTCAAATGAAGACATAAGAATATTCCTGTAGCTCATATCTCTTATCTTTTTCATTTCTCTGCCGGTCATTTCCGGAAAAGCCTGTGACAGATTCTTCAACGCTATTTTGCTTCGGGGTTTAATAAAAGCAGTGAAAACGATCGCTATTGTATCTGCTGTCCTCACTACTGCTTTAAGGGGGAGAATTCTTATTATCGTCTGAAAAATAAGCATTATCAGATATTCGGTATAATGAGAAGTTCTGTGTTTCATTTGCCTCCGAAATAAAAAGCGACGAATTCGCCGCTTTTTTCAGATTTATTGTACTTTCAGAATTTATCTTTCAAGTCTTTTAGAGCTTTGATGTATCTGTCCATTTCATCTTTGCTTCTCTTTTCCGTAACCGCCACAAGGAATTCATTATCGGCAAGACCGAATCTCTTTAGCGGAATTCCTGCGAATATTTCATTCTCAAGCATTGCAGACATTATCTTATCTACCGAATACTTCGTCTTCACTACAAATTCTTTAAAGAATGGTTTATCATACTTAATCTCAAAGCCCTCTACAGACGCTATCCCTGCAGCAAGGTAATGGCTTCTTTTATAGCAGTTCTCTGCGACTTCTTTCAGTCCCTCTTCTCCCATTGTATTGAGATATATTCCCGCTGCCAGAGCGCAGAGCGCCTGATTCGAACAAATATTGGACGTTGCTTTGTCGCGCCTGATATGCTGTTCTCTGGTCTGCAGAGTAAGAACGAAACCTCTTTTGCCGTCGACATCCTGAGTAACACCCACGACTCTTCCAGGTATTTTCCTCATGAACTGCTTCGTAGAAGCGAATATACCCAGATACGGTCCCCCAAATGCCTGCGGAAGTCCCAGAGCCTGACCCTCTGCTACAACAATATCAGCTCCTGATTCTGACGGTTTTTTAAGTATCCCGATACTGACCGGATCTATAGCAGTTATAAAAACTCCTTTATTCGAATGTACAAGATCTGCGATCCCGTCATAATCCTCGATGATCCCGAAGAAGTTCGGGTTCTGTACAATTACACAGGCTGCATCTGCCAAGTCGGATTCACCGACTGCATTCATACCGAACGCACCGTCTGCAGCTTTCAGCAACCCTATCTCGTAGCCTGATGCTTCAGTAAATGTTCTTACTACATTTATCCAGCCGGGATTTACAGTAGAAGAAATAAGTATTTTCTTCCTTCTTGTATGCCTGCAAGCAAGAATAGCGGCTTCAGCCATCGACGAAGCGCCGTCGTACATGGAGGCGTTACTTATATCCATACCTGTAAGATTGCACACAAGCGACTGATATTCATAAATGCTCTGGAGCGTTCCCTGGCTGATCTCGGCCTGATATGGTGTATATGCGGTCTGAAATTCCGGTCTTGAGATCAGATAAGGAACGATCGACGGAATATAATGATCGTATGAGCCGGCTCCTAAATATGAAGTGTAGTCGGCTGTGTTCTTATTCGATCCTGCCAGCTTTCTTACTTGTGCAGTTACTTCAAGCTCACTTTGTCCTTTACCGAGCCCGAGTCTGCCTTTGAAAACAAATTCATCGGGAATATCCTTGAGCAGGTCTTTAAATTCTGAAACTCCTATAGCTTCCAGCATTTCTTTTCTGTCTTTTTCGGTATTGCTTATATATGGCATTTTCTGTCTCGGTTTTATTCTACATGTGATTTATAGGCTTCAGCGTTCATCAGGGCATCCAGTTCGGAGGTGTCACTCAGTCTGACCTTCACTATCCAGCCTTTTCCGTAACAGTCGCTGTTCACAAGCTCAGGATTACTGTCAAGCTCAGAATTTACTTCTACTATTTCTCCTGAAACCGGTGAATAAATGTCCGATGCAGCTTTAACGGCTTCGATCACTCCGAGGCTGTCACCCTTAGCGAATTTATCTCCCGGCTGCGGTAATTCGATATAAGTTATATCACCAAGCTGCTCCTGTGCATATTCTGATACTCCGATCACGGCAATATCACCTTCAACTTTTGCGTATTCATGATCTTCGGTAAAAAGAAAATCTTTAGGGAATTCCATTTGTTTCTCCTTAATTTATTAAATTTAGTTTGAGCTGTAGTCACCAAGTTCGTAATTATTGCTGTCGGAAGTATCAAGCCCTTTGAGTCGTCTTTCGAAATCAGTAGGAGTAGAAGCACCTCTCATTGCTTCCTCGTATGATATCAGCCCTTTCTCGTATAGTTTGTAAATACTCTGGTCGAAATTATGCATACCGTAAATTACCTCGCCTTTCTCGATCGACATTTTTATATCGGACGATTTTGCCGGATCAATGATGGCTTCTTTTATAGTTTCATTGTTTACTAAAATTTCAGTTGCAGGCACACGGCCTTTTCCGTCACGCGTCGGGATGAGCCTCTGTGATACGATCCCGGTTAAAGTAACCGCCAGAAGATTCCTGATCTCATTCTGGAGGTCTCCGGGAAAGAACGACAGGATTCGGCTTATAGTCTGGATCGCATCGGTAGTATGCAGAGTAGTGAATACAAGGTGGCCGGTGTTTGCCGCCCTGATAGCTGTGTACATACTTTCAGGGTCCCTGATCTCACCGATCATGATAATATCCGGGTCCTGCCTTAAAAGATATCTCAGCGATCCCTGATACGAATCGGTATCGCTTCCTACCTCTCTCTGGTGGATTATAGACTTTTTGTCTCTGAACAGGAACTCAATGGGGTCTTCTATCGTTATAATATTGGTTCTTCTTGTCTGATTGATATGTTCAAGCATTGCCGCGATAGTTGTTGATTTCCCCGATCCCACTGTTCCGGTCACAAGGACCATTCCTCTTGGTGTCATACACATTTTTTTTAGAACTTCCGGTAAATGGAGTTCATCGATGTTTTTAATATCGAACGGAATGGCTCTGATTGCTATTGCTATTGTACCTCTCTGTTTATAAATATTGACCCTGAATCTTCCGACCCCGGTTACGCCGAAACCGAAATCGACTTCCTTCTGAGCATTAAAAGTTTCCTTTTCCTTCTTGCTCATCAGTTTTTCAGCTATAGAATTCATTTCCTCCATGGATATTGCTTCATCTCCCCAGTCCACAAGCTCTCCGTTGACCCTGAAAATAGGCTTAATTCCAACTTTGAGATGGATATCGGACCCTCCTGTCTCCAGCAGGGCGGCGAACATTCTCTGAAGATCGATCATAGTTGTCTCCGCGTTCTTAAATTAATCAAATCGGAATATATTTTATTTATACCCTCAAGTCAATATAATTTATAGTAAAAACTTTTCGGGATTTTTATTTGAATAAGGCTGAAAAATTTCTTATTATTAAACTGCTTGTTAAAAAGGGGCATGCTTTGACTAAAATTTCATATTTCATACCGATTCTGATTATAATTTTTATAACGGATATTTTTCCGCAGGAATTCAGAAATCTTATGTCACCCAGACAAAAATACCTTTACGAATACAGGGAGATTTACCTGTCGAAGCTCCGTGACAGTCTGAATACTGAGATCAATGGAATGGAAGTCGATAAAAAGGATATTGAAGAGCTTACAAAAAACTTATATTATAAAACTCTGCATTATAATTGCTACAAATACAGGTTAACCGACATATTGGACACGATGGGGACTCTGGATTTCATTAGAACTGAACTGTCAGGAAATGACTATTTCAAAAAAAGACTCGAAAAATGGCCTGACCATACAGTGTTGGAATACGTAACTTTTTCAATAGAGCTGAATATTTTAAAAAGATATCTCTCCGAATTCCGGCTTGAAGATTTCAAAAGAACAGATATCTATAAAACGATCGTAGAAAGACTTGGAAAAGATTCTATTAATTCCGCGAGTATAGATTCTGTTTTCATCCGTATAAAAAAATTGGGTTTCGAACCACTCCATTTTTATTACAGACCTAACTCGATCGAAGAACAGTACAAAGCCGACAAGTTCGATTTGAAAAAATTCAATTTCAGCGAAATGGTTAAGTTTGTCAATGATCACAGAGAAGTTCTTGAGATGGCTGAATCTGAATATAATGTCAACAAAGAAATAATCGTAGCTGTACTACGCAAGGAAACAGATCTTGGAAGATACCCTCTGAAATACAATCCTTTCGAAGTATTGTTAAGCCAGTCGCTTTTCGCGATAGAAAATCCCGCATCCGACACAAGCGACAGGACAAATAACCTGAAAAGAATTTCGCGCCTGAAAGATTCGGCAATGAACAGCCTCTGTAATATTTTAAAGTACACTATTGAGAACTCGCTTGACCCCTCTGAAACAAAAAGTAATTTTGTAGGCGCGGTCGGATTCACCCAGTTCATGCCGTTCAACCTTCATCTGGCAAGGGACGGTGACGGTGACGGTCACGCTGACCTTATGAATATGGACGACGCTATCATGAGTATAGCCAACTTTCTGAATTACAACGGATGGAATAAATATTACGAATTAAAAAAATCGAACAAAAACAAAATAGTTAGACATATCTTAAGATATAATTCAAGCGATTCATACTGCGAAGCGGTATATGAAATTGCGGCGGAACTGCACAGGCAGATTTCTAAATAATATTTCTGGAGGAAGATATGTTCTCCGAAAGCGATTTCTTATATAAACCGGAAGATTACAGGAACTGTATTTTGTGGGATAAGGTCAGACCGTCCCAGTGGAAAGATCCTGAATGGCAGCTGAGAAATTCAGTGAGAACTGCTGACCAGCTCCAGAAAGTGATCAAGCTTAATTGTCATCAGCAAAATGAGATCGAAAGAGTAATAAGGATCATGAGGGGTCATGGAAAAGAGCCGATGAGGATAACTCCTTATTACGCTTCTCTGATAAATAAAGATCCTTTTCATCCGAAACTCCTGCCCGGAGAAAAATCAGCAAAAAGAATCGACCCGATATTCTGGCAGAGCGTACCTACACCGGCAAATCTTCTTTTCCCGAACACAGGCAGAGAAGGTTCAATGGCTGAAGAAAAAAGAAGTTACGGCGCGGCTTACCAGAGATATCCAAACAGAGTGGCTCTCTTCGTAGCGGAAAATACAAGTTGTGCTTCATATTGCGTTCACTGCCAGAGGGCCAAATCTCTCGACGGATCAGTTGATGTAAATCTTAACGAGATCAAAAAAGGTCTTTTTTACATTTCTTATAACAAAAATATTGACGAAGTTCTCGTTACCGGAGGTGACGCTTTAAGAATAAGCCACGATCTGCTTAGATTCGTTCTTGAGGAACTCAGCAGGATAGAGCATTTGAGAGTGATAAGGATAGCCACCCGCGTGCCGGTAGTTCTTCCGATGGCGGTTAACGAAGAAATACTCGAACTGATCCGCTCGGCGTCTAATAAACACTCGAAAAACATAAAAAAATATGTCTATTTTATGACACATATAAATCATTATCAGGAAATCACTAAAGATCTTTTATCTGCTTCAGAACTTATCAGAGATTTCGGATTCTCGATAAGGAACCAGACAGTTCTTCTTAACCACGTGAACGATTATTTTAAAACTCTTGCTGAAACATTCAGAAGGATGCTCTGGATAGGTATCCATCCATATTATCTTCTTCAGTGTCATAAAGAAAGAGGCATAGTTCATTTTATAACTCCGATCCAGATAGGGAAGCTGTATATGAAACATCTGCAGGGCTGGATATCTGGTGTTGCAAGACCGGATTATGCGTGCAATATCGAAGGCGGAGGAGGAAAAGTGCTTCTGATGCCGTCCGGGCACGACACTCTTAATCTCGGAACTGATATTGAGCAGAAAATCTCCGATAGTTTTGCGACGGTTCATACATGGGACGGACGGGAACTGAACAATTACGAAGCCCTGGGAAGAACTACTCTCGAAGAATTTGCCGGGGCGGAGGATATTATGAACAAATTTATCGGAAGAAAAGGGGCTTTCCTTCCAAAACTGATCATTGTCGACGCTCAAGGTAACAGGATCGAGACTACGAACCGTACAAAATTACCACGGCTTAAGAACATCAAAATAGCCGAACTGCTGAACTACTCTGTTGAAAAGGATGATCTTCCTCTGAACAATCCTCATATTATAACCTCTGAACTGAATAAAATGTATGCAGTGTCTGAATATAAAAAAAAGAATTTATAAATTTACTTCTTCAGCATACTCACAGGAAGATCGAAAAGAAGAAAATCTCCTTCCCCCTCCCAGCTTCTGAATTTAAATTTTTCGAAAAGCTCGTGCGATCTTTTATCTTTTCTGCTCAGCACTACAGCAAGATTTTTCTGACCGTTCTCATAGGCTGTTTTCTTAGTTTCCTGATACAACTCTCTGAACAGTTCAGATGTTTCCGCCTCAAAGAAACAAATAAAAAGATCATCAATTTCCCGGACTGTATATAAGCATAAAGCTTTTATTTCTCCATTACGCTTGATCGCAAGCGCGTTGCCTTTACCGATATAATCCTGTTCAATGATATTCCTGCTGAACGGTTTAACTACCCATGAGTGGCAGATCCCGCTCTTATTTTTTCTCTTCCACTCCGACCGGTCAATATATTCCATTACCGAATCAGTGTCATATATCACGGACGCTGTATTATCAGCGTACTTTGGTATACTTTTAACTTTGGACAATTTTACAAATTTATGATCTCTTTCCTCCAGAACACGGAATCCCAATTTACTGAATAAAGTTATCGACTCAATATTTTTGAAATACGTCGCAAACCTTACAGTTCTGATATTTTTATTCTTTGAAAGTACGGAAAAAATATGCTCTGTGAGAAATCTCCCGACTCCTCTGACACCGGCCACCATGTCTTTTCTTAATCCTTCTATCCAGGCATCCTTTTCAGTCAGCATCGTTAACTTCTCAAATCCGACAAGACTGTTATTCTCGTCAACAGCTGCAATGAACATTCCTCTTGTGTCCTTTACCCAGTCGTCGAATACAAGAGGTATATAATCACTGCCGTCCCAGATATTCTCTACTATTTTAAATACTCTTTTTCTGTCTCCCGGTACGATCTTTCTTGTTTTAAGCATTTACTACTCTAATGTTTTACTTTTTTATTAAGTTTTTTTGAATATTCGTCAATTGAATAAATATATTTCAGAGATAATCTTTCGGGTCTGTTCTCATCACTTATTTCAAGTTTCTTTCTGGATTTCTTACCAATTATGATCAGAGCTATAAGGTTCCATTCTTCAGGAATTGAAAGGTCTTTCTTTGCTTTAACGGCATCGAAACCAGCTATAATATGAGCTACAAGACCCATTTCCGTAGCTTTTAATATAAGCTGACCGATACTTATTCCAGAATCGAAAAGGTAAAATTCCTTTTCACCTGCTACGCAGTCCAGATCCCTCCTTGACAATACAGCTGCGATACACGATCCGTTATAAGCCCACTCATTTCCCTTTTTCAGCACTTTTCTGATTTTATCAAGTACATCGGATGATTTCGCGAAAACAAATCTGCAGGGCTGATTATTATAACACGACGGTGCCAGATTTGCCGCTGAGACAAGTTCTTTAATCATGCTTTCAGTTATTTCTACAGGTTCAAGTGATCTGAACGATCTCCTTTTTAGTATTGCGGCTGAAACTTTCATAATTTCACTCCGTACAATTTTTCAGTAAGACGGTCTA
>QKDR01000175.1 GCA_003252515.1 Candidatus Delongbacteria bacterium | reverse complement strand
TCAACGACGTAAAGATTTCCTGAATCATCGAGATCTGAATTCAGATCGGCTCTGTCACCGGGGAAATTAAGTACGAAAGAAGTGTCATTTTCAGAATTCTCGATCGAGTATAATTCTTTAATGCTGAATTTAAAGTCTGGTTCGATCCCGGTTTTCTCGTTCTCGATCACTTTAATGCCGTTCTGAACGGATTCGGTATAAGGTTTTTGCTGTGAGCACGACATTACGGCAATGATCACGGCTGCTGTTATTATTTGTTTCATTTTGCTCCCTTTGTTTTGTTAAAGAACTTTAAAATTTAAAGTAATTTAATAAAATACAGAAAGGTTGTCAAGTATTTTGTTTCAATCCTATTAAAAATTTCTTAAATTTATTTAACGTTTAAACTATTAATCTGAGGGATTAAAATGACAGACAGAACATCATATTCTAACCCGCTGACCGAAAGATATTCTTCGAAAGAAATGAGCTATATATTCAGTCAGGAATACAAGTTCAGGACATGGAGAAAACTGTGGATAGCGTTAGCAGAAGCGGAAAAGGAACTCGGGCTGAATATCACTCAGGAACAGATAAACGAACTGAAAGCTCATGCGGATATTATAAATTATGAAGACGCGGAAGCGCGCGAGAAAGTTGTAAGGCATGACGTGATGAGCCACGTGCACGCTTACGGTCTGCAGTGTCCTCTTGCAAAAGGGATCATCCATCTGGGAGCTACCTCAGCATACGTAGGGGACAATACCGATCTTATACAATACAGGGAAGCCCTGAATAATATCAGAGAAAAACTTGTTTCACTTTTAAGTAAAATGAAAGATTTCGCGCTGAAGGAAAAAGACAGGCCTGCACTGGGATTTACTCATTTTCAGGCGGCTCAGCTGACGACCGTAGGTAAAAGGACATGCCTCTGGATGAACGAGTTCGTGCTCGATCTGGAGGAAATTGATTTTTGTCTGAGCACACTCAAGTTCAGAGGAGTAAAAGGAACTACCGGAACGCAGGCTTCTTTCATGGAGCTTTTCGATAACGATGAAGAAAGAGTAAAAAAACTTGACGATATGGTCGCCGGCAAGATGGGTTTCTCTCATAAATTCATAGTAACGGGTCAGACTTATACGAGAAAGCTTGATTCAAGGATAATGGGAGCGCTTTCTTCTCTTGCTCAGTCAGCCCATAAAACGACGAACGACATAAGGCTTCTGCAGAATCTGAAGGAGA
Organism: Candidatus Delongbacteria bacterium; assembly: GCA_003252515.1. Lineage (GTDB taxonomy): Bacteria > UBA4055 > UBA4055 > UBA4055 > UBA4055 > UBA4055. The sequence goes on along the minus strand of QKDR01000175.1, from coordinate 4,389 downwards.
TCGAGGAACCTTTCGAGAAGAACCAGATCGGTTCGTCGGCGATGGCGTACAAGCGTAATCCGATGCGTTCGGAGAGAGTGGCGTCGCTTTCCAAATATATAATGTCCCTCTACTCATCAACGGCGATGACTTCATCTACCCAGTGGTTCGAAAGAACGCTTGACGACAGCGCGAACAAGCGGCTTGCAGTACCGGAAGCTTTTCTTGCGGCGGACGCAGTACTGATAATATTGAACAATATCTTCAACGGTCTTGTCGTATACCCGAAACAGATAGAAAAACGTATAAAAGCCGAGATCCCGTTCATGGCGACCGAAAATATAATTATGAACGCGGTAAAAAAAGGCGGTGACAGACAGGTACTTCACGAAAGGATCAGAGAACTTTCAATGGAAGCGGGAAGGAGTGTAAAAGAGCTCGGAAAGGAAAATAACCTTCTTGAACTGATAGCGGCTGACGTGTCATTCGGTCTCTCCCTGGAGGAACTTGAAAAGATGACCGATCCTTCGCTTTATATAGGAAGAGCTCCAGGACAGGTTACGGAATTCATGGAAAAAGTGGTCGGTCCGCTCATTTCCGGGCATGGAATGACAGGTTCGGATTTTGAACTTAAAGTATAGCTAAAAATATGCCCGTCAGTTAGATGTTTGTGTAAGTATAAAAATATATATATAATAGAGAATAAGTAACTCCGGTTCTTTAAGTATTGTGGATTATGAACGGATTTAAGTGTCGGAGAATTGAAATTTAGAACATTTTTTATTTGTGAATAACCGTTGAATAACTTAGATTTATACGAATGCAGAACACAACAGGTTGTGTCGGAAGGAGACGATAACAACAATATATTGTGTTTCTTGAAAGTAAATACAGAAAAATGAGGGGAAGCTTAAAATATGTCCTTTGTTCATCTCCATAATCATTCGCATTATTCTATACTTGACGGTCTGTCCAAACCCGGAGACATGGTAAAAAGAGCTAAGGAACTCGGGCAGAAAGCTATTGCCCTTACAGATCACGGTACTCTTATGGGGGCCGTCGATTTTTACCAGCAGGCATTAAAAGAAAAAATAAAACCTATAATCGGATCGGAATTTTATATTGTTTACGATATGCTCAACAAAGAGAAAGGGGAGAGCAGGTTCCATCTTGTTCTGCTGGCTGTTGACAATGCCGGCTACAGAAATCTGCTTAAACTCTCCTCTGCAGCTAATCTGACAGGATTTTATTCCAGACCCAGAATAGACCACAGGCTGCTTAAGCAACATTCGGAAGGATTAATAGCTCTAAGTGCCTGTATAGCGGGTGAAGTACCTTCCGCGATTCTTGAAGGGGATCTTGAAAAAGCGAAGAAAGCGTCATTATGGTATAAAGGAGTGTTCGGAAAAGACCGTTTTTACCTGGAACTTCAGCATCATCCTGAGATAAATGAACAGGAGAAGGTGAATAAAGGGCTGATCGAACTGTCTAAAGAGCTCGGTATCGGTCTTGTAGCCACGAACGATTCTCATTATGTGAAGAAAGAGGATGCTGTTATCCAGGACGCGCTGATATGCATAAACACGAATAAGCTGATAAGTGAGAAAGAGAACAGGATGAGCATGCTCGACGGGGATTATTCGATCCTGTCGACCGAAGATATGCAGAAATATTTTAAAGACGTTCCCGAAGCTCTGGAGAACACTGTCAGGATCGCTGAAATGTGCAGTCTTGAAATAGAGTTCGATCAGAAACTTATGCCCCAGTTCGAATGCCCTGAAGGTATGACTGAGTCGGATTACTTAAGAAAACTGTGCGAAAAAGGTCTCGAAAAAAGGTATGGGCTCGTAAAAGAAAATGATAAGTATGTACAGAAAAAAGGTTATGATCCTTCACTTCTGCCTCTGTCGGCTGAAGAAATAATATCTAATCTGGATTTCGAACTTAAGACAGTAAACGATATGGGTTTCCCGGGATATTTTCTTATAGTTCAGGATTTTGTGAACTGGGCTAAGAACAACGGAATACTCGTAGGACCAGGAAGAGGCTCGGCAGCAGGATCTCTGATATCATATCTTACGGGAATTACCAACATAGATCCTCTTAAATACGGTCTTCTCTTTGAAAGATTTCTGAATCCCGACAGGATATCAATGCCCGATATAGATATAGACTTTCAGGATGACAAAAGAGAGAACGTACTCAGTTATGTCAGGAATAAATACGGTGAGGATAACGTTGTTCAGGTAGTGACCTATCAGACCATGGGAGCCAAGAACTCGATCAGAGATATAGGCAGGGTGATGAATGTTCCTCTGAATGAAGTGAACATGATCTCGAATATGATATCGTCAAGACCCGGGACTACGATAAAGGCATCTCTGAAAGAGAAGGAGTTCAGGAAGTTCTATGATGACAATCCTCAGTTCCGCGACCTTATAGATATGGCCAACAGAATTGAAGGAACTATCAGAGGAACCGGGACCCATGCCTGTGCTGTTATTATCAGCGGAACGCCCGTATCTGATACCGTGCCGCTTCAGTATCCTCCACGGGAAAAAGAGACCGTTATAACCCAGTATGAAGGTACTCAGCTTGATAAAATAGGACTTCTGAAAATGGATTTCCTCGGGATCAGGAACCTTACGATAATATCTGAAGCGATCGAATTTATAAAAAAATATAAAGGCAAAGATCTTGATATTGAGAACATACCTTTCAATGATAAAAAGACTTTCAGGCTTTACACTAAAGGACTGACCAACGGCGTTTTCCAGTTCGAATCGGAAGGAATGAAAAAGTACCTTAAAGACCTTAAGCCCAACAGGTTCGAAGACCTTGTGGCCATGAACGCGCTTTACAGACCGGGGCCTCTGCAGTACATCCCTGATTTCATAGACAGAAAACACGAAAGGAAACCGATCGTCTATGACCACCCGTTGATGAAAAAGTATCTTAAAGACACTTACGGTATCACTGTCTATCAGGAACAGGTAATGCTTCTTTCGAGAGAGCTTGCGGGGTTTACAAGGGGAGAGTCCGACAACCTGAGAAAAGCCATGGGTAAGAAGATCAGATCAATGATGGACAAGCTCAAGGAAAAATTCATCGCCGGATGCGCGGGGAACGAAAAATTCGTTTCCATGTTCATTCCTTCAGCATCGATTCCCGACGTAGACAGCCTGAGCAGAAAGATATGGGCGGACTGGGAGAATTTCGCGGAATATGCATTCAACAAATCTCATTCGGTCTGTTATGCGTACGTATCGTACCAGACAGCCTATCTTAAAGCGAATTATCCCGTAGAGTTCATGAGTGCCATGCTAAACAGCGTTAAAGATAAATCGGACGATGTATTAAAATATATTGAAGAATGCGAAAATCTGAATATAAAAATAGTTCCGCCCGACGTGAATTTCAGTCAGAACACTTTCGCTCCCACATCCGACGGTTCTATCGCATTCGGGCTCCAGGCCATAAAAAATGTCGGCGGAAAAGCTATTGAGAATATTATAGAGGTCAGGGAAAAGGACGGAAAGTTCAGAAACATCTACGATTTCCTCGAGAGGATAGATATTTCCAAAGTTAACAGGAGAGTCGTTGAATATCTGGCGAAAGCAGGGGCGCTTGATTCTCTTGGCCATTACAGATCTCAGATCACCGATGTGCTTGAAGTTCTGATCCCTCATTTCCAGCAGCTGGCATCAAAGAAGGCGGACTGGGATATCAGTCTTTTCGGCGATTCTTCCGATGAGGAACTTAAAGTTGATCATCCGCCTCTCCCGGCTATAGAAGAATGGGATAAGGCGACTCTTTTGGAGAATGAAAAAGAACTGATAGGCCTTTATGTTTCGGGTCATCCTCTTGACGCATACAAAGAGGTTCTGAGATCTTTCTCAACGAATAAAAAACTTGATCCTGAAGATTTCGGCACGGAAGAGAAGATCACTGTAGGCGGAATGATAAAAGAAATAAATGTAAAAACAACAAAGGCCGGAAAAGAAATGGCGTCCGTTACTCTGATAACGCTTTATGAGGAGACGGAGATACCGGTGTTCACTCAGCTTTACGACAAATATAGAGACATACTTAGAACTGGTGATGTGTTTTTCTTTAAAATGAATATATCTAAAAGGGACGGAGAGCTTAAGATGTTTACAGAAGAAATTTTTGATTACAACCATGCGCTTGACAGATTCGGATCGAACACGAAAAAGATCCGTATCAACATCCGTCCTGCCGAATTCGACGAGGAGAGAGCGAAAGAATTTCTGAAATACATCGATAATAACAAAGGCGATAAAGAGCTTTATTTTAAGATACTTGTAAATGATGAAAGCTTTAACCTTAAATCCGATTCCTACAAAGTGAACGGGACCGTCCAGTTCATAAAGGGGCTGAAAGATCTGC
>QKDR01000028.1 GCA_003252515.1 Candidatus Delongbacteria bacterium | reverse complement strand
GAGGCACGAACTGATCTACTTCTTTTTTTACGGTGATATGTTTTCCGTTCGCGAAATCTGCGATGAAAACTTCAACCTGAGCCCATGTAACTCTTCTTTGGATCTCCTCAAAATTCTGGTTAATGATAGTCGTGGCATTGAATTTATGAGTATTGCGCCTTATGATTTTCTTGCAGAATACAAAACTTGACATAACCCCAGTGATACCTATGAAAAGTATCAGACTGGATACAAGAACCTCAATCAATGTGAAACCTTTTTTCATTTTAATCACCTCTCTTAACCATTTTTTAGGAGTGATCTCTCTTTTCCTTTAAAACCGCCGATCGAAAGATCCATCGGCGCACCACAAAAAACTCTATTCATTGTATTCTTTCCTTTAACCTCCTTCTTAAAATAACTAATATTTACTTGGGATTTATCCGGATTCATCCCTTAAAATCAATATAATATATTGTATGTCATTTGTCAAGAATTTTAATAGTTTGTTTACTTTATCTGGAATTTATGGTATTATTTTTAGATAAGTCCGGCGATCTCTGTCAAATATTTTTCATCTGTTTCATCAAAGGCGTCCGGAATAAGTGAATCTATATCGAAGACGGCTATGAGCTCTCCGTTCTTCATGACCGGCAGCACTATCTCCGAACGGGTCTCGGACGAACACGCGATATGGTACGGAAGCTTTGTAACATCGTTCTCGATCTGAACCTTCTGTTCTCTTGCGCACCTGCCGCACACTCCTCTGTCAAAGTCGATCACAAGACATCCGTGCCCTCCCTGATAAGGTCCCACCTTGAGCGTTCTTTCCCCTGTCCTTCTGTAAAAACCGACCCAGTTGAAATGATCGAATTCATGAAAGATCTCGCAGGCCACAGTCGACATCTTGGATATGATATCCTCTTCGCCTTCCGTCAGTATCCTGATGCTGTTGATCAGTTCAAAATACTTCTTCTCTTTTCCTTCCATCTAATACCTGTAGGTAAGTTTGACGAACAATTTATTCAAACTGTCATTCTCTTTAATTTCATCCGAACTGATCTCTTCGGGTATTACAGCCCGGAATTCATATCTGTTCCTGAGATTTGAGTCGTAAATGCCGAGATCCCACCCTACAAGAAGGTCCAGCTTGTCTTTGATCAGTTTATTCTCATATCCGATCATATAATAGAGATATGGCAGTTTTATCTCAGGCAGTTCAAATTCCGTAGTGAGATTTGATCCGATCATGGCGGACATGGAGCTGCCGGTTTTCCCGAAAACATACCTGAATGCGGCAGATGTATTGATATAGTCAGACGCAAGACCGTCAAAGTCACCGGTAAAACAGGAGGAATAACTCATCTCGAAAGATGCCTCTGAACTGATCCCTGTTTTAGAGAATCTGAACCTCAGTTGCTTTTCCGGAGCCGGCTGTGACAGGAAAATAAAACCCGAGAGAGCTTCCTCATCACCGGTAAAGTTCATTTCATAACTTATCTCTAACTTTCTGTTGCCGGACATATTGATCCTGTATCCCGCGCAGGCGCCTGCCGCTGAAGCTTCGGCTCCTTCGCCTGAATAATAGCTCAGCTTTGAGTACAGACTGTACCTGTTTTTGAATGTGATCCCCATACCCGCGCGTATGTTCTGGAATTTAATGTCCTCCGGGCTGAAGTTCGTAACAGAGCCGGATGAATCGTTTGAGGCCGAGTTATTGACCGATCTTAATGAATGAGACGCATCGTAATTCAACAAAATATCTTCGAACTCACTTTCACCGCTTACTTCATATCCCGCACCGGACATTTCAGACTTTGCCGTATATTTTTCGCCGTTCCCGTAACTGACATTCCATTCTGTTTTACCTGTTTCCAGGATCATGCTCCCCCCGATCCGGTTGACAGGTCCTTCTTTTTTTAAGGAATAGTCCACGCCGCTCGAGAACTGGCAGTACAGCACAGCCGAAATTATCAGAACGCTGACGGGAAACCTTCTCATACTTCTTCCCCCGATACTTTTATTCGAAGGTACTCAGTTGACAGTCTGACGGATTCGATAGACACTTCAAGCTGCGTTTCGTCAGGTTCGTTCGTAGTTATATGCTGAAGCCAGAGACCCGGCTGGATCAGAGCTTTTATTATGCTGATGTCGGAATACTTCTCGGAAAGTTTCAGAAGTTCAAAGGAAACACCGGCCGCGACAGGAAGAAAAAGAAGATGGACCGCGATCCTGTAAAGTATGTTGGGATAAGTGTAGAACTGATAATAAAAGCTGTCGAAAAGTGAAAAGATAACTATTGTGATTATGGCCGCTATCAGAATGAAACTGGTACCGCACCTCGGATGGAACCGGCTCTGTTCTTTAACGTTTTCCATTGTAAGCTCCAGACCTTTCTCGAAAGCAGCAATAGCTTTATGCTCCGCGCCGTGATATTCGAAAAGTCTTTTCACGTCTTTCATGAAACTGATCGCGTACATATATAATATAATGAAAGCGGTCCTTATTATTCCTGCCGAAAGATTAAAAAGGAACTGATTCGTATTGAACCTTTCCAGCAGGTCGGTAATTTTATAAGGAATATACATAAATATTCCGAGAGCGATCAAAAGAACGGCTCCCGTTCCTAGTGCGTCGAACAGTTTACTGAAAAAACTCTTTTCAGTTTCCGTAACTTCCTGACCTTTTGCCTTCTTTTCATCCTCGATCGCCCTGTCGGCCGACCAGTTCAGGGTCCCGATGCCGACTTTCATCATCTCGTAAAGTCCAAGAGCCCCTCTGATTACCGGAATATTAAGTTTTTTGTTCCGTTTTGTTACAGGAATAAATTTCTGCACTTTGTTCTCAAGAGTTCCGTCCGCTCTCCTTATGACCGTGGCAATATATTCGGGAGATCTCATCATGACCCCCTCGATCACCGCCTGACCGCCTATATTTATCTTATCTTCTTTTTTCTTCAACTGATTTTCCCCATATCTTTTAAATTAAAAAGCGCATAATGTCAATATGCGCTTTCGAGATCGTATTTCAAATGATAAAAGTTATTCTGCGTCTTCTTTTTTCTCAATTTTATACTTTTTCATAAATTTATCCACTCTTCCGGCGGTATCAAGTATTCTTGTCTTACCGGTATAGAAAGGATGGCACTTAGAGCAGATCTCGACTTTTATTTCACCGACGGTCGTTCTTGTTTCAAATGTGTTTCCGCAAACGCATGATACCGTGGCCGTTTCATATTTCGGGTGGATCCCTTTTTTCATTTGTGACTCCTTAGTTTTCGTAGCGCTTCATATTTCAAGGGTCGCAATATAATCAAATCACATTGAAAAAGCAACCGTTTTGTTTTGTTTCTAGAATTCCGAAACCAGTGTCATTCTGAATCCGTCGAACTCCGGGACCTGCCTGCATGTACCGCCCGAACACTTGACCCCGGCCCTTTCGCGCCCATAGAACAGTTCAAGCTTATGGTTGTCCATAATATTAATCCCCGTCTCGAGACCGAGCCACATATCGGGCGCGTCCTCCGCGACCTCTTCGGTCGTTTTTATCATTGAAACACTTATATATCCGTAAGGAGAATAGGAGTATTCCGCAGAAGCGTAGATATCGTTATAATCCTCGTCAAGATACTCGTTGGTGACTTTCTGATACTCGCCGCATACGGCGATCTTAGACTCGCTGTCGATATTGAAAGAGCATTCTCCCATGACCGTCAGCCTTTCATCGTAATAAGCGTCCGGATTATTTTCTTCGCCGGGTATTATCTGCTGGTTCAGGCCTTTGTTTATCGGCGTATCGATAAAATATCCCGCGCCTGCGGTGATCGCGTAATTCTCCTGAACGAAATTCGATCCGATCCAGGCATCCTTGTACGGCAGATATTCTTCACCGAATTCAGGCATTATATTATCTTCGTTATGCTTCGAAGAGACTGCGAAGATCCCGCTGATATCAAGCTGTTCGTTCATCTGCCAGACCGCGTTGAGCTTAAGTCCTATCTCGTCATTCGGGTTGACCTCGTGAGGGTGGGTGTTCAGAAGGTGGGAGGAATGAACGATCGTAAGTTCCGGCGCGTTCTGATATGGTGTGAATCCCGAACCCGGGTCGTTCGGATTTGCGCCGTATTTATAGTAATCTTTGTATTCGACACCGGCGCTGAATCCTTTCACCGCATAGGAAACCGAGGTATAATTGGCCCAGCCTGTCTGATCAGGAGTTCTCTCGGTCACTTTGACGGCATACTCATTGAAAAATTCCCAGTCCGACCAGATTATCTCCGTACTGAATCCTCCGATATTGGTTTCTTCTATGAACATTTCATCGTAAAGGTACTGCAGTTCATCAGCATAGTCACTCTTCAGGTACAGATAAGAAAGGCCTATGTTTACAGACAGCTCATCGAAATTCATATACGAACTTACCGGAATGGATATCTCTCCGCCTACTATGGAATTATCCATTTCGTCAACAGTCTGAGCTGCGGGATCGAAGTCATTAATGTATTTAAAATAACTTTTACCACCGAGAGCTTTCAGTCCGAACAGTTCTCCGCAGTATTCAAATTTACCTCCCGTTATCTTGCTGTCAAAGAAATCAGCTTTCGATTCCTTGAGCCCGAAGACAAGTCCTCTTCCGAAAGATCCGTAAAAATCACCCGCCGTAACATTTATTCCGTTATTCGAATAATTAAAATAAAGCTTTGTTACTTCTTTGATCGATTCATTATGAGAGCTGGAATCGGCAGCTTCGAACCTGAGCCCGGCAGTAAAATTTCCCTTCGAGGCTTCAAGATCGATCCAGTCCTCGAAATACTGCTTCGGGACTTCTATATCCTTCGCGTCACCGACCCATTCGCTTCCTGTACCGAACCGCATCGTATTAGTAGCATTAATGTTAACTTCCCCGGCATAAATCAGGCCGGCTACAGCTATAATGATCAGAATAAGTAAATTTTTCATAAAATAATCTTCCTTAAAAGTTATTCTTCGGGATAAGCTGTTTCATAGATGAGATGTATCCATTCCGGAAATTCTATCTCAAGGTAATTGAACTCTTCTATTTTTCCGTTGGGCAGAACCGCGAATACTCCGTTCTCGATATTCTTACCGATTATTTCCTCAAATGCGTCTTTAGCTTTATTTTCGTTGTCCAGAAAACAGTCGAACGGTAATTTCAGATCTCTCGTCTTAAAACTTAAGAATTCAGCTTCGTCAATGAATCCTCTGCCGAATAAAGAATGACTGTATCGATCACGTTTAAAATCAGTAGTATCGGCATACATTACTTTCATTTCTTGTGCTTCCTCAACGCAGGACAGGCAGCCTTTCTCCATGAACTGAATAAAAGCCAGCTTTCCGCTTTTATTCCTAAAATCAACGGAATCCTCTTGAATTTCTTTAATCAATCCTAAGTCCTCGAAAAATAGCGCCATCGGAAATGGTTTCGCGATATTAAATCCAAGTTTTGCTACTGAAATTGCGGTATTTTCTGATTCATCCGATGCGGCAATCTTCAAATAAAATTTCTGATATGCTGAATCCTGAACAACAGGATAATACTTATAATATGAACTGAGAACTATCTCTTCTCCACCAGAAGAATTAACACTAATATCATATTCCGTTCCATCAATATCTTCAGCTACAAGTTTGA
>QKDR01000123.1 GCA_003252515.1 Candidatus Delongbacteria bacterium | reverse complement strand
TCTTTCGATCTGATATAATCTGCCGACATGCTGTAGATCAGGTCTTCAGTATCAATGTTGCCGATACTGAACTGCGCCTGGCCTGAAGATGAAGGCACGGCTGATATCCTTAAAGTATCCGTCTGTGACAGAACAATATCGGGACGGGGAGCTTTTTCGAGCTGAACGTTGACTTCCGTCGCTTCTTTGAAATTTCCGGTATTGTCAGTAACGACGATATTATTTATAGTCTGTGATACGTAACCGGGAGCGGAAACTGTCATCGAGTATGTCCCGGCTTTAAGGATCCTGTAATAATCCCCGAGATCAGGATCCGTGCCGTACTGTTTGTCTATACCGGCGATCTCGATCACAGCGTTCAGAGGATCTCCCGTATCGGCGTCCGTTACGATGCCGTAAATACCTTTGTGAGCCGCGGATAAATACCAGAACATCGATTCGCGGTTGTCTTCCCAGAATCCCGGTATCTCTGAATAAGATGGCCATTTCGTAGTGGATATCTCGAAAGTTATATCCATAGTATTGTTATATCTGTAGTTCCAGTCCTGCATCCCTCCGTCGACCTGATACCATTCGCTACCGTTAGTTATTCCGTCGGTAAATTCGTAGCTGGCGAACATAGGCGGATTCCTGTAGGAATAATTATATGCCAGCCAGGTCGCGTGAATATCATCCGGGCAGTCGGCATAAGAATAGTTCGGTACATCGAAATCCAGATCGTATGGATAATTGGCTACAAGCGCTCCTCCGTGATAGTTCGTCGAGAGAATGAAATTATGCTGACCGCTCCAGTTTATCATTGCGTCTATCTCAGGCAGTATCGTGGCATTGACTGAATTAGGATCATAACTGGTCCCTTCCGGAAAATTCCTGTTAAGATCGTAACCGTTGGCGTTATATCTCTGTACAAGCTCCATACCGTCAGGGTTCATAAGAGGCATTACGTAAAGTTCGGTATTATTCACTATAAACTGCATAGTGTCGTTGTTCGCCTGATATCCTTTAAGTATGTTGTCGATAAAAAGCAGTTCCATTTCGCAGCCCGTGACCTCGTCTCCGTGGATAGTTGAAATAAATTTGACTTCTGGCTCAGCCTCTTCCGTATCGACGTTGTCGGATATCTTCAGCACCCAGAGAGGTCTTCCCTGCACCGAACTTCCGATCTGAAGCCTTTTACATATTGACGGGTACCGGTTCTGCCATATCAGCATCGAGTCTCCGATAGCAGTATTATGTCTGAAATCCGTTAATTTTGCCGGAAGCTGCAGAGGCGCCCACTTCAGAGAGTATCCGCTCTTTTCCAGCATGGAATACTGCTCTTCGGTTACATAGACCGTGACTTTACCGTCAATAAGAGTTCCGCCCCTTCCCAAACTTGTCCTGTCTATGTCTATTTTACTGTTCTGAAGGAACTTAATATCATCAGCGCTGGTGACCATGACTTCAGCATATTCGTATTTTGCCGCTCCGTACGAAACAAAGATAACGGTCAGGATAATTAAAAACAGATTTCTCATTTTGCATCTCCCGCAGTAATGTAATAAAAGTATTTATTGCCGGTTAAAATATCGTTATCAGTATACGAATCAGTCAATGATGTTCCTATTTCGGTAAATCCTGAATACGGATCGTCCGATCTGTAAATATGATAAATTAAAGCTCCCGATACCGGATCCCAGTCCAGTACTGTCTGTGATGACGTCACGTTGATCACAGTTAAATTTGACGGTGCGGAGAGCGACTGCGAAACATTCAGTTGAACTGTGACCTTAACTTCAGGATTATTAAGGTCGTTGGAAGCTATAATGATATCAGCAAAGTACGAGCCCTCTGCCAATCCTGACGAATCGCAGGTGAGATCCAGCTGTGAATTCGATGACGGAGTAAGCGTACCCGAAACAGGCGGCAGCAGCGACAGCCATGTATATGGCGTGTAATCAACGTTTGTTCCTACGATTTGTATATTATCGATGAACCATGAAGCAGTAAAGCCGGACACTCTCCTTGTATATCCTGTAAATCTTATCATGCCTGTCGGACCGGTCGGTAATGATATAGTCTGATGGGCGGAAGTAGATTGCGAATCCTGATAATATACCTCAACCCAGCCGCTGCCGTTATCGTACTCGACTTTCGAAAAACTTCCTGCCTGGAAGCTGAAATTCTGATCAAAATCGAGATAAACCGTTTCGAAACCGTCCGTCTGGAACTGTGGTGATGTCAATATACCTGTAATCCCGTTTCCGGTAACCTGAGCGCCTCCGGAATACGACGTCCAGTTAGTGTTCGTGTATCCGGTTCCCGGAAAGACCGAAAAATCGTTCTCATGCAGATTACCGGTCTGAACCGAAACTCCGGCATAACCGTCGTAAGAATATGAAACTTCGTAATTAAGGTCAAGTCCCCCCTCGTTGCTTATAGTAAAATTTCTTTCCGCGGTCGAGTTCGACGGGATCGTCACTCTGACGGTATCCGTTTCGGAAACAGATATCTCCGGTATATACTCGACTCTGAACTCGTGAGGATCTGCGGAACCGATAAACGGGTGAGTTTCGATCCTGCCCGAACTGTCCTCCGACCGTATGTAGTATTTTACTAAAGACCCCTGGGTCTGAGGCGGAACATATCCTTTATAATATCCGCCGTCAGGCGTCATAACAGAATTCTGCCACTGGCCTCCGTCAACGCTGTAATAAAGTCTGACATCCGTAACAGCATGACCTCCGTATGAAACGACTTTCGCGGATATCTCTATATTCTTGCCCGCCGACTGATCGAACACTTTCGCCACATGATAGATATGGAGCATTTCCTTATCCACCACACCTCTTGTCCTGCAGTGAAGAGCGTCGGTCGATTCCCATGGTGTCGAGGTATTATTGATCACGCCTGTTATCGTATAACCCGGCATTGCCGATTCATAAACTGCCAGAGCGGCCGCATCGTTGGAACCTCCCGTGACAGGAACGAATACGTGATCGTTCAGGATCAGGGAGTTCGTATACGGTTCGTCGTTAGGTGTGTATACTCTGTATACCTGATACGGTACTCCGTAGGATGAGTTCTGAGACGCGAAATAAGCGGCTGTCGCCTCTATCTCGTCATATTGAGCATGAGTAACAGGTACGGATCTTATCAGTATCTTGTCGATATCCAGAAATTTTCCCCAGCAGTCTATATGGTCAATGTATGTATTGTTCGGATCATCAACGACATGATAAGTATGAATTCCAAGATAATCGTTCATTCTCTGATCCACTTCGGCCGAAGATATTCCCAAAGTTGAATTACTTTCTTCATAAACTATCGTCGTTGAAGCGCTTATACCCATACCGTCGGTCATATAATTCCCGCCTGTATGTACGACGCTCATTCCGTAATAAGGCTCATCCATATAAGGTGCGAAAGCGCTGGGTACGGCATCGTCATTCGGTCTTACCGGCCTGTTATAGATAAAATCACATACTCCGACTTCATTATCCCCGTCAACGACATACCACGGCCCGAAATCTCTTGTCCAGTACGAATCTACTGATGTCATCAGAAAATCGCATTTAGAAGTGTCTATTCCTGCTGATATAAAAGTCTGAATTATTGTCTGTAGTGACGAAGAAGATTCATACAGAGTGACAATATCAGTTACCTGCGACATACTGTAAATAAGTTCGACCGGTATACCGAAACCTACGCCGTCAGGATAACTGATGAGGACACTCTGCATTCTTTCAAATTCGGCTGTCTGCCTGACCGGTCCCTGAGGAGGATCGGTCGCAACGAAATCTTTTCCGAGCTTGTCAAAATTTTTGATATCTTCAGGGGTGAGCCAGTGCGGGTGCATACCGGGATGTTCCTGATACCATTTCTCGGTCCTTTTGATAAGTTCATCGGTTATCACCCTGTTGTTTGAAGCAAACGAATACACTGAAAGGAACATAACAAGCAGCAGTATTGTTTTTTTCATTTTTTTCCCTGTATTTTTAATTTTATCATTTCTATTATTATATCGGCAGCTTTTACCGCGGTCTCGATCTTGTCTAACGCCTCATCCGTACTTGAACCTGCCGCGAAACAGCCGTGGCCCGGCATCAGAACGATATCTCTTCCTTCCAGCGCATCACTTACCGACTCCGCAAGTTCTTTTGAGCCGGGTCTGAACCCGCCGGCTATACCGGCCCCTCCGGGTAAGATCACAGACACTTCGTGAAGTGTATCCCTCATAATATCGTTAAGATGATCCGCATTTTGGAATTCAGGTATCCCGAGGAGGGTTATAACGCTGTCGGGATGGCAATGGATGACCGTTGTATTTCGGTTTTTATTTTTTTCGTTCCCGTTATGGATCATGAGGTGTGCAAGAAGTTCGGATGTGGGTTTCTTAGGATATTCTCCGGAAAGGAAATAACCTGTTCCATTCCCATCTATCTTTATCAGTGAGCAGAATTCGGAAGTATCCTGTGCGGTGATCTGCCTCATTCTGCTGCCGGTTGCGGTCACAAGAAAGACTTTATCCGCTATGTTAACCAAATTGCAGGGTAATTCAACTCTTTCAGACTGCATGACAGGTATTTCTTCACTTATCATAATGCTCATATTGCCGGCAAAAGCTTCACCCCAGCCGTGCCTGTAAATTACGGCTGCCGCTTCTTTCATTTCGTCCGGATATTTCTGAGGCACTTCTTCCATCACATTTCCAGATTTTATCTGAATATAATCCCGCAACCTGATTTTAGCTATATAAAAAATCATAAAGTTTTTTGTTTCTTTCTTATATGTAATTTATTAAATTAGCGCCTGAATATAAAATTATCAGGAGCAGTTAATGAGTATCATCAGAACGGCGGCAACAGGAAAAGAAACGGTAAGAGAGCTGACACCGGTATTCAGCGCGATCCTATTTATAGCTTTACTGTCTCAGATCGTGATCCCGTTTAAACCGGTACCTTTCACAGGACAGACTTTAGGTATCCTGTTAAGCGCCGGAATACTGGGCAGAAAAAAAGGAATGCTGGCAGTACTTTCCTACATTCTTCTCGGAACAATGGGGATGCCTTTTTTTGCGGGAGGAGATTTCGGAATAGCAAGGCTCGCAGGCCCGACCGGAGGATATCTGATCGGATTTATAGCTGCCGCATTTATCGTCGGATCTCTTAGTGACAGAGGGTACTTTACGACTTACAGATCTGCGGTATTATCAATGGCGGCTGGTAATGTTCTTATATACGCTGTCGGTTTGATGGGGCTTTACAGATTTATAAGAATATCCGATCTGATGGCTACAGGTGTCATACCGTTCATACCGGGAGATATGATCAAGATACTGATCGCAGCTTCCATCGTACCGTTCTCCCGAAATCTTTTAAGAAAATAAAAAGGCGGTTTAACCGCCTTTTTTTAACTCCACTCGACATCTTCTTTAATGACTTTCGCCGGCACCCCGGCCACGAAACATCTTGAAGGAATATCTTTGACTACGACCGCTCCCGCGGCAATTATCGCTCCGTCACCTATATTAACACCCGTGAGGATCATTGCTCTCATTCCTATTCCTACATGCTCCCCGGTAATTATCGGTTTCAGATTGTCATGCTCCATCCCTTTGATCGTATGTGAGTTGGAATCACTTATGGCAACTCCCTTGGATATAGCCACATACTGACCTATTCTATTATTTCTGTAACACGTAATATCCACATTCACAGCTGCATATCCGCTTCCTA
>QKDR01000023.1 GCA_003252515.1 Candidatus Delongbacteria bacterium | reverse complement strand
ATTAACAAAAATTATTTGTAAAACCGTGAAAAATATATTAATTTCAACTTAGATGGGGAGTTAAGCCCGGGGTGATAATATATGAAAAGGATTTTAAAAAGACTTGTCGGAAAAGGTAATGAATTTACAGAATCCGATAACCGCGGTACATTTCAGGGGAACCTTAAAGCAGCAACCGATTACTGGAACAGAAGGAAAGCTCTCAGAAAGTTCGAACCTTTCATTCTTTACGAATTCACTGACGCCAGCGAAGCGGTTGCAGGGCTAATGAGCCTTGATTATATAAAGATCGCTATGGATTCGGAGGAGCTGATCTGCCTGAAACAGCTTATATATGGTTACTACGAACTTGAGAACGGTAATTATGAAGTGATCCTGTGCGGGGAGAAACTCGATGAGAAAATGATCGCAAAAGCTGAGCAGGTGTTTAAAGAAAATAACGGTAAACTGATAAATTCTAAAAAACCGGAGATAAAAAAACCTTTTGAACCGGAAAAACCAAAAACTGAAAAAAAGACTGATATAAAACCGGAGAAAGTTCCGCCGGTGTTTAAGAAGATCGTGAAAAAACCGGAAAAGAAACCTCAGGAAGAACCCGTTCAGGAACCGGCACCGGATAAAAACCTTGAAGTTGAATTCTTAAAAGAGGAAATCGTTGAGAAAAGAGGCAATAATTATACTTTTACGACTTATAAGGCAAAAACCAAAGCTGATGCCGTTCTATTTCTCAGAACGAAACTGGTCATAAATAAAAACCATATAATAATAGTCAGGACACCCAAAGGAAGCTACGGAAGAAATTACAGCGGAATATTCGAACCGGGAAAAGACAAGAACGGTAAGAAAGCGGTAAAGAAATCATGATATTGATTTGCCAGACACAATATTCGGATAACGAAAGTAATATAAAAGCAATAAGGCATACTGTCTTTGTTACAGGTCAGAATGTTCCGGAAGAATTAGAAACGGACGGTAAAGATCCGGACTGTTATCATGTAATTCTTATAAAAGATGATAATCCTATAGGTACCGGAAGGATGGAGAAGGACGGACATATCGGACGTATAGCCGTACTCGAAGAGTTCAGGGGTATGAACTTCGGGACAATGATAATGAATAAACTTGAGGAGATCGCCCTGAACAACGGATTGGATCATGTCTATCTGAATTCACAGAGGCATGCGATCCCATTTTATATTAAACTGGGTTATGAAGCGACCGGTGATTATTTTTATGAAGCTGGAATTGAACACAGGAAGATGATCAAGAAACTTTAGAGGCAGGAATGAGTTTTTTTAAGGGAATGTTCGGAGGCGGCAGGACTTACAAGCAGTCTGACAACAGAGGGACTTACCATAATAATATCGATATCGCTTCAGCGTACTGGGTACAGAGGAACGTAAAGCAGAAGTTCGAACCGTTCCTGCTGTACAAATTTAAAGATGAGGCTGATGCGGTCAGATCGTTACTCGATATTGAATGCATAAGAATAGCAGAAGATACTGAGGAGCTTATCTGTACTGAAGTTCTGATATACGGTTATTATCCTGTTGAAGGAAACGAATTCGAAGCCGTACTTTGCGGAGAGGAAATGTCCCATCATCTTTTTGTTAATGCAAAGAAGGCTTTTATTAAAAACAACGGGATAAAACTTAACGAACTTGAACCGGCGAAAGATACACAGTCTCCCGCAAAATCAAAAACTAAACAAATATCAGTTCAAAATGAAGTTAAATTCCTGAAAGAAACAAAACAGATTAAAATGGGTCACACTTTTACTTACAGGATCTACAAAGGGCAAACGGCTTCTTCTGCAGTATCATTTCTGGAAAAGAATCCTGTAACAGAGAATCTTCTGTATATTATAGTTGAGACACCTGAGGGTAATTACGGCAGGGACATACAGGGGATTTACAAGGAATAATTAAGACCGGGATTTAGTTTCACAAAGTTATTCACAATGTTTTAACAAACCGATGTTATATATTTTAGGGTTCGTTTGTCTGAATTTTACAAATCTGTGAATATCAAGCATAAATGTTATTATTCAAATATTTTTTAATAGGACATAATAATTGCATAATCGGGATGATATGAGTATGTGTCAAGTAAAATTTTAATTAATTTTTCAAAAAAATCCGTCTATTATAGACAGTTTGTTCACAAACGTTTCAGTTGTTTTCGTAAGTTACGGAAGTTTTATCAGTTTTCTTATATATAAGCTTGTTTTTTGTGACTGATATCCTGATATATTCCCCATATTTAATTTCACCCGAAATAATTTTTTCTGCTACCGGATCTTCAACAAGGTTCTCGACAGCCCGTTTTAAAGGTCTTGCGCCGTTCTCGGAATCGTAGAATTCCTGCATAATATGTTTCTTCACTTTGGGAGAGATCAGCAGGTTGACATCGATCTTGGAAAGTTTTTCGCAGGCTTCATCGATATGATTGGATATTATCTGCAGTACCGCATTTTCGGATAAATGATTGAAGACTATGACCTCGTCTATTCTGTTCAGAAATTCCGGTTTAAAGTATTTCTCAGTAGTCTTCCTTATAGATTCCTTCATTTTAAGTTCCTTCTCCTCGAAAGATACTTTATTTCCGAAACCGATATTCTCTGTATTTGACAGATTTTTTGTACCTATATTGGATGTGAATATTATTATGGTATTCCTGAAATCGACTTTCCTTCCGTTCCCGTCTGTAAGAGTTCCTTCATCAAGAACCTGTAACAGTATTCCGAACACATCCGGATGAGCTTTCTCGATCTCGTCGAAAAGAACTACCGAATAAGGCTGACGTCTTACTTTTTCGCTTAACTGTCCGCCTTCTCCGTAACCTACATATCCGGGAGGAGAACCTATCATTCTGGAAACATTGAATTTTTCCATATATTCGCTCATATCGATCTTTATAAGGGATCTCTGGTTCTCAAATATTTCTTCCGCCAGAACTTTCGCGAGTTCTGTTTTTCCGACGCCTGTTGGTCCCAGAAAAAGGAAAGAACCGATAGGTCTTTTAGGGTCTTTAAATCCGGTTCTTGCTCTCTTGACCCTTCGGATTACGGCCTCTACAGCTTCATTCTGATCGATTATCCTCTTTGAGATGGTTCTTGATATCCTTTTCAGTCTGTTGCTTTCAGAAATCTCAAGTTTGGAGATAGGAATAGAAGTCATCATAGAAATAATGTCCCTGACATTATCAACATTTATATTCAGAAATTTCTTTGAAGCAGACTTCTGCCATTTTTCTCTTTCCTTTTCCAGCTTTTCCTTTAGTCCGCTGATCCTGTCTCTCAACTCGGCGGCTTTCTCGAACACCTGTTTTTCGATGTTATGATTTTTATCTCTAATGAGAATGTCGATCTGCTCTTCAAGTTCTGTGATCTTCAGCGGTATCTTAACAGAAAGATGTTTTTTCGCTCCGGCCTCATCGATCACGTCAATAGCCTTATCAGGAAGGAAACGGTCGGTAATATAGCGGTCACTAAGCTCGGCGGCGGCAAGAAGGCTCTCGTCAGAATACTTGACCTTATGGTGTTTTTCGTACTTAGGTTGCAGTCCTTTGAGTATCTCATAGGTCTCTGACACAGTCGACGGATTGACAAGCACTTTCTGGAACCGTCTTTCCAAAGCTCCGTCCTTCTCGATCGTAGTTCTGTATTCGTCAAGCGTAGTCGCCCCGATACACTGGATCTCCCCTCGGGCGAGTGACGGTTTAAGCATGTTGGAAGCATCCATTGATCCGGTTGTACTTCCGGCGCCAACTATAGTGTGTATCTCGTCGAGGAAAAGTATCGTGTTCCTGTCGTTCTCGATCTCTTTGATAACGGCTTTTATCCTCTCCTCGAACTGACCTCTGTACTTAGTTCCTGCGATAAGCATACCAAGATCCAGACCAAGGATCCTTTTGTTAAGAAGTACTGAAGGAACTGATTTCTCCACTATTTTTACCGCGAGTCCTTCTACGATAGCTGTTTTGCCGGTGCCGGGTTCCCCGATTAGGATAGGATTGTTCTTTTTCCTTCTTGAAAGTATCTGGATTATTCTGTCGATCTCTTCACTTCTGCCTATAACAGGATCAAGCTTACTTTCTCTTGCCAGTTGAGTGATGTCGTGCGAGAACATTTCGATACTGAATTCGGGAGGAGTTTCCATTTTATCAAGAGGTATCTGTTTAGGTTTCCCGTTACTGCCTGTCAGTAGAATCTGTTTTACTCTCTGATAAGTGACACCGTGAAATCTTAATATTCTTTCCGGAAATGTATTGACGGCTTTCGTCAGTGAAAGTAACAGGTGCTCCGTACCTGAATAAACGTTGTTTAGCTCTGCGGATTCGACTATCGATTGTGCGAGTATCCTGTCACTTTCATGACTGATAGGTATAAATCCGATTTTTACGAGGCTTTTGTTCCTCGAAAGTCCATTTTCAAGGTCTCTAGCGATGGTTACAAGATCGCAGTTAAGTTTATTAAGGATATTAATGGCGTTCCCCTCGTTAAGTCTGATGAGAGCAAGAGCCAGATGTCCGGGATAAACGGTATCGTTCCCCAGTTTCAGTGTGATCTCTTTTGCCAGATTAATAAGTTTTATCATTCTTGTAGAAAAATTCGTTTCCATAAAAATCCCTTAGTATTAAAGCTTAATTTTTAAGTCCTTCCTTTATATCTTCGATCTTTTCTTTTACTTTTTCTTCGATGATATCGTCGTATTCTTTTTTTGCCATAGATCTGATGTTCTCAACGAAAGGATCCATCATGGCGGATATTCTGTAAGCTGCATATCCCAGCCTTGAATAAGACTTCTTGTTCTCATGATAGATCAGACCTTCAGGTTCTTCTTTCATAGTTTCTATTTTCTCTGCCGTCTCTTCGTCAGCAGCTCCTGAAGCAAGATCGAGAGTTCTGTCTATTATTTCGTCAGTAGCCCTGTCTGGAGTAACATATTTTTTTAGAAAAGCATCTCCGTCGGAAAAAAGTCTGATAACAATGAAGATCAGAGTAACGGTAAGGAATCCGTTCAAAGCCCCGAAGACTATCCCGGCGACTCTGTTAGGGAGAGATGTGAGAGCGAAATTGATCATTTTATTCACTATCCATCCGCTAATACAGAATACTGAAAGTATAAGAAAAAAAGCAGCGATACCCGACAGCAGTAGAACAGTGCCTTCAGGTTTGTCGGAGAATTTTTCAGCGAGGATATTGCTGACCTGTGTGTTAAAATAGAATGCGCAGAAAATGCCTGCTGCCTGAAAAAGTTGTGTTACAAATCCTTTCCGGAATCCTATTAATGCGTAGATGGCGATCACTGTTACTACGAATATATCTACAAAATTCATTATGATCTCCGGCTGTTTTTGTACAATATAAAAAAAAAGAGTGAACATGTCACTCTTTTTTTTATGCGTATCTGAAGTATGATTAGAAACCTCGGTTCTGCATTCTCTGGATCTTCTGCTGTTTTCTCATAGCCTGGATCCTTTCTCTTCTGTGAACCCATGTGGGTTTGTCATATCTTTCTCTCATTCTGAGTTCAGCTAAAACTCCGCTTTTCTCGAATGTCTTTGTGAATCTTTTCAATGCTTTTTCGAAATGTTCGCCGTTCTCTTACTTTAATATGTATCACTGCTAAATCACCTCCTTCAGGGGCGCGATACTTTAATGTTCGGGTGTCAAATATAATGAACTGCAGAAAGAGAAGCAACAATAATCTTTACTTATTTCAGTAGTGATATCTTGCGTATCATTCCTTTGCCGTGTTCATCTTTCAGTCCTATAAAATAGATACCTGAAGTAAAAGCGCTTCCGGCTGTCCAGCTTACAGAGTGAGAACCTTTCCCGAATTTTCTGTTATCGAAAACCGTGTCCACGATTTCACCGATAGAGTTATAAATAATAAGTGACAGCATAGAAGGTCTTTCGGTTGAGAACCTGATCACTGTCGAAGGATTGAACGGGTTGGGATAGTTCTGATACAGTGTCAATCCTGAAACTGAACCTGAATTCTCATCTTCTATTCCGGATAATGAAGAAAAAACAATATCTTTCAAAGCTGATATATTTCTGTCATCGGTAACTCTGAACCTTATAGTCCAGTCTTTGTCAGGTTCCGATGTTATCCCGGTGAAAACACCTTCACTGCTTAGTTCAAGGCCGTAAGGATAACCAGCCGTATTGAATTCTGTTTTTAATCCGGACGGGTCTGAAATGTTTGACAATGATGAAATTTTCGAGTCGACAGATTTGCCGTTAGAGATTCCGGAAGCCCATGAAATACCGGTTGTTAAAGCGTCGCCGTAGAAAAATTCGATTCTGGAGTCTGCATAGATCTTACATTCGAAATCAAGATCAACAGACTGAACATCGAATTGCGACGTGATCCATCTTACGGTGAGACTGTTCTCATCTGCAGAATAGAATACACCGTCACCATCTTCGGGATATGCCATAAGATCAGCTCCATATGTGGTAATGGCTTTAAAAGCCTGAATGTCTCCTTCACTTCTTACATACTCGAACTGACCTCCGAAAAGTATAGACCCGTCCGTAATAACTGTCACCTGATCATAAAGCTCTCCATAGAACGGAAAACTGAAAGGCAGATTTATTACGGCATAACCGTCATCATCATTTGTCATAGTGAGCTGATTGTCGGTATTCAGGATCATATCTCCGGTATTTTCAACTTCATTGTAATCGAATATAATATCCCAGTTATATGGAGAGGTTCCTCCTGATGCAGTTAAAGTGTGTTCGTATGGTACTCCCGGTTCTGCTTCCGGTATTGAAGAGTCTGTAATTGAAGGAGCATTAAAACCTATTGCCGCGTTAACACCGGCGTAAGTAGTCGTATTTCCGGAAATAGGTATCCC
>QKDR01000149.1 GCA_003252515.1 Candidatus Delongbacteria bacterium | reverse complement strand
TTCTTCATTGACTTGCTCCTTGTGCAGATCATTTATTCAATAACGCTTCCCGTTTCTGGATCTGATATTCTATACCTTTTTCATCATCTAACCCAAATGCCGCAGGATGAATATAAAGCCCTTTATTTTCAGCTGATTTTTCATCTACAACGGTTACAGGATTAGCTTTAGCATAATTGTCATTCCTTACAGCAGTTAACTGCCAGGAAACTTTCATTCCTGAAGTCCCTCCCGCGATTCCGAAGCTGTTATCGCTTAACTCTTTAGAAATGTACAGATTCGGTCCGGGAGCTCCGATCGCAGTAAGTTGATATTTATAGTCCCTGTTGAATGTCTCGAACCATCCCGGCAGTTTAACTGTAGCATTACCACTTCCATCAAGAACTATATTTCCATTATAAACTGTTGCCATTTCGTCGCTGATCACACCTGAATGAGAAAGAATTTTGTTCTCGGGATCAAGCGGATAATCTATTTTGACAGCGTCAGCACCTTTAGTTACAGTACCTGTAACGTTCACGTCACCATTAAAATAACCCGCCCAGTTTTCTCCGGTACCGCTCGCACTTGATCCGTAAACACTCACATTTCTTAAGGTACCTCCGTCCGCATCCCCATAAAGGCCGTAGATATATGTACCGGAAGTGTTGTCCGCATTACCGTAAACTGCCATGTAATCGTCTACGACATAAAGTCCGTACGCTGAATTAGCGGCATTGATCCCCACGTTACCGTAAAATCTTAACAGGTCGTTGGCGAAATCACCCCATATAAGAGGTGTCGAGGAATTCGTATTTTCAATATAAAGTTTGTCTGAGCTTGTTTCATTATAACCTGCGCTGTAACCTAAAAATACATTTCTGGAGCCTGTAAGATTATTTGTACCTGCATAAGTTCCTATAGCAGTATTCCGTATACCCGTTGTATTTCCTCCTAAAGCAGAAACACCTAAAGCAGAATTCTGATCGCCGTTATTATTACTACCTGCATATCCGCCGACATAAGTATTTTCTTTTGCACCTCCGTTATCTTCACCTGCCCGATAACCTAAAAAGGTATTCACATATCCGTCAATGTTGTTGTATCCTGAATAGGTACCCAAAAATACATTCATACTTCCATAAGGGAAATCATCATCAGTGTCGTTGTTATACCCCGAATAATTTCCTATAAAGATATTCTCACTGGCATAATCATTTCTGTATCCTGCCTGATATCCGATATAGATATTATCATTACCATAGTAATTTAAGGTACCGCATTCATTCCCGATGAAGATGTTGTTAATTCCAGTATAAGTTTCACGTCCTGCATTCAGGCCCAGAAATAGATTTTCAGGACTGAAATCGGTATAACTGTCTCCTGAGATCCCTTCACGCATCTGAGTATTGACATTCGATACTTTCAAAAAATTCGTCGAAACGCTTTTGTTCTTGGCTGTTGACTGGCTGGATACACCGAAACCTGATCCTGTATCGCTTATCCAGAACCGCGTACTGTCACTTGTAAGACGCATCAGGTCGCTTCCGGACCCTTTAGATGCTGTAGTTGTAACGCTGAACGATCTTGAAAGACCTTTGCTGGAAGTACCTATATTAGCCTTTATCTCATCGGAACTGATCACCATAAGCGTATCGCCTTCATTCATTATCCTTAGTCCGTCAGTTGAGACGTTCAGAACGGGATTGTCCGATGCATCTTTGACTTCAAACAGAGTCTCTGCCTCCAATACTGATACGAACAGGAACAAAACAAATATATTTTTCAGCATAATTACTCCTGTCAGTTTATTCTATTTTTTTATCATCCCTCTCAATTCATCTATCTGTTTTTTAAGTTCATCAATTTCCGACTGCTGTTCTTTTATTGCCTGTATAGCGATCACACTTAATCCGGAATAGTCCATAGTATATGTATCTGATTCTTCATTGTAATTAACAAATTCAGGAAACAGTTTCTCTACATCCTGAGCTATAAGACCGATATACTTTCTTTCATTATCTTTCTGATCAGTAAAATTATACTTGACAGGCTGAAGATCCATGATCTTATCGGATATATTCTTTATATTTTCTATATTCTTCTTCAACTTTCTGTCTGAAACTGAAGTGTAAACACCGGATGTTATATTATACGATCCCCTTAATCCCGTATTATAATATAAACCAAGTTCATCATCTGTCTGCTGATAAAAATGCCATGAATCAGTATTGCCGTTATAAGTCGTCTGAATTTTCAGACCGTTCACTGTTTCACCAATAGGATGAATCACGGAAACATTATTTGCAGTGAACGTAAGATCGGTGTTCGGGAAAGTACCCTTTATTAAAGGGGTAGTTGTACTTGTGTTTGCTATATACAGTTTATTTGACAATGTTTCCGTAGCTCCGGCCTGATAACCTAAACAGACATTACCTGTAGTATTCACATTGTAAGATCCGCTGCCGGCCTGGTGTCCGATAAGTGTATTGTTGGATCCTGTTCTGTTGTATTTTCCTGCCTCCATACCCAGAAGCACGTTATAATTACCGGTTTCATTGTACCAGCCGGTCGATTTACCGATAAATGTATTTGATGAACCCGTACTATTGTTGTTTCCGCAATCGCTACCAAGAAATGTGTTGTTATCTCCAGTATTCCAGTGACCGCTGTAATATCCGTAACAGGTATTATAGCTTCCATTTTCGTTAGAGGATCCTGATAGGTAGCCGATATTCGTGTTGTAATTACCTTGAGAAAGGTTGTATCCCGCCCTCCAGCCGATAAGAACGTTCTGAGAACCTGTCCAGTTATGTATCCCTGTCTCTGTTCCGATGAAAACATTGCTGAATCCTGAATAATTGGAACGTCCTGATCTTGTTCCTATGAAAACGTTATCACTTCCTATCTGTTCGGTCGTATACTGATGCTGCGCGAATCCCGCACTGTCACCGATGAAAATATTTCTCCACCCTACAGTATTGTTCCGTCCAGTCTCGTTACCCATGAATACGTTACCGCCGCCGGTTGTTGTATTCTGACCTGAATTTAATCCCAGAAAGAGATTGTCCGGGCTGAAATCGGTATAACGCCCGGATCCGCAATTCATATTCGCGTAATCCGTACCCACTTCTAAAGCATTCACAGAGCCTTTTCCTTTTGATTGCGTAGTGGTTACACTGAAAGTACGTGATAAGCCTTTTTGAGCATCATTCATAATGTTGGCTTTTATCTCGGACGAACTGATCACCATAAGGGTATCACCCTGATTCATTATCCTCAAGCCGTCGGTCGACACATCCAGTACAGGGTTATTCGAAGCGTCTTTTACCTCGAAAAGCGTTTCAGAATTTAGAAGCATAGAGACAGTAAATATTATTAACATTATCTTTCTCATATTCCGACCCTCCCTAATTTATATTATTTTGCCAATAGCTGCTGAACCACATCTTCAAGTTTTTTTATTCTGGATTCCTGATCCGAAATTATTTCCTGCTGCTCCTTGACAGCCTGAATTGCTATCACACTCAATCCTGCGTAATCCATCGTGTAAGTATCGGATTCTTCATTGTAATAAACAAACTCCGGGAATATTTTCTGAACATCCTGAGCGATCAGACCTATATGCTGTTTCTCATCATTTTTATCCGTAGAGAAATAGTATCTTTTAGGCTGAAGCTGCATCACTTTATCATTCAGATTCTCTAAATCTGTTATATCTTTCTTTAGTCGTTTGTCCGACAGAGCCGAATATACTCCTGTAGAGTAATTCCATTCACCTACTTCGGTCGTGTTATAAAAAAGACCTAAATTATCATCTGAGTACATGTAAAGATGCCAGTTGTCTGTATTACCGTTGTATGTATCCTGCAGATACAGTCCGTAACTTGTCCCAATCGGATGTACAACCGAAACTGTATTTGCTGTAAAAGTCAGGTCGGTATTAGGGAAAGTACCTTTAATTAATGGAGTATTCGTGCTGCTGTTGGCGATATATAAATTATTCGATACACTCCCTGAAGAACTCCCCGCATTATAACCTATGAAAACGTTTCCGTCACCGGTTCTGACAGTAGATGCGTTCCTCCCGGCACAGTATCCTAAAAAAGTATTGCTGCTTCCTCTGAAATACTCGCCCGATGCTGTCCCTACGTATGTATTCGCGCTTTTATCTGAATTGTTGAATCCGCAGTTTGCTCCTATGAATACATTATTATATCCTGTCGAAGTAATACCTGAATTGTACCCGAAATGAGAATTATATCCGCCAGAAACATTTGCCTGACCGGACTGAGAACCCACAAAAGTATTCTTCTGACCACCGTTATTTTGCTGTCCCGCCTTATCTCCTACAAACAGGTTGAAATAACCTGTTACGTTGTTCTTTCCGCTCTCATTCCCAATGAAAATATTAAATTTGCCTTCCCATGTAGTCTGGTCACCGGCACTGAACGGATTGGGATTAGGAACTGTGTTCTGTCCTGAATTTAATCCTAAAAACAGATTCAGAGGGCTGAAGTCTATATAATTACCGGTGCCATCGCTCATTGTCGTGTAGTTTGAAGCTACTTCAAGAGCATTGGCTAGTCCTTTCCCTTTTGATTGCGTTGTAGTTACGCTGAAAGTGCGTGATAAGCCTTTTTGAGCATCATCCATAATGCTGGCCTTTATCTCGGACGAACTGATCACCATAAGGGTATCACCCTGATTTAAAACCCGTAATCCGTCAGTAGATACATCCAGAACTTTATTATTTGAAGCGTCTTTAACTTCAAAAAGAGTATCCGGATAAAGTACCAGAACTCCTGTTAGCAAAACCAGTATTATTGTCCTCATTTCTCTCTCCTAAAAAACCGTTTATTTTTCCAATAACTGCTGAACTAAATCCTCAAGTCTTTTTATTCTTTCTTCCTGTTCTTTTATCGCCTGGATCGCTACTACGCTCAGTCCGGCGTAATCTATCGTATACGTATCATCTTCTTCCGTATAGTGAACGAATTCCGGGAACAGTTTTTCAACATCCTGAGCTATAAGACCGATATATTCTCTTTCTCCGTCATTCTGTGAAATAAAATTGTAACGTTTAGGATCAAGTAGCAGGACTTTATCGAGTGCTCCTCTTAAATCTTTAATGTTCTTTTTAAATCTTCTGTCCGATACAGAAGTGTAGACACCTGAAGTTATATCAAAATCACCTCTTTTCAGCAAATTGTAGAAAAGAGCCAATTCTTTTGTTGAATATTGGTAAAAGTGCCAGCTGTCAGTATTACCGTTATAAGTAGACTGTATATACAATCCGTTCGAAGTGCCTGAAGGATGAACGATCTGTGTGCTGCTTGTATTGAACCTGAGTTCGTTGTTATAGAAATCTCCCCAGATAAGAGCATTGAGAGAATCCGCGTTCGAATTTTCGATGAACAGCTTATTCGAATATTTTTGACTTCCCGACCCTGCCTGATAACCTAAAAGAACATTGCCTGTTCCGGAAAAACTACCTGTGATTGTCTTCAAACCCGCCTGGTAACCGACCATAACATTATTGGCTCCGGAAAAAGAAGCTGTTGATGTAGAATTGCTTCCCGCCTGATACCCTATCATTACGTTGCTGTTGCCCGAACCTCCTCCGTACCATGTGGCTGATCCGTACCCGAGAAAAACATTGTTGCTTCCGTTATAACTTCCTCCCGATCCCGCTCCGAGGTATGCATTGTATGAACCTGATGTATTATTGCTTCCCGCAGTCTGTCCTACGAACGTATTCCTGATACCGGTACTGGTATATCGGCCTGATGAGTATCCTAGAAAAGTGTTGTAACTGCCGGTAGTCTGCTGTCCGGAATATGTACCCAGATAAGTATTGTTGCTGTTGTTGACCCCGGAATATCCCGATTGATTTCCAATATATATGTTCCCGCTTCCCGTCGTATTTGTAAAACCGCTTTTATAACCCAGAAAAACATTATAAGATGCCTCTGAAATTTGCGTGACACCGAAAGTATTAAAACCCGCCTGATATCCGTACATCGTGTTGTATTTGTTGCCGTATGTATAAGCAACATTGGGATTTATTCTGTATCCGGCACCGAGACCGACAAGAGAATTATAATTATCTATACTCATGTAACTTGTATCCGCAACCGTTTTTGCAAAAGAGTTCATTGATGCGACCTGAAATCCTTTCCCCGCATCTTTTACCCATATTCTCGTACTGTCCGATGTTACTTTCATTAAATCGGAACTTGTTCCCTTGGATTGCGTAGTAGTCACACTGAAAGATCTTGACAAACCTTTATTTGATGTCCCGATATTAGCTTTGATCTCTTCTGAGCTGATCACCATAAGAGTATCACCTTCATTCATTATCCTTAAACCGTCAGTAGATACGTCCAGAACTTTATTATTTGAAGCATCTTTAACTTCAAAAAGTGTTTCTGCCGATAAAACAGCAATTATACAAACAGTAAAAAATATTGAATACTTCATGATCATCTCCTAATCTTTCGATTTCAGATTCTTTTTTATTTCTTCAATTTCACGTATCAGCTTTTCATTTGTTTTTTTAAGTTCTTCGATTACTTCGTTCTGCTCTTTTACAGCTTCTACCAGAAGAGCTGTTATAGGTGCGTACTGCATCGTGAAAATATCGTTATCTTCACTGTGGTCAACAACTTCTGGGATGACCTCGATCGCCTCCTGGGCCAAAAATCCCATTCTTCTTCCCTTTTCAGGTGTATTCTCATCTTTCCATTCAAAATTAACACCTCTAAGCTTCATAAGTTTGCTCAACGCGTCATTTATCGTTTCAATATTCTTTTTTAACCTTTTATCGCTTAAATTATTCCATGAATAATCTCCACCAGCCGTCCCGTTCACATAAAAGGAATAGTTGCTCGGATTATCGCTGACAGTTCCGTCAATAACTACCATTCTGGGAGAATCGAAAGTTCCGTAGAGAAGAGGAGTTGCGGAATAACCGTTATTTAAATGAAAACGGTTTGACCCGGTTTCGCTGTAACCGGCATGATCACCTATAAATACATTATTCGTGCCGGTCATGTTCGTATATCCTGAGAACGCGCCTAAGTAAAGGTTATTGGATCCTGTAGTCATATTATAACCTGACATATATCCCATTAAAGCGTTATTGTTCCCAAATGAAATTCTCATTCCTGAATTTTTACCTATCACGACGTTCCGGCTTCCGGTTTTAAGTAACTGTGCGGCATTTTCTCCGAACAGACAGTTATCGCTGTAACTGGTTGAAGATGAATCAATTCCAAAACCCGCATAATGACCAAAAACACTGTTTGAATTCCCGTCTTTATTGTTCATGGCTGAATAATAACCGAAATAACTATTGTTATAACCTGTTGTACTGTAACAGCCGGACATTATCCCGAAATACGAGTTCTGATCACCGACGGTACTGTCGTATCCACTTCCGTGACCGACATAAGTATTTCCACTGCCCCGCGAGTTCATACCAGCACGGTAACCGATAAATGTATTCCAGTGCTTGTCCGTACTGCTGTGTCCCGCTTCAAGACCGATGTACACATTTGCACAACCGGAAATATTATTAAATCCGGCTTCTTTACCTACGAAAACATTCGAATTTCCTGAAACGCTCGAAACACCTGCATCGTTTCCTATAAAAACATTCCCGAAACCGCTTATACTATCATTATTTATTCCTGTATTCAAACCAAGAAAGATATTCTCAGGGCTGAAGTTCGTATAAACATCTCCGCTTAAACCTTCTCTCATTTCAGTATTGGTATTTGTAACTTTCAGGAAATTAGCAGCAACACTTTTTTCTGTTGCTGACTGACTTGCCACTCCGAATCCGGAACCCTCATCGCTGATCCAGAACCTTGTACTGTCGCTTGTAAGACGCATAAGGTCACTGGAACCTTTGGACTGCGTAGTAGTCACGCTGAAAGATCTTGAAAGTCCCTTACCGGATGTTCCTATGTTAGCTTTTATCTCCTCTGAGCTGATCACCATAAGAGTATCACCTTCGTTCAATATCCTTAAACCATCATCCGAAACGTTGAAGACGACGTTATCCGAAGAGTCTTTGATTTCGAATAAAGTTTCAGAGAAGACACTAGCCGTCAAAAGAAATACCAAAACCGCAATGATATGCTTTTTATTTTTCCCCATTATTGCTCCCCCCCTACTTTCTTAATCTAAGAATATATAATGATATGGCGGGTAAATTTGTGATACAGAACACTATTTCTGAAATTTCTCAGGAAAATATTTTCCCATCATTATTTTTGCCTTTTCTATATATTCGGCGAATCCGATATCTTCAGCTATAGACAGGCCTTCGTTAAAACTACCGAACGCTTCTTCTGTTCTGGATGTCAGGTAATATACTTCGCCTAACTCGACCAGTCCTTCCGCCATATTGTATTTCAAAGCGTATTTTCTTGAAAGTTCGATACTTTTTAGATATTCTGTTTCAGCCTTAACAAAATTCTTTTGTAATTTGTAGACATGTCCCAGATTCACTGACGCACTTGCCATAGTATTATGATCATTAAGTTCACTGCTGATAGAAAAACTCTTTCTGTGATAGGAGATCGCTTTCGAAAAATTATTGAGATCTTTATATAAAAATCCCAGATTATTAAGTATCTGAGCGAATTCGACTCTTCGTCCCAGTTCCTCTGTGATCTTTAATTTTTGTTCATAATATTCTTTCGCTTTCTTCAAATTACCGGTCATATGATATATTACACCAATATTTCCGATCGCTGACGACTTCTCAATTTTCAAAGTTAATTTCTCTGTGATTGCCAGCTGTTTATTATAAAACTCAAGAGCTTTCTCGAAATCTCCGCTGTAATCAAATGTAATACCTTTATCACCATAAATTTTAGCTTTGATCTTTTCTTTTTTAGTTATGTCTTCTATTAATTCTGCCTGATCAATCGCAAGATCGTAATATTTTATAGCTTTATCCATTTCTCCGGTCATCATGTGATTTTTCCCGAGACTGAGATAAGATAGTGAAGTTTCATAAGGTAATTTCAAATTAGTATACAACTCAATCGCGTTCTCAATATATTTATTCGATTTATCATATTCACCTTTATTCGTTAAAATAAGGCTTTTCTCCATAAGTGTCTGCGATATAAGATACTGATCATTTATGTTATTTGCAGCAGTATTCAAAATTTCAATTATCTCACTGCTTTTTGAAATATTCTGCAAAATAGCGTAATAAAAATGAAATCTGTTCAGGCCTATATTTATAAAATTCCTGATCTGCTCACAGTATTTGTCTGCATCAAGACTCACCCATTCGTTTTCATTGATACCATTTTTTCTTGAGATGAGAATACTCGCTCTGTCAAAATGATAAAGCGCCTGATCGTTATGATAATTTTCCTTATCCTGATAACCTGCTTTTTCATGATAATAGAGGGCTTTATTGATGTTTTCCGCATTTTCGAAGTGATAAGCCAGAATAGAGTAATAGTGTTCTATGTTTTTTTCGTGAAGATTCTCAAGTGCAGTTCCGACCTCCCCGTGAATGTCTCTCAGAGTTTTCTTCAGCTGCATATCGTATACTACATTTCTGATAACTGCATATTTAAATAAATGGCTCATTTCGGAGAAAAGAATAAAAATATCCTCTTTTTCCAGATCGGTAAGGAACTGTCTTACATCAGGGTATTTGCTCCTGAAAAGATAACTGATCAGATCTACCGGGATCTCATTTCCAATGCATGAAGCGGTTTTCAGGATGTCCTTAAGCTCTCCTGTCAGCTTATCGATCCTTGCAAGAATAATCTGATTTATTCCTGAAGGCAGGGAATCAGGTTCTTTTATAATGTTCTTATTGTTTAATACGGAATTCTCTCTGATATATATCACCATCTGTTCAAGGTATAACGGATTCATTCTGCTTTTGTCTTCAAGAACCGCAAGCGTTGCTTTAGGTATCGATCTAAGTTTTAATCTGTCCTTTGCCATATCTTTAAAATCAGATTTAGCAAGAGGGTTTATTTTTATCCTTTTTTGCTTTGGTAAACCGAAATCAAACACTTCACCATTGTCCTTAAACCTGCAGTTCAGGATCATGCCGAAAGCTGCTCTGGACATCGCATGAGAAATTCTCTTGAACAGCTTGAGGGAATCAGCGTCAATTGTGCTTCCGTTATCAATTTCAAATATGAGTGAAGAACCAAGCGTAAATGTTTTAAAGAAACTGATCAAGGCAAGAATAATAGTATTCTGTCTTTCATTTGGCTCTTCAGTCAGAACAGCATGATCTTTTAGTCTCACTTTTAAGAAATAAGCCAGATAATCTCTTTTCTTCTTTAAATCCGCCCTCAATCCGGTGTCTTTAGTATTTTTTAATATCTCATAAAACTTAGTATCGAATTTTTCAGTGTTTTTGTCTAAGTCGTCCTCATCAAAATCAAAATATCGGTTAAAAAAATACTTTAACGGGTTGTAAGGTTCTCTTATTATATCATCACTCACAAAATACAACCAGTTAATATTAAAACTGCCATTATTTTTTTTCTCGAATTCCCGTCTTATCTGATTTGTCAGCCTTGATTTGCCTATACCGGCTTCACCGTCAACATAAACAGTTCCGATATTTTTTCCTTTTATTAGCGGTTCAAGATACTTTCTGAGCCTGTTCAGCTCTTTAGGTCTTCCGATGAAATTTCCCTTAAAGAAAATATCTTTTATCTCAGCTTTCTTTTCAAGAACAAATGTCGGTATCAATCCTTCTCTTCCTTTATACTGCAGCGATCCCAGGTTAGTAAATTCAAACTGTTCATTTGAAGCAAGTGCTTTATCGACAAGTATCTCACCCCAGGATGCTTTCATCATAAATCTTGCGCTTTGATTTACTGTATTCCCAAGGCATGTGAATTCATTTCTGAGCTCAGAACCGTTGAAACCGCAATAAACAACTCCTTTTGCGAGGCCGGCACGGATATCAAAGCCCGACACCCATGATTTGAGCTGAGTAATGAAACTGAGAGCTCTGAAAGAATTGTTCTCATAAGAAATCGGAGCTCCGAAAAACAGCAGTACATTTCCACCCTTGTCACCAAAATCCAGTACCGGATGGGAACACCCGTAGATATCTTTTAATTCGTATACTTTCCTCATAAGTTTATTCAAGCTGACTTCGCCCTGAAATGAAATAAAAACCGATATAATATCCCTGAATTCACCTATCGGGAATTCGGTCTCCAGTTCTCCTGCCATTTCATATGTAAGCTCTTTCCCGTAACTCGCAGGAGAATATTCTTTTCTTTGAGGATAAATATCTCCGATCCGGACAGCCTTATAAAACTTTGATCCGTATAATTCCGATTCTTTATATTCAGTGATTACATTCTTGAGAAATTCATAAGCAGATTCAGACATCCAGATATCACCTTTTTCCGCATTATGTTCTGCCATGGCACAGAGATCTACGGCGCTTCCTGAGAAAAAATATGTCTTTTCCTTTTCACTACCAGCGATGCCGCATGTACAATCTCCTTTGCCCAACCCGACTTTCACACCGAAATCGAAATCACCGAACTTTGAACGATAAACCTTGTTCTCTTCAAAGAAACGATTGGTTATCCTGGCTGACTCAAGGACATTACGTGCGACAACTTCGGGATCGTGAGCGATCTCGAATATCGCGGTAAAAGCGTCTCCTGCGTATTTGGTAACATATCCTCCGTGTTCATAGACCGCCTTGACCGTTGTATCGAAAAGGTATCGTAATATATCCGAGAGAACCTCCGCGCCTTCCTGACCGTGTTTCATAAGAGCTTCAGTAGTTTTTGTAAATCCTGATATGTCTACGAACATCGAATAACATTCAAATGTATCTGAAAATTTATTTCTTTTTAAATTAGCCAGTATTCTTTCCGGTACAAGGTTTCTCATAAATTCTCCGTGATATTATTTCAATTCATTATGATCTCAAGTCCGGGTACGAGCATCCGGACAGCCTGAAGAAATTCATTAAAATTTTCAGGTTTATTATTTGACCCATAAGACTTCAGCCTGAGGTTTCCGATTTCAATATTTAAACTCCAGCTTGATCCGTCAGAACTCGATTTGTCGACATATTGATCTTGCCACAGCCATATTTTCAATTTTACCGTGTTCTTCCAGAATTTCTGCCAATCATCGTCCGAAGGATCTCTGGTCTGTTTGTTTTCCGGTCTTGTAGAGCTGTAATGAAGCTTTCCGTTCCTCATGACTAGAGAAAACGATCTCCCGTAGAAAGATGTGATCGCTAACCTGAAAACAATAGGAATATCGGAACTCATGTTACATTTCCTCAACAGGTTCTTTAAGTTATTTTAATATATATTTTTAATATAATATTAACAAGTAAAAAAACTTGACTTTATTCGGTTATACGTCATTATTAACGTTCGACAGAATACTTACCTGAATGGATTTTGATTCGGGAAAATAAAATCGAGGACGAGTGTTGATAATAGATTAAAGAATTCTCCGCAGCAGCATTGTCCAGAATACTTCTTTTTACACCTCCAAGCTGTTCTTTATTAAAATCAATTTCTTCGCTGTTACTGTTGTTAAGGTGCCAGACGGTCGGGATTATATCTCCTGCGATTATATGCTTGATCCCGTCAGAACCCGTCGCACAAACATATTGAAACCCTTCAGAGTGACCAGGTGCCTGTATGATCGTGACGTTATCTGTGATCTGACAGTCAGTATAGATCAGTTTTAGTTTTTTCTCTGAATCAAGTTTTAAAAATCTTTCTTTCCTGATATTGTTTTCTGAACTGGTAAGACCATCCCACTCAATTTTGCTGATTATATGCAACGCCTTTTTGAATAACATATTACCGTCTTCACTGAAATTCCCGTCAGAATGATCAAAGTGCAGATGTGTATTTATTACCACATCAATATCATCCGTATTCAATTCCTGTTCATTGAGAGATCTGATCAGATTTCGCGGCTGTATTACGTCATATTTACCTCTGTCATATAAACCCGAACTGCCCGGACCTGTGTCTACGAGTATATTCTTTCCCTGATCACGAATAAGATAAATATTTACAGGGAGTCTCAGCCTTTTTCCTGATAAAGAATTGTATTTTACATAAAAAAAGCCGTCTCTGATAACGGTCAAGTCCATTCTAAGCCGTAATATCCTGAAGTTTTAACTGAATATATGAATTACTGTTCCAGATGTTCTCTTCAATATAATATGCTATTTTCAAACCGTACCTCAGATCATTCACCATATCGTATTTATGGGCAAGATTGAAACCTATCGCGTCATAAACAAAATTCCCCTGCCTTATCTTCAATTTCAGGTGATTTTCTTTTGTTTTAAGTTTATGACTGAAAGTATTAGTCTTATTTCCTACTATCCTTACATCCCCATGCACCTCTACATTTTCAGTTGCAAAAACCGGCTGCTCATTAGCGGGACCGAAAGGTTCGAACATCTTTAATATTTCAATTATGTTATCATCAATATCCTGAAAATCAATTTTAAGATCAATTTTCAGCAGCTGATTAAAATCCTTATCCGGGATAGTAGTTCTTATTATTTCGTTAAATTTAGATTTGAAAGCAGGTATATTTCTGCTGTCTATTTCAAAACCCGCAGCATAGTCGTGACCGCCGAAATTCTCCTGCTCAAGCAGGTTCAGTTTATAACATTCTGTAAGGACATCATAGATATTCACACCGGGAATAGACCTGCAGGAACCCTTTCCCACCCCGTTATTGATAGAAATAACTACACTCGGTCTGTAATATTTCTCCACGAGCCTTGAAGCAACGATCCCGATCACACCGACATGCCAGTTACTGTTCGCAACCACGATACTTTTATCTGTCAGCGGATCAAAATGGTCATCCTGCTCTATTATTCTTATAGCCTCTGCAAGTGTTTCAGTGTCAAATTCCCTTCTGCGCTTATTCTCTGTTTCAAGTTCCTCTACGATCGTTGAGGCTTCAAAAGGATCATTGCTTAATAACAGCCTCACAGCTCTGTTGGCGTCTCCCATTCTGCCTACGGCATTCAATCTCGGAGCTAAACCGAATAAGATGTTGCTTACTTTGATTTTTTTCTGAAACAGATTCAGCTTCTTTAATAGTGATGAGATACCTATATTCTTACAATTCTCAAGGTATTTAAGCCCGTCTGAAACGATCTTGCGGTTTTCACCCATTAATGGCACAATATCCGCAGCTGTACCGATGGTAGCTATATCAAGGAATTCTGATATTATCTTTAAAGGCATTTCGTTCTTTAAGAGGATACCCTGAATAAGTTTGAACGCCACACCTACGCCTGCAAGATGCTTAAATGGATAAGTACAATCAGTTCTTTTCGGATCTATTATCGCATAAGCTTCAGGTAATTCTTTATCCGGTTCGTGATGATCAGTTATTATTACATCCACACCCAAAGTTTTTGCATACTCGACTTCATTGACTGAAGTGATCCCGCAATCGACAGTTATTATTAAAGAAATACCGTTATCTGCCGCTTCTTTAACGCCGTTCCTGCTTAATCCGTATCCTTCGGTCTCTCTATTGGGTATTACATATTCTGCTTTTAAACCGAGCCATTTGAGGAAAAACAGATACAACATAGCGACTGAAGTGATCCCGTCAACATCGTAATCTCCCCAAATTTCAATCTTCTCGCGATTGACCAGAGCTTCTGTGATCCTGTCAACAGCTTTATCCATATCCTTCAGCATGAACGGATCATGATATTCCGCTTTTTCAGGATAAAGGAAAAGCTCTATTTCTTTTTTAGCGGCCGTACCTCTTGCCGCTAAAAGCCTGATAACCGTTTCCGGTAATCCGGTCTGGATCTTAAGTTCGTCAATTATGCGGGAATCTAACTCATTCGGATATTCCCATTTTTTTTCCACTTCTCGCCTGTTTTTATATTAAAATTAAATAAATTCATGTCCAAATTGTCAACCTTTGATCATTTTTACTTTAAACTCGGAAAGAGTTTTTTCAAATATATCATTCTCAAAATCTTTATCTACGTTAAGCTTTAATACTTCATAAATTGTTTTAGTATTCTGCGTCGTTTCATGTTTTCTCAGGAATACCTGCAGCTCATTACCCTCATCGTCAACCCAGATCCATTCAAGGTATTTCATTGCTTTCTTATCAAGAGCTTCCTGCGCGGCTTTGATCTCCAGATCCTTATCTTCCTGCGGCATATCACTTTTGTTTATTTCATCAACATATGCGTTAGTCTGTTCTTCATCGACCGGATCAAGATACATGTAAGCATAAATATGAGCTTTTTGCTTACTGCCGTCAGGCATCGTGAATTTTACTTTCTTTGCAAGCTTTGCGTTATAGAATTTGTAATTAGGCTCATCACTTGTGTAGTTGTCAAAAATTCTCTCTGAAGGTACGTCTGTACCGTCCCATGCGAATCCGAGACCATAGTCAAGAGTATAATGCCTTTCCTTGTATTTCAGTTTTCCGTATTTCTCTATCAGATCGTTGCCTTTTTCAGGCTCCTCGATCATCAGGTAGGAATTCTCAGGAATATTAACCCAAATTTTCTGTGTGGATTTATACTGCCTCAGAAGATCTGAATTGTTTTCCGCATTCTTAATAAGCTCTGAATCGCCTTCATACCTTATTTTCTCGATCTCAATATATATCGTGTTAAAAGGTGCTTTTCCGATCAGTAATGCCATCATTGATATTATTATTAAAAACGCAGTTCTCTTCATTATCCCTTTTTCTGTTTATTAACAGTAAAATCCAACAAGCCGGTCTGTAAGCCGAATCCTGTTAAAATGGTCATTTATCTGTCGCAACCTACCCTTCTTCCGGTACTTTCGCACTCGGACGAGCAGCCCGAAACGGAAGATCTATTTGGTCTTGCGCCGGATGGGGTTTGCCTTGCCGGACTTCATTACTGACGTCCGCGGTGCGCTCTTACCGCACCTTTTCACCCTTACTCCGGGACAGGCCCGGAGCGGTTTGCTTTCTGTTGCACTTTCCGTAGCATCACTGCTCCCTGCTGTTAGCAGGCATCCCGCTCTGCGGCGTTCGGACTTTCCTCATTCCGGTATGAACCCGGAACGCGACCATTCAACCGACTTGTTTTACTCAGCGTCTTTTATTTCATAGAACAATATTCTGCTGCAAGCATCACACTGTACGATGCTGTCAGCTCTTTTAAGTTCTGAAAGCTTCTGAGACGGCAATATCGTGAAACATCCGCCGCAGTGGCCTTCGTTGGCAGGCACAACCGCAACCTGCTCTTTGGAGTCATATATTCTCCGGTATAGATTATATAAATGTTTGTCGATTTTCGCAACTAAAATAATTCTTTTTTCTTTGAGCTGTTTTTCTTCTTCCTGTGTTTCTTCCAGCTTTTGATCCAACTGCGATCTTTTCTCCTCGAGCATGGAGTTTTTCTCTGCAACAGCTTTTCTTCTTGAATCAAGCTCCTCATTATTTACAATAAGTTTTTCACTGAGGTCTTTTGATTTCTCCTCTTCTTCGATAACCGTGATTTCCCTGAAATCTATTTCCTTTATGAGGGCCTCATACTCCTTATTGTTGGTGACCATATTTCTCTGATGTTTATACTTCTCAAGCAAAATTCTTGACGACTCGACGAGAGCTTTTGATTCTTTTATCTCATTCTCAAGAGTTTCTTTCACAGATTCGAATTCTGCGATCTCGGAATTGATGATATTTATCTCATTCTCCAGCTCGTTGACAAGATAAGGGAGATTACCTTTCGATTTCTCGATCGCGTTCAGTTTGCTGTCTGTGCTCTGCAGCGTGGCAAGTTTTTTAATTTTCTCCTGCATTTTCTCCTGCATTTTCTCCTGCATTTTTATCTCCGGTCTAATTTAAATCCGTTAAACTTTTTACAACATCAACATCCTTAGCGGACTCATAAATTCTGCATTTCTCTTCTAAATGAGATCCCAAATAGACTTTAAGTCCATTTTTAACGAATTGTTCCGTTGTGTGATGTGTTGCGTCAATGATATTTATATATTTTGATGCTTCCTGATATAAATGATGGCTGAATTCCGATGTAAGAAATGCATCCGCTCCTGATCTCAATGCACATTTCCATGATGACGAACCGCTGCCTCCGCAAACCGCCAGACTTGATATTTTCGCGTTATTATCTTTCACCGCTATTCTTAACGTATTTGTTCTGAGCCGCTCTGAAATCAATTTACAAAGCTCTCTGATCGTAACTTTCTTTTTAAGTTCGCCTACTGCTCCAAGACCGAAATTTCCGGAATTATTTTCGATGGGATAAACGTCAATGACCGGCTCTTCATACGGATGAACAGACCTGACAGAACTGACGACCTTATCCTTATTCCAGGCTGTGGCAACCGTTTCGATCCTGACTTCAGCAACTTTTTCGATTCTCCCCTTTTTCCCTATGTACGGGTCAGTTCCTTCCCCGGGTCTGAAACATCCTTCCCCGTTCGATGAGAAATAACAGTGGTCGTAGTTTCCGACAGATGCTCCCCCGGCCGAATCTACAGCTTTCATGATCCTGGTAACTGCTTCCTCAGGTGTATAAATGACGATCTTGTAAAGTTCGTTCACCTCAACATCGGCGATCTCATTTATTCCGATCATAGGGCGGATATTCACAAGCCCGAGAGCTTCAGCGAGCAGATAACTGACTCCGCCTTTAGCAAGATCATAGCTTGTATGGAACGAGATCAGCGATATGTCATTACTGATCAGGAACCTGATAATGTCAGAGTAATAATCCCCTTTAACAAGGTTGTTAACAGGTTTCTTGAATAGAGGATGGTGTGAAACGATCAGGCTGCATCCTTTCTTTTTTGCCTCTTTTGCAACTTCAAGTGTCGGATTAAGAGCGGTAATTATACCTTTTACTTCGTCATCCATGTCACCGACGAGCAGACCTGAAGGATCGTTCTTCCATTTAACTGAAGGGACGATACCTTTGCTCAGGATATTTAATACTTCCGCCACTTTCATTTTGTTTTCTCCAAATTATAAAAATTGGCGCGTTGCGCCAACTTTATAAATTCCGGTGGGGGTACAGGGACTTGAACCCCGGACCAACAGATTATGAGTCTGCTGCTCTAACCGACTGAGCTATACCCCCGGTACCTGTAAAAACAGGTATGCAAATATAATCCCGGTGTTAGTAAATGTCAAGAAATTTTAAGATTTTATTTTACGGTCTATTATCTCGAAAATGCTTCTGATGAACCCGGCCTCTTTCCTGTTTAGTTTCAGCCTGCGGAAAATATGCCTTATATTCTCCCGTATCTGATCTTTGTTGTCCGAAGTGATCATTATTTTGTTCTGAATTACTCTGTCGAGAGTTTCGAACATCTTTTCCTTTTCCGATATCTCGATCATCTCGGCATCAGAACCTTCGTGAGCAGAATTTCTGTATTTTATTTTCGATATCTCGTATAAAGCTATCATAACAGCGCTGGCAATATTGAGCGAAGAATATTCTTTTTCCGTAGGTATCATTACAAGTTTATCACACAGATCGGTCTCCTCGTTCTGAAGACCGTTGGTCTCATTACCGAACATGAGCCCTATTTTAGCCGAATCAGGTAGAGCCGCGATCTCTTCAGCCATCTCTTCAGGCGTAACGACCTTGTAGAAACGGCGCTTTCTTGCAGTAAAAGCGTAAACGGCCGAAAGGTCGGATACCTCTTTTTTGAGATCCTCACCGTAACGTAGATGACGGAAATGGTCCTTGGCCCCCGCGCACATTGTCAGTATCTCCTCTTCCGAGTGATTCATCTGGTTGACCGAAACGAGATCGGTGAACCCGAAGTTCTTCATGGCGCGGAGTATGGAGCCTACATTTCCGGGAGACCAGATGCGGGACAGAATTATGCGCACATTCTCTTTGTTCATAAGCATAAAAAAGGGCGTTTCAGAACGCCCTTTCCTCCTGTCGGTGAAATTTTACAGGTATTTATAGAAAGCTTTGTAAGCTTTGTAAGTGTGATAAATATCCGCTTTCGAAGCGACTTCGAAAGGCGCGTGCATCGACAGGAGAGCTGTCCCGCAGTCGACCACGTCCATTCCGTATTTGGCGAGATACTTCGCTATCGTTCCGCCGCCGCCCTGGTCCACCTTGCCGAGCTCGGTGGTCTGCCACAGAACTTTGTCCCTGTTGAACGCTTTCCTGATCTCCGCGACGAACTCGGCGTGCGCCTCGTTCGAGCCGCCTTTTCCGCCCGAACCCGTGAATTTTGTCAGGCAGACGCCGTAACCCATCTTGGCGGCGTTCATCGGTTCGAACACGCCTTTCCATTCAGGATCGATGCCGGCATTAACGTCCGAAGACAGCAGCTTAGAGTTCTCAAGAGCTTTAATGAGCGTATTATAATCTCCAAGTCCGTAAAGCTGGATTATATCGTTGACCATTCTTTCCACGATGTTCGAGTCCGCACCCGCGTTACCTGCTGATCCGATCTCTTCCTTGTCGAAGAATACCATCATCACATTTTTCTTTATCTCAGACTCTTTTATGTCAAGTATCGCTTTCATTCCCAGATATGCGCAGATCCTGTCGTCCTGACCGTGAGCTCCGACAAAGCTTCTGTCGAATCCGATATCCCTTGCTTTTCCTGCCGGAACGAGCTGAAGTTCCGCGGAAACGAAGTCCTCTTCCCTGATACCGTACTCCCTGTTCAGGTAGTCCAGAATAGCCAGCTTGATCGCGTCTTTTCCTGTCTTGAATTTGTAAGGTATCGATCCTACCAGAATATTCAGCTGCTCGCCTTCCACTACTGTAGCCGGTGTCTTTTTGTACTGGTCCTGTGCAAGATGCGGAAGAATATCGTTGATAGTGAATACGAAATCCTCGTCCTTTTCTCCGATCGCGACATTGATGCTTTTACCGCTTTCTGTCACTATAACTCCATGGAGTGCAAGAGGCCTTGTTACCCACTGGTATTTTTTGATCCCGCCGTAGTAATGGGTTTTCATGTATGCCATGTCTTCGGATTCGTACAGAGGGAACTGCTTGAGGTCTATCCTCGGAACGTCGATGTGAGCACCGTTGATAAGCAGTCCGTCTTTAATCGTCTTCGGGTCTTTTATAACAGCAAGTGCCCCGCATACGCCGTCATAGCTCAGGAACAGCTTCCTGTCGGTTTTTTTCGCTTTTTTGATGTTAACGAAACCGAATTTTTTCGAAATATATTCTGCCGTGACCATCGCTTCTCTTTCGGTCTTGCTAGAGTCGAGAAAGTTTTTGTAGCCTTCGGACAAAGCCATTATCTCATCGAATTCCTTCTTCGGGATACCTTCCCATCCGTTCTTCTTTTTGAATAGAAGCTTTTCGCCCAGCAGTTCAAGTTCGCTTTTATTTTCTTTTGCCATTTGACGCTCCTTTATTTTAATTAGTCAAATTCAAGCCCGTAAAATAATATCAAATGCCCGAATAGTCAATAAATTACTTTTTCCTGACCGGACACTCTTTTACGTAACATTCTCCGCATTTCGGTCCGACCGGCCTGCATATAGTCTGACCGAACGCGACCATGAGATCGTTTATCTCGCTCCAGTATTTTTTCGGGATCTTCTCCATAAGAGCGAATTCCGTCTCTTCAGGATCTTTTGTGTTCACGACACCCCACCGATTAGAAATTCTGTGAACATGAGTATCAACACATATGGTATCCTGTCCGTAACCGAGCGAAAGAACGAGATTCGCTGTCTTTCTGCCTACGCCTTTAAAAGCCAGCAGTTCGTCAAGACTGTCGGGCACTTTTCCGCTGTATTTTTCCAGCAGAACCGCAGAGGCCTCTATTATTGTTTTTGCTTTGTTCTTATAAAATCCGACCGGGAATATCAGTTTCTCGATCTCATTTTCTGTAAGCTTTATCATTTTCCCGGGCGTGTCAGCTTTTTCGAACAGCCTGTATGACGCTTTTGCCGTAACATCGTCCTTTGTGCGTAATGATAACAAAGTGCTGATCAGTACTTTGTAAGGATCTTTTGTCTGGACAGATATCAGTGTCACTATCGGAGCGTTCCATTTCTTATATTCTTCTCTGAGTATCTTTATGTTCTCG
>QKDR01000054.1 GCA_003252515.1 Candidatus Delongbacteria bacterium | reverse complement strand
TCAGTAGGATGATAAAATGATCTTTCAAATACAAGATAATTTATTTTCAGATTATAAAAATTTCGGTATGATTCGAGCAGTTTTTCTTCCTTTTTTAGTGATTCGTTAAAACTACTCGTGAGATATGCCTTTATATCCGATATTATTTCTTTTTTTGTTCTTTCAATTACATCTGATCTTTTAGTATAACCGAGTTCATCAGAAATTAAAGGTCTTATTTTAAAAATATGTTCATAAAAAATTATTCTGTGAATATCATCTGAAGTAATTTTTGGAATGTCTTTATTCATACTTATCGCAGCATTAACAAATTTGTTTATATAATTCAAAGCGTTTTTTACATATACGGTATCACCGTCAAAAGCCGATAAGACAATATCAGCTTTGTATTTTGTAACGTCATAGGCATCATTTATATTTTTTTTAAATAGTGATCTGGAATGTTTTACAAATTCATCGGATTTTTGGCTGTCAACAAAAACATTATATCTTTTGAGAAGATAATTCTCCCAATTTCTATTAATACTATCAAATTCTTCTTTATGTTTCAATAATATGTTATATTTAATATTATCCATTTCTTTTGCAAGACTGCCTAGTTCTGAATTCTGTTGAATATCAT
Source organism: Candidatus Delongbacteria bacterium (assembly GCA_003252515.1). Lineage (GTDB taxonomy): Bacteria > UBA4055 > UBA4055 > UBA4055 > UBA4055 > UBA4055. Next base: position 20,458 of record QKDR01000054.1, on the reverse strand, counting down.
TCAGTTTCGCTATATGCCATCCGAATTTTGTTTTAAAAGGTTTTGTTATCTTACCCTTTTTTATCTTTAATATCTGTTCAGAGAATTCGGGGACAAAATTAGTTATAACATCCCAGCCTAAGTTTCCTCCATATTCTTTGTTTGTAGCATCGATTGAATATCTTTTAGCATATTTATAGAAATTATTCTGGTCTTTATTGATGATTTTATATATTGAATCGGCTTCTACCTTGTTGTTTAGTAATATATGACTAATATTGTATTTATTCTTTAGAAGGTCATAGAAATCATTTATTCTTTCTTTAGTGACAACTTTATTCTGAACGCTGTCAACGAAAAGAGTATAGTTGTACGCTGTTATATATAATCTATTTTCATATGCGTCTTTAAGAACTTTTACCGTATCAAGTTTAAGACTGTCATAAAGTGTCCATATCAATTTTATGTTGATTAGATTATCAAGTACTTCTCTCTTTTTCGCCATTGAGCTTTCTGTTGCTTCAGTAAGATCTGAATTAAAGAAATTCTTAAGAGCATAATCCTCAAATTCTCCAAGAGTAATTTGACCGCCACGCCATGATGCTACAATTTGATTCTTTTCCGATGCCATCGAATTGTTATTGCAGGAAAGTATCAGTGTAATGAGTATAACCAAAAATAGTATTTTTTTCATAAAAACCTCCAAATTTATTTTAAATTTATAAATTTATTTCAAATTATTCAACAACAATTTAAAGCTGAAGTTCGCATATTGATAATAAGTATTATTTTAGTTATATTTCCTGCTTATTAAACCAAAGGAAACGGTATGGCGTTGTTTAAGCGCAAGCGTATAAAGGATTATCTGGAAGAATCAAATCTAGACATAGCAGGTATTGAGATTGATAAAATTGAACCGGAAGGAGTTTTATCAGATAAAATTCCGGAGTCAAATGTTGAATATGAACAAGTTGATTTGAAAAATGATTATCAAACATTTGAACGACCGATTTCAGCTACTGAATCAATTATAACAGAAAATAAAACAAACAAACTTTCTCTTCTTGAAAAACTATCGGGTTCTCTTCACAAAACTAAAAGTAATATAACAGGTAAGCTGAATTCGATTTTCATATCGAAGAAACTTGATGACGATACACTTGAAGAACTTGAAGAAGCTCTGTATACTTCGGATATCGGCGTTAAAACAACTGAAAAGATATTAAATGAGGTCAGGGCCAGAGTATCCAGAAATGAGAGTATTGATAATATTAAAGAGCTTATAAAAAATGTTATTGTATCAATGCTGGAAAAGGATACAGGTTCCGTTGAAATAACCGCGAAACCGCATGTAATTCTCGTTGTGGGAGTAAACGGCAATGGAAAGACAACTACAATTGGAAAGCTTGCGCATTATTATATCAATATGGGTAAGCGGGTGCTTATCGGCGCGGCGGATACTTTCAGGGCGGCCGCGATAGAGCAGCTTGAGGAGTGGGCTAAGCGGACAGGAGCGGATTTCATTAAGAATCAGATGAATTCGGACCCGGCGGCTGTTGCGTATGATTCATACAAAGCCGGTGAGGCAAGAGGAGCTGATATTATACTTATAGATACAGCCGGCAGACTTCACAATAAGGTCAACCTGATGAATGAACTGGAGAAGATCACCAGGGTATTAAAGAAACTGAATCCTGAAGCTCCGCACGAGGTTCTGCTTGTTCTCGACGCAACGACCGGCCAGAATGCTTTAAGCCAGGCTAAGCAGTTCAGCAGATCATCCGGCGTGACGGGTCTTGTTCTGACAAAACTCGACGGTACTGCTAAAGGCGGTGTTACTATCGCGATAAATCAGGAAATGGATATTCCTGTAAGATTTATTGGTATAGGGGAAAAAAAGGAGGATCTGGAAGTATTCGATCCTGAAATATTTGTAAGATCTATCTTCGAATAAAAAAAGGGCGGTCTGCCCTTTTTTATTACTGTTCTTTGCGCGGTCGTCCCCGTTTTCTTTTTACAGGTAAAACATCGGTTTCATTTTCATTTGGCTGTTCAGATATATTCTCAGAATGAATGTCTTTAAGAGAAGCTGAGATTGCGTCAAGATCAAGTTTCAGTTTATCAAAGTTAACAGGTTTAGTATAAAAAGCGTATAACAGATCTTTCAGGTCGCGGTTCACTACGTTCTGGATCATATAGCCGGATATCATTATAGCTATAACAGCGGGATGTTGTGTCTTTATTTTTTTGAGGAGGTCTTTACCGTTGGTTCGTCCAAGATGATAGTCGAGCAGAACTACATCGAATTTGTTGATCTCATTCAGGGCGGATTCCTGATTGTTGAAAATTTTGCAGGAATAACCCATGTGGTCAAGCTGATCTCTGAAAAGTCTCAACGCAAGAATATCATCATCTATAACAGCAATATTGATCACTTTGAATCTCACTTTTGATATTTATTAAATTCATGACGGCGGGCTCCCCTTTCAGGCCGTCAATTATACATTTGAAAAATAATGACTTTGTATAAAATTGTCAATATAATAAAGTATTATTTTTCAGGCTTCATCGTGGGAAATAAGAGCACATCTCTAATAGACCTTTCTCCCGTCAGCAGCATAACCATTCTGTCAATACCGATCCCAAGTCCGCCTGTAGGCGGCATACCTGTTTCTATTGCCTGTACGAAATTCTCGTCCATAGGGGCGGCTTCCTCATCAACATCCCTTCTCAGCGACTGCTCGTAAAGAGTTTTTCTCTGGAAAACCGGATCGTTCGATTCGCTGTATGCGTTGGCGAATTCATTTGCATTTATAAAGAGTTCGAATCTCTGCAAGTATCGTTCGTCCTCGTAATCCACTTTACAGAGCGGAGTTGTTTCAAGAGGCTGATGTGTAATAAATACAGGCTGAATAAGGTGCTCCTCGACATAAAGTTCAAAAATCTCGTTGATTGCAAGACCTCTTATGAAAGCTCCTTTGATTTCTCCGCCTTTATGCCTGATCGCTGCTTTCATTTCTTCATCAGTCATTGAATCTACATCCATTTTCGCGTATTCTTTTATGGCGTCGTTCATCTTCAGCCTTTTCCAGGGTCTTTTCAGGTCGATCTTTTTACCGTCGAAGTTGATCTCGGTCTTTCCGTAAAGCATTTTACATGATTTCTCGAAAAGTTCTTCGGTAAGATTCATCATGTCATTATAATCCGCATAAGCCTGATAAAGCTCCAGCATCGTGAATTCGGGATTATGCGTTCTGTCCATTCCCTCGTTCCTGAAACATTTACCGATCTCGTATACCCTGTCGATACCTCCCACTATGAGCCTTTTAAGATAAGGTTCCAGCGAGATTCTCAGATAGAGCATCATATCAAGAGTTTTGTGATGGGTAGTGAATGGGCTCGCGCTCGCACCTCCGTAAATAGGAAGAAGAACCGGGGTCTCGACCTCAAGAAAATCTTTAGAGTCCAGAATCGCTTTAACATTCTTGATTATTTTTACTCTATTTTGGAAAGTTTCTTTCACGCCGTGCGTTACAATAAGATCGATATGCCTGTTCCTGTACCTGAGTTCTTTATCAGCGAAGGCATCGAACACTTCCCCGTCCTTTTCTTTTACAATCGGGAGAGGTCTAATGTTTTTCGTCAGCAGTGTCAGAGAATCAATATATACGGTGATCTCGCCGACCTGAGTTTTTTTGACAATGCCTTTTACACCTATTATATCACCGATATCAAGGATCTTGAACAGTTCGTAATCCTTTTCGCCGATATTTTTTAAAGCGACATAAAGCTGGATATGACCTTTTTTATCGTTTATAGTGCAAAAAGCGGCTTTTCCCATAAGACGGACCGACATTATTCTTCCCGCTACGGAAACAGATTTGAACTCTTCATTATTTTTATTGTAATCATCGAAATTGTCAATTATATCCTGCGTGAAATCCGTCACTTCATAATTATAGGGGAACGGGTTGATGCCCATTTCCTTTATAGCGCTGATCTTATCTATTCTGGTGCTGATTAGTTTTCCAAGTTCTTCCACGATGTTCCTCTATATTAATTTTAATCTGTTATATTCCGTAAATTTCTTTGACTTTTTTCTCGATCTCAGTCAGTAAAGCCGGATTTTCTTCAAGATAAAGGCTGACTTTTTCCTTTCCCTGACCTATCCTGTCGTCGCCGTATGAGAACCATGATCCGGATTTTTTAATAATATCTTTTTCAACAGCAAGATCGATCACTTCTCCTGTTCTGCTTACGCCGGTACCGTATATCATATCGAATTCGGCTGTTTTAAACGGCGGAGCGACCTTGTTCTTTACAACTTTCACTCTGGTGCGGCTTCCGGTAAAGTCTTCTTTATCCTTCAAACTGGATATCTTGCGGACGTCGAGCCTGATAGAAGAATAAAATTTAAGCGCATTCCCGCCTGTTGTAGTCTCGGGATTTCCGAACATGACGCCGATCTTCATTCTGATCTGATTTATGAAGATCACGATGCATTTGGACTTTGAGATCGAAGAAGTCAGTTTCCGAAGTGCCTGGGACATAAGTCTTGCCTGAAGTCCCATATGCGAATCACCCATCTCTCCCTCGATCTCAGCTTTAGGGGTAAGAGCGGCTACGGAGTCAACAACGATTACGTCTACGGCATTCGAGCGTACAAGTGTTTCTGTAATGTCCATAGCCTGTTCACCGTAATCGGGCTGTGATACGAGAAGGTTTTTCACGTCCACCCCTATTTTCTGTGCGTAGCCTGTGTCGAGAGCGTGCTCGGCATCGATGAATGCCGCTATACCGCCGACTTTCTGAGCCTCGGCTATTGCGTGAAGCGCCATTGTAGTCTTGCCGGAACTTTCAGGTCCGAATATCTCGATGATCCTTCCTCTAGGAAATCCTCCTATCCCTGTTGCGATATCCAGTCCTATAGAGCCGGTTGAGATGGCTTCAAGTTTAAGTACGGGCTTTTCTTCGCCCAGTTTCATTATAGTGCCTTTTCCGTATGATTTCTCTATCTGAGATATTGAAAGATCAAGCATTTTTATTTTATCATTGTTGTCACTCATTTGTTTCTCCTTACATCCCGAGGATGTATTTTAGATCGTATTTCTCCGGCTCCGACAGATATTTCTTTGCGTCGTCGTAGTCACTTTCCTTTATTGAATCCATACTGTTGAAAACAAGTCTGTAAGATTCATTTTCAATATCAAGAAGCCTGGGTTTTATTTTTCCTTTTTCATCCGCTATATCTTTGAGATATAATGGCTTAACGCTTCCGTCAGGCATTGATACGACGATACAGCCGCTTTCTCCCCTGTCGAAAAGTTCTTTTACCCCATTACCCAGGGCTGAACAGTATCTCAGGTCGAATGCCACAGGGTCAATACACCGAATCTCATACCCGATCTCTACAGGGCGGCTTTTAACTTTTATTCTCAGTTTGTTAAGCTCTATCTGAAGGAGAGTGTTGAAAATATGGGCTTTGCTTACTTTACCGAGCTCAGGATGGCCGTGTTCGTCATACGAAAAGTTTATTCCCGAATTTATCATCTCGCCGTCGGACATGAAGTGGAAAACGCCTTCGCTGACAATTATCCCGCCGTAGTCAATTCCGAGCAATATCCTCTTAACGATAGAGGAAACCATCATTTTGATTATCCTGTCGAATGTTACCTCGACATTTTTGAACATTTCAGGTACGATGATCATCGGATAATGCGCACTGGCACCGATACCGAAAGCGAGATGTCCGGCTTCTCTGCCCATACTGCAGACCACGAACCAGTTACCGCTAGTTCTGCCGTCTTCGTATACCGTAGAGGCTATCTTCACACCTTCGTTCTTAGCGGACTGATAACCGAAAGTCGGGAGATTCTCCGGAAGAGGAAGGTCATTGTCGATCGTTTTGGGAACATGAATGTTCTGGATCTTAATATTATGTTCCTGCAGGTATTTTGTCAGCCTGTTCGCAGATGAAGCTGTATCATCACCGCCGATGGTGACAAGGAGTTTAACATTCTGCTTTTCAAAGAAATCCTTTGAAAATTCCTCGTCTTTCGGTTTGTGCCTGCTCATTCTGAGGTAAGATCCTCCCTGCCTGAATATCCTGTCTGCAAGATCGAAACCCAGTTCGATAAAGTCAGGTTTTTCGGTGAACAAAGTTTTGTAGCCATAATTCAGGCCCAGAACCTTATACCCGTCAGAAAGAAATCTCTTGGCGATAGTTCCGACAACCGTATTGATCCCCGGAGCCGGTCCTCCTCCGCACAGTATTGCTACTGATCCTTTCATTTTTCGCTCCTATATTAATTATTATTTAATGAACTATAAAAAGACATACTAAATATATCAAAGAGTCGTTTTATAGTCAACCACATAAATTTAAACAGGGGGGTAGGTCAAATGATGAGCTACCCTGATATTTTTTTAAATTTTAATTTTAATGTTATTGAACTTGTAATCATAATAATTTTCGTGTATTATATAATACGTTTTATTCATCGGAGGGATACATGATACAGGGAATTTTCGATAATACTACAGTTAAGGATCTCGGTGACCGCAAGTTCAGATCACCGATCCCGTTATCCTACAGAGATGACGATTTTGTGGCCGATTTCGTTAAAGAAGATGAGAGAGTTGTATTTGATCCTTCTGCTGATTTTATTAAGAAATATATTAGTGATTTTGATAACATACCTTCTTTCGAGCTGGCCGGTCCCAGGGAATATCTGCATTTCGATCCTTCAGGTCTGACATGTGGAATTGTAACCTGCGGCGGTTTGTGTCCGGGTATCAACAATGTAATAAGATCACTGGTCAACGAGCTGCACTACTGGTATAAATCAGGAAAAGTATACGGATTCAGATACGGATATAAAGGTATGGTGAAAGAGAACGGGATAACACCTGTTATACTTGATCCTGAATCCGTTGAAGGAATTCATCTTACTGGAGGCACTATCCTCGGATCATCCCGGGGGCAGCAGGATACTGGAAAGATAGTCGATTACCTTGAGGAGCTCAGTATATCGATCCTTTTCGCGATAGGCGGTGACGGCACGATGAAAGGAGCGCTAGATATAGCGAATGAAATAGAAAAGAGATGCCTTGATATATCTGTAGTAGGAATACCCAAAACGATAGACAACGATATAGTTTTTGTCGAGCATACATTCGGATATCAGACGGCCTTTTCTTCAGCGGTTGAAGCTGTCAATTCAGCGCATACTGAAGCTAAAGGTGCCTATAACGGTATCGGAATTGTAAAGCTGATGGGAAGGGATTCCGGTTATATTGCCGCTGCCGCTTCTATAGCATCCGGTGACGCAAATTTCGTACTGGTACCTGAAATTCCATTTGAATTCGAAGGTGAAAGAGGACTCCTGAATCTTCTAAGAAAAAGACTTGAAGAAAAACATCATGCGGTAATTGTTGTTGCAGAAGGAGCAGGTCAGAATTTGTTCGAAAATGTCAGAAAAGAAAAGGATAGTTCCGGAAATATCCTGCACAGTGATATAGGTCTTTTCATAAAGGAAAAGATCAAGGAGAATTTCGAGAAGTCATGTTTTGAATATTCGGTTAAATACATTGATCCCAGCTATATGATAAGATCCCTTCCTCCAATACCTCTCGATTCTATGTTCTGTTCAAATCTTGCTCAGAACGCGGTTCATGCCGGTATGACCGGAAAAACTTCAATGCTGATCGGGTACTGGAACGCGAAATTCACTCATGTACCTTTAATTTCGGTGACAGGTAAGAGAAAGAAGATTGACGTGGAAGGTGATTTCTGGCTCGGAGTCATATTATCGACCGGGCAGCCAAGATACATCGGAAACGATCAGAACATGCTGATTAAAACCAGATAATTCAGCTGTTTCCAACCAAAAAATTACTTGCAAAAAAACTATAAAAACTATATTTTTTCTGTGCTTTTTATTAAAGCGGTTTCAGGAATAATAATCTTGCATAAAAGGAGCAAAGAATGGGAAACAAAAAATTCATGACATGCGATGGTAATACCGCAGCTGCACATGTGGCTTATATGTTCAGCGAAGTCGCGGCGATCTATCCTATTACACCTTCATCAAATATGGCCGAATTTGTAGACGAATGGTCGGCGAACGGCAGAAAGAATATTTTCGGAGAAACTGTTAAAGTCGCTGAAATGCAGTCGGAAGCCGGAGCTTCCGGCGCCGTACACGGATCTCTTCAGGCAGGAGCGCTTACTACGACTTTTACAGCTTCACAGGGTCTTTTGCTGATGATACCCAACATGTACAAAATAGCCGGCGAGCTGCTTCCCGGAGTATTTCACGTCAGCGCCAGAAGTCTAGCTGCGCAGGCACTTTCTATTTTCGGGGATCACAGTGACGTGATGAGCGCAAGACAGACCGGTTTCGCATTTCTTGCTACCGGAAGCGTTCAGGAGATAATGGACATAGCTGCTGTCGCTCATCTTACAGCGATCAGATCAAAGATAGCGTTCGTACACTTCTTCGACGGTTTCAGAACTTCTCATGAAGTTCAGAAAGTCGAGTATTTTGAAAATAACGACCTTTTCGGATTAGTCGATTATGAAGCTCTGCAGAAATTCAGAGACAATGCTTTAAATCCTGAACATCCCGTAACAAGAGGTACAGCCCAGAATCCCGACATTTATTTCCAGACCCGTGAAATAACAAACAATTTATATGATTCAGTTCCTGATATTGTAGAAGAATATATGCAGAAAATATCGGAAAAGACAGGTAGAGAATACCATCCTTTCACTTATTACGGTGCTCCAGATGCTTCGGATATCATCATTGCAATGGGTTCTGTAACAGAAACTATAAAAGAAACAGTTGACTATCTTAATGAATCAGGAAAAAAGACCGGTCTTATCTCTGTGCATCTGTACAGACCTTTCTCAAAAAAATACTTCATGAACGTTCTTCCTAAGTCCGTCAAGAAAATAGCGGTACTTGACAGAACAAAAGAGCCGGGAGCGACGGGAGAACCTCTTTATCTGGATATAAAAGCGGTTTTCTATGACGAAAAAGTACAGCCTCTGATAGTAGGCGGAAGATACGGCCTGTCATCAAAAGATACTACACCGGATCAGATAGCAGCTGTGTTTACTAATCTTGAAACGAATGAACCCAAGAACGGATTTACGATAGGTATTATCGATGATGTAAGTTTTAAATCACTTCCTTTGTCTGGCCATGTTAAAGTCAGCAGAAAAGGTCTGTTCGCAGCTAAATTCTACGGATTGGGATCTGACGGGACTGTAGGAGCGAATAAAAACTCCATCAAGATCATCGGAGATAATACAGATAAATATTGCCAGGCGTATTTCGCGTATGACTCAAAAAAATCAGGCGGGTTTACAGCGTCTCATCTGAGATTCGGTGACAACCCCATCAGGAGTCCGTATCTTGTAAATGTTCCGGATTTCGTTGCGTGTCACGTTCCTGCTTATATTGAGCAGTACGACGTGCTCAAAGGGCTCAAAAAAGGCGGATCGTTCCTTTTTAACTCAATCTGGGATGTAGAAGAAACGAAAAAAAGACTGCCTGACAGTGTAAAGAAATATCTGGCCGAGAACGAGATAAATTTCTACATAATTAACGCCACCGAAACTGCTGAAGAAATAGGGCTCGGTAACAGAACCAATACGATCATGCAGTCGGCATTCTTCAAAATATCTGAAGTTATTCCTTACGATACAGCAGTTGATCAGATGAAGAAATTCATTGTGAAGAGTTACGGCAAAAAAGGCGAGGAAGTAGTAAAAATGAATTACGCCGCTGTTGACAGAGGCGGAGAAAAAATTGTAAAAGTTGAAGTTCCCGCAGAGTGGAAAAACATAGACAGTAAGGGTTTTAAAGTTGCACGAGAAGCGGGTCGTCCTGATTTCATTAAGAACGTATGCGATGTGATGAACGCTCAGAAAGGCGATGATCTTCCGGTAAGCGCATTCTTAGGAAAAGAAGACGGCACGTTCCCGGCCGGAACAACAGAGTTCGAAAAGCGCGGTATTGCGGTAAACGTACCTGAATGGGTAAGCTCGAACTGTATACAGTGTAATCAGTGTGCGTATGTTTGTCCTCACGCGGTTATCAGACCTTTCATTATCAATGATGAAGAAGAGAAAAAACTTCCAGCCGGAACAGAGACGCTTAAAGCTATCGGAAAAGAGTTCAACGGACTGAAGTTCAGGATCCAGGTCAGTGTACTCGACTGTACAGGTTGCGGTAACTGTGCCGATATCTGTCCCGCACCGAAAGGTAAAGCTCTTATTATGAAGCCGCTCGGCACTCAGGAAGCTGAAAAAGAAAGATGGAATATTATAAGCAAGAATGTTACTTATAAGGATAGTTTGACAGATAAGTTCGCAAACGTTAAATCGTCTCAGTTCGCAAGACCTCTGTTCGAGTTCTCAGGTGCATGCGCCGGTTGCGGAGAAACACCTTATATAAAAACAATCACTCAGCTTTTCGGCGACAGAATGATGGTCGCTAATGCTACAGGATGTTCTTCGATCTATGGAGGATCTGCTCCTTCAACACCGTACTGTGCAAATTCTGAAGGGAAAGGACCGGCTTGGGCTAACTCGCTTTTCGAGGATAATGCCGAATACGGTTTTGGAATGGCTTTGGCAGTAACAAAATTAAGAGAAAGAATAGCGCTTAAGATGAAATCAGCGATAGAAACCGGGAACCTGAAACAGGATACTAAAACTGCATTTGAGGCGTGGATAGCCGGCAGGAACAACGCTGATGACTCCAGAAAGGCTTCCGATCTTGTCAGAAAAGCTATTGCTTCTGAAAACGGTGAACTCATCGAAGATATTAAAAAACTCGACCAGTATCTTGTTAAGAAATCAGTATGGATCTTCGGCGGGGACGGATGGGCTTACGATATCGGCTACGGAGGGCTCGATCACGTGATCGCTTCCGGCGACGATGTGAACCTTCTGGTAATGGATACTGAAGTATATTCGAATACCGGCGGACAGTCGTCTAAAGCTACACCTGTCGGCGCTGTCGCTAAATTCGCAGCTTCAGGTAAGAAGATCAGGAAAAAAGACCTTGGAATGATGGCTATGAGCTACGGTTATGTTTATGTCGCTCAGGTTGCGATGGGAGCTAATCACGCTCAATATTTCAAAGCTGTCAAGGAAGCTGAGGCTTATCCGGGACCATCGCTGATAATAGCTTACGCACCGTGTATTAATCATGGATTAAGAGCCGGCATGGGTAAGACCCAGCATGAAGAAAAATTGGCTGTCGAAGCAGGATACTGGCATCTGTACAGGTATAATCCGATGCTGGAGGAAGAAGGAAAGAATCCTTTCACTCTTGATTCAAAAGAGCCGGCATGGGATAAATTCCAGGAATTCTTACAGGGAGAGGTAAGATATACATCATTACTAAAAACCTTCCCGGAAGAGGCAAAAGTGCTTTTTAAAGCTGCTGAAGAGAATGCGAAATGGAGATACAACAGCTACAAAATGAAATCAGAGATGAAGTTTTAGAAAGAAAATTATTCAGTGAAAAGGACGGGATGAGCCCGTCCTTTTTCACTTTGGATCAGAAATGGGTAAAAAGAAAAAAGATTATAATAAAATATTAGTTAAGGCGGATGAAAAGGAAAGATTTGTACAGCATTTTAATATCCTATCAATTTCTCTGATAATTATATCAGTGATCATAACGTATTCGAATTCATTTAGTAATTCATTTCAGTTCGACGATGTTCATTTTATACTGCAGAACAGAAATATTTTGGATTTTTCCAGATTTACCGAACCCGGTTTCTGGTTCGATTTCATCAACAGGGCCCCTGCTCAGCTGACACTAGCGTTAAATTACAGTATCGGCGGCTATAATGTTTTTGGATATCATGTAGTAAATGCAATCATCCATATTTTTGCATCTGTTCTTGTATTCGTTTTCACGGGCATCTTACTTAATCCGGCTGCGGTCAGTAATAAATTTACAACTGATAATAAAAAGATAATTCAGATGTTCGCGGCTCTCATCTTCGCCGTACACCCCCTTCAGACCGAAGCCGTCACATATGTAGTTCAGCGAATGGAGTCGCTGTCTTTTGTTTTTTATCTTGCTGCATTGATATTTTATTATAGGTTCAGAATTGATAAAACTGGCAAGTTTGTAAAAATATTTCTTTTTATTATTGCCGCGGTATTGTCGGTAATGACCAAGCAGACGGCGTATACTCTTCCTTTAACTGTTCTGCTGCTGGAAGTGTATTTTATAAGGGATAGCAAAGGTTTGATGAACAGGAAGTTTGTCATGTTATTGTTCTCAGGTCTGATTTTGGCCTTGCTCATTGGTTTGTCGGCGGATCTGCTCCCGAAAGAATATTTATCCGATACTACCAGATTACAATACCTGCTCGCACAGCTTAAAGTAATACCTAAATATGCATTATTGCTGTTCGTTCCATACGGACAAAATATAGATCATGATATAAAAGTTCCTGAAAGCTTCTTCGAACCTGCCGTTTTTTCGGGTTTTATTTTCATAATACTGCTTATGTTTGCAAGTATCCTGCTATATAAAAAAGGGCATAAACTTCTAAGTTTCTGTATTATGTGGTTTTTCGCTGTGATATCCTTAAGATCAAGTATTTTGCCTATCAGCGACCTTATGAGCGAACACAGACTTTATCCGGCAATATTAGGATTCGGACTGGCTGTACCGGTTCTGGTGATTAAGATTGTAAGACGGGCAGTAAAAGAAAAGAAGATGTTAATAAATGTGTCGGTAACCGTTCTGATATTGCTAACTTCTGCATGTTCGTACTTGACCGTCAACAGAAATTACGTATGGAAAGACGAACTCTCTCTCTGGAAAGATTCGGTAGAGAAATCACCGGATAAATTCAGGCCGAATTACAACGTGGCGGAAGCATATAAAAAAGCAGGGTATCCGGATATTGCGCTAAGTTATTATCAGAATGCTTACTTGATTAATCCGCACAGTTACGGATTATGTAATAATATAGGGAATATTTATTCAGGTAAAAACAAATGGGATGAGGCGGAAAAATACTATAATGAAGCTTTGAACTTAAAGCCTGACTATCCCAAAGCATTGAACAATCTTGCGAATATTTATTTAAGAAAAAAAAATTTTATGAGTGCGGAAAAGTTATATATAAAAGCAATTGATGAAGATCCCCGTTTTGTTGATCCGATACTTAATCTCGGGCATTTGTATTATATGACAGGCCATTATGAACAGGCGGCAGAAAATTATAAGAAAGTACTCAATCTCGATCCTGAAAATGTTGCAGCGCAGAATAACCTGAAAATAATTGAAAGCAGAAGTGGAACCAATGATAAATAATACCGGGAAGCTAATAAAGATTGCTGCTGTAGTTGTTTTTCCCTTTATTATTTTTGTAGTATTAGATATAAGTCTGGGTTTGATTTTACTTAAAAGAGACGAAATACGATTACCTCATCCTTATTTTCATCATACACTTAAGCTTATGGCAGAATCTGCAGCAAAATGGGGAGATCTTGTTTATACGATCAAAACAAATTCTCTCGGATTTAAAGATGAAAATAAAAATATTATAGCTAAAAATTTAAAGTTAAAGAAAAGATTGGTAATTATAGGTGATTCATTTACTGAGGGTTTGGGTTACGATTTTAAAGATACTTTTTGTGGCATAATAAAAGATTCGTTGAAAGATTCTGTTGAAGTACTTAATGCAGGATTGACTTCATATTCTCCGAAATTATATTTTTTGAAAACAGATTATCTTCTGAAAAACGGATTCCATTTCGAAAAACTTCTTGTTATGCTTGATCTTTCAGATATACAGGATGAAGTAATATATGAAGATTTTGAACCTTCAGTGAAATTCGGTGTTTTCCGGAATGCCGATATGTTTTTACAAAACTATTCTTTTACCTATAATAAATTGCTACGTGTTATGATTAAAAAGATATTTCTCGGGCAAAATAGTCTTAACTCAGAAAGTCAGCTTGAAACAAAAATGACTGACAGAGCGTCATGGACTTATAATAAAGAATCTTTCAATAATTGGGGCAGTATCGGCCTGAAATATGCATCGGATTATATGCTTAAATTAAAATCTCTTTGTGATGAGAACGGGATCAGATTATATCTCGCTGTTTATCCGTGGCCGGAAACGCTCAGAAATGACAGTTCCGAGTCTAAACAAACTAAATTCTGGAGTTCTTTCTGTGCTTATAATAATGTTGACTTTATCGACCTTTTCCCGTATTTTTTCACGTCAGGTGAAACAGACGAGGTTATAAGAAAGTATTATATACACGGTGATGATCACTGGAATGCAGAAGGGCACAAATTTATAGCAAAAAAACTATTAGAAAAAATTAAGTAGTCAAATAATGAAAATGAAAAAAGAACAATATAAAGATACCAGTATAGTGATAGGGCTGATATTTCTGTATACCGGGATTATATCAGAAAATGTAATCTGGACAAAAACAGCACTAATCATACTTATTATTTCTATTCTGATCCCGAAATTATTTTATTATCCCGCGATTTTATGGTTCGGTATATCAGACAAGTTAGGTCTTTACATATCCAGGATTGTGCTGGGTTGTATCTATTTGCTGGTTGTGCTCCCGGTTGGGCTGTTAAGAAGAACATCTAAAAAAGATACTATGCTGTTAAAGGCTTTTAAAGACCCCGGTATTACAAGTTCCTGGACTGTAAGAGAGAATTCTTATACACAAGATGATATGATCAAACCTTTTTAGAGGTACTGATGGAATTTCTTCGCGAACTTTTTGATTTTATCAAATCCAGAAAAAAATACTGGCTTATTCCTGTTATTATCATTCTTCTCTTCTTCGGAATTCTGATCGTTGCAACCTCAGGATCAGCTATAGCACCGTTTATTTATACGATATTTTAGGAGTAACAGTGCCGAAGATTATTTTAGGTATATCTGCATATTACCACGACAGCTCAGCATGTCTTCTTATTGACGGAGAGATCATTTACGCTCTTCATGAGGAAAGATTTACACGAACAAAACAGGACAGTTCTTTTCCTTTAAGGTCAATCGGATATATTCTTGATAAGACCGGTATTAAACTTGAAGATATCGACGCAATTGTATTTTACGAAAAACCTTTTTTAAAATTTGAAAGACTCCTTGAGACTTACCATGAGTTCGCTCCCAGAGGATTTACAAGTTTTAGTTCAGCTGTACCAGTGTGGATCAAAGATAAAATATTCATGAAAAGCAATATCAGAAAAGAATTGTCCAAATTCGGATCTGTAAAGAACCTGAAACTTTTCTTTTCTGAGCATCATCTTTCACACGCTGCAAGCGCATTTTATCCTTCACCATTCATTGACGCAGCTATTCTGACGATCGACGGTGTAGGAGAAAGAGCTACAACACTGATTGGATATGGTAACGGGAGTTCTATAAAAGTGTTGAGAGAGCTTCATTTTCCTCATTCAGTAGGACTTCTCTATTCGGCTTTTACTTACTTTTGCGGTTTCAAAGTCAACAGCGGAGAGTATAAGCTTATGGGTCTTGCACCTTATGGGGATCCCGGTTCTGACAGAACGGCAAAGTACGAAAAAATTATTATTGAAAATCTAGTGGACATTAAAGAAGATGGCTCGATAATCCTGAATATGGAATTCTTTGATTTCGCGACCGGACTGAAAATGGTAAATGAAAAAAAATGGGAAAAGCTATTCGGTTTACAAGTAAAAACAGAGAAGACCGAAATAACTCAGGAATATATGGACCTTTCTCTCGCGATACAGAGAGTTACAGAAGATATTATTATGAAGATGGCTGCAATGGCTAAAGAACTTACAGGTTCCGAGAACCTTGTCCTTGCAGGAGGAGTAGCTTTAAACAGTGTTGCGAACGGAAAGATCTTAAAATCAGGTCTTTTCAAGAATATATGGATACAGCCTGCTTCAGGAGATGCGGGGGGATCAATAGGAGCTGCTTTAGCACAACATTATATAGGTTTTAATCAGGTCAGGAAAGTTGAAAAAGAGAAGTTCGACTCAATGAAGGGATCTTATCTTGGTCCCGATTATTCTGATAGAGAAATACTTACAGTTCTGAAAAAATATGGAATCAGCTACAGGGGATTTGAAGGATTTTCTGCTACTGCAGAAGAAATAGCAAAGTTGCTGGACGAAGGAAAGATAGTCGGATGGTTTCAGGGTCGATCTGAATACGGACCCAGAGCTTTGGGAAACAGAAGTATACTGGGTGATGCCAGAAGGTCAGATATGCAGAAACGCATGAACCTTAAAATAAAATACAGAGAAGGATTCAGACCTTTTGCTCCTTCAGTTTTGGAAGAAGATATAAGGGAGTATTTTGATATTGATATGCCAAGTCCTTATATGTTGTTTGTTGTACCAGTAACAGAAAAAAGGAGAAATTCGATCCCTGAAGATTATTTTAAGATGCCGCTTTACGAAAGACTGTACCACGAGAGATCGGATATCCCGGCTGTTACGCATATTGACTATTCAGCAAGACTTCAAAGCGTAAGTCGAGAAACAAACCCTGAATACTGGGAACTGCTGAACGAATTTAAAAAACTGACAGGATACGGAGTAATTATAAATACCAGTTTTAATGTCAGAGGTGAACCGATTGTCGAAACACCGACCGATGCGTTATCATGTTTTATGAGGACAGAGATGGATTATCTGGTCATGGGAAATATCATCATCAATAAAGAGAATATGCGTGATCTTGATAAATCTATATTTAGTAAAAAGTTCGAATTAGACTGATTTGAAAATATTTTTTAGTTGACAAAACTGATTAGTTTTGCAATATTATATGGTAATTACGAGATTGTTTCAAAGCAAAATGAGAATGAAAATGAGGAAAAAAATAATGAGATATGTTCTTTTAGCGATAATTTTAACTGCCTTGACTTGTCAGGTGTCATGTAAAAGCGATGATAAACCGGCGACACCGGTTCAGAAAGAAACCGTGCAAACAGATGCAGGCACTGTTTCTGAAGCTCCCGTTTCTGAAGTGGACGAGAAGGTACTGGAAACTGAAATAACTCAGAATCCAGAGGTTAAGAAAGAACCTGAAAAAAATATTGCCCAGGTGGTACAACCGGAACCAGCAAAAGTAGAATCTCAAAAAGATAAGGCTGTAAAAGAAACTGATAAAAAAGTTCAGACGCAAGCTAAACAGGCGGATGATAAAGGAATCGTATCTTATGTTGAAGGAAATGTTAGAAAAAAATCAATAGAGGAAGCTGATTTCAAAACAAATGTCTCAGAAAAAACGACGGTAAAGTCAAGAGAGTCCTATAAAACTATGATCAAATCAAGAGCAGAACTGGAACTCTCTGAGCTTGATATTATCAGGCTCGCACCTAAAACTACAGTAGACCTTGTAGCGCTTTATGAAGAAACTAAGGACGGTAAACAGAAAACGGATATCAAACTGGCGGAAGGAGATCTTTGGGCTCAGGTTAATTCGTCAGATGATAAAAATGAGTTCATGATGGATACAGATATAGCAGCTGCGGCTATAACAGGGACAAATTTCAGGATGTCGAAAGACGGAGAGCTTACTGAAATGAAAGTTTATCACGGAGAGGTGAAGATATCCAATGCAAGAGAGAAAATGGATAAAATGAGCGCTAAATCAGTTAAAGAGTTCACCGCGCCTAAGCAGACTATGGGACCTAAACAGGTCGCAGGACCAAAGCAGGTATCACTTGAAGAGTGGGTATATATTGTAAAGAACATGCAGAAAATTTCATTTGATAAGACAGGAAAAGTCGTTTCAGCCGGAGAATTTAAAGCAGATGATTCTGATGAAAAGACCGACTGGGTGGAATGGAATAAAAAAAGAGACAGAAAGAAAGGACTAAAATAACAGAGGGAGTAATTATGAAAAAGGTATCTTTGATCAGTATCCTTGTACTTGTTCTATCATTATTGGCACAGGGTGAAATAGACTGGGAAAGAAGAGTAGTTAGTGCTACCGGAATCGGCGCACCTAATCCCAACGCACCCAATATGGCAGTAAAAAGAGCCGGAGCTATAAGCGCGGCTAAAATGTATGCGGTCAGAGACCTTATGGCGACGATCAAGGGAATGTATCTTTCAAGCGAACAGACCGCAGAGAACTACATGATGACCTCTGATGTTGTCAAGACACAGGTTGAAGGAATCGCAAGAGCTTTCAGAATGGTCGGCGAGCCGCAATATTTCGAGGACGGTTCTGTTCAGGTAACCGTTGAAATGAGTATCGACGGCAAATTAAGTGACCTGATGATGAGCGAGGAGACTTTCGGGGATACAACACCGCTTGCTGAAGAAGCAACATACAAACTATCTGATCTTACGCCACCGAAACCGGAAGTATATACAGGACTTATTGTTGACTGTACGGGGGTTGAACTGAGACCGGCTCTATCACCAAAAGTATACAGCAAATCAGGCAGAGAGGTGTATGGTTCTGCAAATGTCAATAAAGATTTTGCCGTCCAGCAGGGTATGATGGGATATCTTAAGAACCTTGATTCTGCAAAAGAGAACGCAAGGGTGACTAATAATCCTTTTATAGTTAAAGCCATTGAAGTAAAAGGAACTAACAAAGCGGACATCGTGATAAGCGACGAAGATGCCGCAAAAATAGATGAACTGGCGAAGAATCTGAACTTCCTGAGGGAATGCAGAGTAATAGCTTTAATAAAGTAGAACAACCGGGGGAAAATTGATGAAAAAGGTAACGCTATTATTTTCAGCAGTAATATTTCTGTTTATGGCGGGATGTTCCACAACCGTTGTAAAGGAAGATAGGCCGGCAAGAAGCGAAAAGATAGAGAAAACTACTGAGGCACCTGTAGTTGAAACAAAAGAAACTGTCGTTGAAATTATCGAGAAACCGTCTGCGCCTGTTGTTTACAGGGATGCTGATGAGGGTATAGAAGATCCTTATGTTCAGGACGGTGTTAACTGGTCCAACAGAACAGTAACAGCGACAGGAATCGGCGCTCCGAACCCGAACGCACCGAACATGGCCGTAAAAAGAGCGGGAGCGATAAACGCTGCAAAACTTGTAGCTATCAGGGATCTCATCGCAACAATAAAAGGGATGTATCTTTCCAGTGAACAGACCGCAGAGAACTATATGATGACATCGGATGTCGTAAAGACTCAGGTCGAAGGTATAGCCAAAGCGTTCAAAGTTGTCGGGGAGCCTAAGTATTTTGACGACGGGTCTGTCGAAGTGACTGTTGAAATGAGTATCAACGGAGAACTAAGCGATGTGTTTTTGAAAGAAGCAGAATTCGGTGATACAACTCCGCTTGTCGGAGAAGCGACTTATAAACTTTCTGATCTTGTAGCTGAACCGTCAGTATATACAGGCCTTATAATAGACTGCAGGGATATTCAGTTAAGGCCGGCTCTCGCACCGAAGATATTCAATAAATCCGGCGAAGAGATCTATGGATCAGCTAACGTGAGTAAAGAATATGCTATACAGCAGGGAATGCTCGGGTATCTTAAGTCAGTGGAATCTGCAAAAGATAATGCGAGAGTGACCAACAATCCTCTCATTATTAAAGCTATCGGTGTCAAAGGTACCAACAAATCCGATGCCATCATTTCTGACGAGGATGCCGCAAAAATAAAAGAACTTGATTCCAAACTTAATTTTCTTAAAGAATGCAGAGTGGTCGCAATAATTCACTAATCAAGAACAAAAAACGGAGTGATAAATGAAAAAAATAATTATATTACTTAGCACTGTTTCGATGCTGATGTTCTTCGGATGCAGCAAAGAGACAAGAAAATCCGAGTCAGTTCTCGACAGTCCTGAAATGCATATCAGCATGGGTATGAAATTCTTCAACCAGGAAAGTTATGAAGAGGCTAAAAAGGAATTTGAAGATGCGATAAAGATCGAGTGGAAGAAATCGGACAAGGCGGGAGCATATGCAGGTCTTGGAATGTACTATGCAGTAAAAGGTGATAAGAATAAAGCGAAAGATAACGCAAAAGAGGCTGTCAGCCTTAACGACAAACTTCCTCTTGCATTGATCTGTTACGGAAGAACAATCATGTACATGAACAGAGGCGTTGACAGTGAAGAATGGTTTGAAGACGCAATGGAGAAGTTCGACGACGCTGTTGTTCTAGCTGATGAGCAGAGAGATACTAAAGCAATAGCAGAAGCATATTATTTCAAAGGTATAGCCGCAAAATCGGCTTATAAATTCGGTGTTGCTAAAGACGCTTTTGCTGAAGTTGTAAAACTTAAAGGACTTTACGCTACTGAAGCTAACCAGCAGTGGGAAATTGTCCAGATGATTGAAAGAGCAAGACCGGGTACGAAAGTCGGTGCTAAAGTAGCTCTGCTTGACAAAGTCGGTAAGGCTGAAATAGCCGTTCTTTTTGTTGAAGAGATGAAGATCGAGCAGGTT
>QKDR01000093.1 GCA_003252515.1 Candidatus Delongbacteria bacterium | reverse complement strand
CGGTAGGATCGGAAGAATGGTCTTCAGGATAATCCTGGAAAAGCAGGATATTGAAGTAGTAGGCATAAACGACCTGACCGACGCAAAAACTTTAGCTCATCTTCTCAAATATGACTCTGTACACGGTAAATTCAAAGGTGAAGTAAAAGCCGACGGAGATATGCTTGTCGTTAACGGTAAATCCATTAAGATCCATGCGGAAAGAGATCCTGAGAATCTTCCATGGTCTGAACTGGGTGTGGATATCGTAGTGGAAGCTACCGGTATTTTTAGGAACAGGGAAAAAATGAGCAAGCACATAAAAGCCGGGGCCAAAAAAGTTATTTTAACCGTACCCGCAGACAAGCCGGAAGACGTGGACGCGACCGTTGTCCTGGGAGTAAATGATAGTGTTCTGACAAAAGAAATGCAGTTCGTTTCGAACGCCTCCTGCACTACAAACTGCCTTGCTCCCGTAGCAAAAGTACTTAACGACAGTTTCGGGATCAAACGCGGTTTAATGAACACTATTCATTCATATACGAACGATCAGATAATCCTTGACGCACCTCACAAGGACCTTCGCAGAGCAAGAGCGGCTGCGGTCTCTATAATACCGACAAGTACGGGCGCAGCAAAAGCTGTTGGTCTTGTAGTACCCGAACTCAAAGGTAAACTCGACGGTTTCGCTATGAGAGTACCTACTCCGGACGGGTCGGTCGTCGACCTCACATGCGAGCTTTCTAAAGCTGTTACCGCTGACGAAATAAACGCTGCGGTCAAAGATGCCGCAGAAGGATCAATGAAAGGAATACTGGAATTCTGCACAGATCCTGTTGTGAGCGTTGATATTGTAGGAAATTCCAACTCTTCGATATTTGACGCCGGCCTTACAAAGGTCATGGAAGGTAATTTCATAAAGATCGTTTCGTGGTACGACAACGAATTCGGTTATTCCAACAGAGTAGTCGATCTTCTTGAGAAAATGGCAAAACTCTAAGAACATAGTATTCAATAATAACAGGGCAGAAATCAGTCTCTGCCCTTTTTTATTTTACAGAACTTAGAGAAAAATGAAATGAAAAAGATAATAATATATGCCTGCGCAATTCTGCCGATGATATTTTGGGCTCTGACTTTCATATGGTATAAAGTGGTTTTGGATATAATCGATCCTGTCTCAGTTATTTTTTTCAGACTTGTCACCGCTTCCGTTGTTCTGATCTTTTTCACTAAATTTATTATAAAGACCAAAGAAAAACTCGCGGGAAAAGATTATCTGAATATCTTAGTACTGGCATTTTTTGAACCGTTCATATATTTTTTGGGCGAATCATACGGAATGCTTTATGTTTCTCCTACTGTGGCTTCAGTTATCATTTCTCTCATTCCTGTCGTGACTCCTGTTTTCGCTTTCAGAATTCTTAATGAAAAGCTAAATATCTTCAATGTTGCCGGCCTTGCTCTGTCTTTTGCAGGTGTTGTTATTATCCTTATAAATCCCGATTCGGCGGCAGATTTTACAGTTAAAGGTCTTGCTCTGCTATTCCTGGCGGTTCTTGGCGCCGTCGGTTACGGCATATCAGTAAAAAAACTTTCAGCTGATTACTCATCGCTGACTATAACTAAATATCAGAGTATTTTCGGTACTTTTCTGTTCCTTCCCATATTTCTCATGATCGACTTCAGCTCATTTGGCAGCAGAATAAGTTCATCGATCGAACAAGGTACTTTCATCAAACTCATATCCACGCTTTTTTCGATGTCCCTTTTCGCTTCTGTGCTCGCATTCGTTCTGATAATAAAACCTATAAAAGAGATCGGAATTTCTAAGACCAATGTCTTTACAAACCTCATTCCGGTATTTACGGCGGTTCTGTCATATTTCTTTCTGGATGAAAATTTTGACATCAGAAAGATCGCCGGGATATCAATTGTTATTACAGGTATAATCCTGTCTCAGATGAAAGGTGTTTTCAGAAAAAAGACTTTTCAGATCATGTAGTTTCAGAAAGTACATATATGTCTTCATCTGACATAATCGCCCTTTCATCATTTTTTTGCTGAATAATACGTTAAATTTTATTATAATACAGTTGCAAAGATAAGGAAAAGATCATGAACTACAACCGGACCATACCTGTAAACAAAAAAAGCACATGCCCTCCGGAGTATATGAACCTTGGAAAGATATATGTTCTGCGCAAAAATTTTATCCCGCCCGATAACTCATCATGTCAGTTCGGTATAAATGATGAAACAAGTTCTGAAAGAGGTATCTGCGTAAAGATCTTTAAAAACTTTCTATCAATGGTTTTACTTATATTTTTGATCAGTTGTACAAATGAAAACAGAGTCAAAAAAATAGATTTTTCTGTAAACGAGAACTTCTCCGAGCCTTCTGAACTGATTCTTCAGCAACAATTCAAACTTGACAGTAATCAGATAAGATATCCTACAGATATCAGGTTTGATAGCTCAAACAACATGTATGTACTTGAGTACAACTCCTTATTTATAAAAAAATTCGATAGATACGGCAAATACATAAACATGTTTAATGCTCCATTTGATAGTTCAAGAGTATCTTCTGTCAATATAAACGACGATACTATCTACTTAGGTTTTCTAAAAAAAAGAACTATTCTCAAGTACGATTTGGAGGGCAATGTAATTGATACACTGAAGTTCGAGAATGAGATTCCCAGCAGGCTCGCATTCCTGAGTGATAATAAAATGATCGGAACTTTTCTCAACAATCTTGTAAAGAAAGATGAAATGTACATAGGTGTTGATCTCAAACTAGTTGACAGTAAGTTTCATCAACTGAAACTTATCAGCAGTTTTTTCGGTTCATATTTTTACGGTCAGATCGATCCAGAGATACCGATCTTCTCTTTCACTGTCGACAGACCGAATGAAAAAATATACATAGGGTCCAGCTCTGAGAAAGTATACAAGATATACGTATATAATACTAAAATGAGCCTGCAGTATATTATTGACAATAAACTCCCTCCGGTAAAAGTGTCTGAAACCGAATTACAGCAAAGAAAACTCAGCTCTTTAAGATTCAAAATGCCCCAGTTTAAAATTAAAGAAAAGAATTTTATTGAATCCATGTTCGTTGACGGAAGCGGACTTTTGTGGGTACGCAGAGCTGCAGATGCTGCTATTTACGGAACTGATGCTTCTCTTCATGATATCTTTGATCAAAAAGGTAAATACCTGAAAACTGCTCTCATTCACGATACCCCGAGAATGGGCTCGGTCGTGATCAACGGAGATATGCTGTACAGTATTGATACTGCCGGATCAGTTTTAACCTCATATAAATATCATTTCGCATCGGTAGGAGATATAAAATGAGGAATAAAACTATATATATTTACATTCTTATGATAATCGTTTCAATTTATGCCGAAAACAGGTTCAAAGTATCTTATAAACTAAACTGCATTGACGATATTCTTAACACCACAGAAGGAGAAGAAAAATTTGACGCGCTAATGAATTACGCCGGATTCTACCTTACAAAATCAGGTGATACACAAAAAGGTATAGCATATCTTCTTCAGGCTAGAGACCTGGCTTTAAATATCAGTTTTACTGACGGAATTATCAGATCTTATGAGTCACTGGGTGATATTTATCTGGTCTCACAGAATTATAGTGTAGCTCTGGATTATTTTACAAAAAGAGCAGAACTGCTTGAAAAAAGCGAAACTAGAACTCATTACATCTCAGCTTTATTGAAGATCTCTGATGTGTGTATAAACTCCAAGAACTTTGATAAAGCTCTGACTTTTCTTGAAAAAGCCAGAGCCGAAGCCGAGAAAGCAGGTGAAAATGAACTTCTTACAAGAATATATTATTATCTTGGACTTGCCTACAGAGGTAAATTCGATTATGCAAAAGCTCTTGAATACAACCATATGGCTCTGGAACTGTCGCAAAAAGAAAAGACCAACTGGTTCGAAGGGAACTGCTACAACGCTATAGGGGATCTTAACGAAATGCTCGGGAATTACGATATAGCTTTTGAAAATTATAAAAAAGCTGCAGTTATATATAAAGACTTCAACATCAGTACCGGCTTGTCTGTTGTTTATTATAATCTGGCTTCAATGCATAAAGTGAACGGTGAGTACGATAAAGCTCTCGATTATCTGAATAAAAGCCTGGATATTTCCGAAAACCTCAGATACAATGATATGATAAAAGAAAATTATATCGGCCTTTATGGCCTTTATAACCTGATGAAAGATTTTAAAAACGCAAATAAATATTATATGCTATTGAATTCATTTTCCACTCAGAACGACTCTCTTAACGCACCGGTTTCAAAAATTGAGATAGATTACGAGATCTCTAAAAATGAGATGGATAAAGAGCTTTTTAATCTGAAGCTTCAGCAGGAAAAGAACATCAGATATATTTACGCGGCGGCATTTATTATCCTGTTCGCAGCCACATATTTTCATTTTTATCGCAAACTTAAACAAAGAAAGATCAATGAGCTGCGCCTCGAGGAAAAAAGAGTACGAGCAGAACTTTCATCACTGCAGTTCAAGATAAATCCCCATTTCCTATTCAATTCTCTAAGCTCAATTTCTGAACTGATAAATTTTGATCAGGACTCGGCGAGAAAAATGCTGCAGAACATCTCAAATCTTCTCAGGTATACATTAAGAACAGCCAAAAATGAATTCGTTCATCTTGACGAAGAAATACTTATGGTCAGAAAGTATCTTGAGATCGAGAAGATCAGGTTCGGGAAAAGACTGGATTTTAATATTGATATTCCGGAAACACTCTCAAGCATGTTCATTCCGCCGCTTCTTATTCAGCCTCTTGTCGAGAACAGCATCAAGCACGGACTTTCGAACAGACTCGAAGGAGGATTTATATCTATTTCAGCATATGAGAAGATCCCTGGCAGAGTTACTATTATCATTGAAGATAATGGTATTTCTAAGGACGGGGAATCAAAACCTGAAGGCAACGGCATAGGTCTTTCAAGCGTTAAGGACAGACTGCATCTCGTTTACGGCAACGATCAGAATTTTAAAATTGAAAAGAACAACGGCTTTAAAGTAATTATGAGCATACCGAAAAAGATCTAGGAGGATGTTGATGTTTTACAAAACGATTATAATAGAGGATGAAGAGCTTACAAAACTCGGTCTGCAGAAGAAGCTTGAAAATTTTGACGAAATTGAAATAATAGACACAGCAGAGAACGGTATTGAGGCCGTAAAAAAGATCAATGAGCTTAAACCGGATCTGATATTTCTTGACATCCAGATGCCCGGGATGAACGGTTTTGAAGTCCTGCAGTCTATTGAATATATTCCGATCGTGATCTTTACTACAGCCTACGACGAATACGCTCTCAAGGCTTTCGAGACGAATTCGGTTGATTATCTCCTTAAACCCATTGAAGATGACAGACTGGCTAAAGCCATTGAAAAACTTAAGAAATTCTCGTCAAACGAATCAAAAAAAGTCGAATTCGATTCAAATATTGCTTCATTACTTAATGAACTGAAGAACAAGCAGGATAAACTCTCCCGCATTCATATCAAGATCGGAGATGAGGTTCTTTTCGTCAACACTTCAGATATTTTCTTTTTCAAAGCCGATAACAAATATACCACGATATGCTCATTCGACGACGAATATATAATTAACGACACTCTTGCCTCTCTTGAAGAAAAACTGCCTCAGAATTTCGTCAGGATCCATCGCGGCTATATTATTAATATGGACCATCTGAACAAACTTAAAAAATGGTTCGGAGGGAAATATCTTGCGGTTATGAAGGATAAGAAGAAAACTGAGATACCTGTAAGCAGAAGTTCTAAAGATAAACTTTTTACAGAATAAATTAAAAGGGGCTTCAGGCCCCTTTTTTATTTCTTCATACTCAGACCGACCCTTCCCTTTTCTTTATCGTTCGAGATAACTGTTACATCAACAATATCACCGACCTTTACGATCTCAAGTGGATCTTTTACGAACCTGTCCGCCATTTGAGAAACATGGACGAGCGCATCCTGTTTTATACCAATATCAACGAATGCTCCGAAAGGTACTATATTCCTGACCGTACCTTTGAGTTTCATTCCGACCTCGAGATCCTCCGCTCTAAATATATCGCTCCGGAGGATCGGTTTTGATCCGTCTTCTCTCGGGTCCCTGCCCGGCTTTTGAAGACTCTCCAGAATATCTGTCAGTGTAGGCAATCCGACACCGGTTTTTTCCGCCAATGCCATGTCAGGCCTTATCCTGCCGAGTATTTCGACAGCTTCAGATTTTCCTATATCTTCAGCTTTTATTCCGCATAACGAAAGCAGTTTATGTACGGCCGGATAGCTCTCGGGATGGATAGCTGTATTGTCAAGCGGATCTGTCCCGTTAACGACCTTCAGAAATCCGGCGCACTGCTCAAATGCCTTCGGGCTCAATTTTGTGATTTTTCTGAATTCAGCTCTGCTCCTGAAAGAACCATGCGTATTGCGCAGTTCGATAATCTTATCGGCCGATCTTTTTGTTAACCCTGACACCTGCTTCAATAATGGCGCGGAAGCCGTATTTATATCAACTCCCACATGGTTCACCACCGATTCAACAACAGTATCGAGTTTTGCAGCCAGCGCTTTCTGATCTACATCGTGCTGGTACAATCCGACTCCGATAGCCTTCGGCTCGATCTTAACCAGTTCCGCGAGGGGATCGAGAACTCTTCTTGCTATCGAGATATTGCCACGCATAGCAGCTTCAAGATCGGGAAACTCCTCCCGGGCAAGTTTTGACGCGGAATAAACCGATGCTCCTGCTTCGTTCACGATCAGATACCTGCAGTCGAGCTGATTCTCTTTTATCATATATGACACTATTGATTCCGTCTCTCTGCTCGCCGTCCCGTTCCCTATCGCTATAACTTTGACCTGATACTGCTTTACGACGCTCAGCATGATCCTGACAGCTTCGTCAGTTCTTCTCTGAGGCGGATGAGGATACATCGTGCTGCCGTAAAGATACTTTCCAGTCTGATCGATCACGGCTATCTTGCACCCCGAAACAAAACCCGGATCAATCCCCATTATCACGTTATTCATCAGCGGCGGCTGAAGAAGAAGCTGCCTTAAATTAGCCGAGAATACTTCGACAGCGTGAAGTTCCGCCTTTTCCATCAGCTCTTTTCTGACTTCTCTTTCAAGTGAAGGGAACAATAATCTTTTCCAGCTGTCATTCACGATAGCTTTGATCATTTCATTAAAATATGATCTGTCAGTTTTAAAAAAATTCTTCAGTATCACACTTTCCATATATTCCTGATCATGATCAAGCGAGACTTTCAGCATTCCTTCGTCCTCTCCCCTGTTGACAGCAAGAACCTGATGAGGTTTTAGATACTTTACGGGAGCTTGGAAATCATGATATGTCTGATATACATCCTTCGCCTTCTTTTCTGACTGCTGAGAGTAATTTGAGATTGTTTTCGGTTCATCATCATCTGCAGTTTTCTTAGTCTTTTCTTTTGCTTTGACAGAAGTGAAAGTACTTTTATATTGCAAATATTCTCTGCATAATTTTCTTACAACAGCGTTCTCCGAGATCATTTCGGCAAGAATATCTTTAGCCCCTTCTACAGCGGAATCTATATCTTCCACACCTTTTTCTGAATTTATATAAAATCCGCATACTTTATCGAAATCACCTTTGAAATCCGGATTGTCCAGTATGAATACAGCTAATGATTCAAGACCTTTATCTTTTGCGGCAGACGCCCGTGTCTTCCTTTTAGGTTTATACTGAAGATATATATCTTCAAGTTCGGTAAGCAGCAGACAGTCTTCAATCTTTTTCGACAATTCCGGTGTAAGCTTTCCAAGCTCGGTTATAGTCCTGATAACAGTTTCTTTCCGGTCATTCAGCGACTTCAGATATCCAGCGCGTTCATCGATAAGCCTGAGATCATCCTCGTTAAGACCTCCTGTCATTTCTTTTCTGTAACGGGCTATGAACGGAATTGTCGCTCCGTCAGACAGCAGGTCAAGCACCGTTTGGACCGATTTCTCTGACCAGTTATTCTCTTTAGCGATTATCGATATAATATTGTTCATTATAGTTTCCTGCAAATATACTTCAGGTCGTCAGCTTCATTCTCTATTTTATCGACTGACTTAAAAGCAATCGTGAATCCCGCTTCTGAAATTCTTTAGATATTTATATTGATTCTCGTGAATACCGTAATAGTCTGTTTTCGTCATTTACTTATTTAACTTTCCTTACTCTTTCGACTTTCCAGTAAAGCATGAATGGTACGGGTATGTTTTCGTCACCTTTGAAACCGTATTTTATAAGGTCTCCCTTCGGAACAAAACCGTGCTTCTCAGTACTTACTCCGGAGATGTAATATCCATGCAGATAGAGCAGATCGGTAAGAGCTGAGAACACATCATTCTCATATATCACTTTATGCATGATCTCGTAATTCAGCTGTTTTCCGTTCAGTGAAACGTGCGTCATCCAGTCTTCAGAATCAATGAATGCCTGAATATAATCCGGCATGATATCGGGATACTGGAGGGGATAGCCGATATCGACTGTAGTAAGCTGTATACTTATCTTCCCGTCAGCTTCAGACCAAAGATCGTCCATGATACTGCATTCTTCAGTCAGGTTTTCGATCTTTTTGCTTTTTGAATATTTCATATAATGAAAAAGACTGTCTTCTGAGGACTTCCTGAAGCTCAGGATCGAGTAATTATCCGCTTCACTCATTTTTATTGTAAGTTCATTGTCCGTCCGTTCGATACTAATAGAAGCATTAACTGTTAACGCAAATGTAAGAAATATAAAATAAATTAATTTCATACCTGTCTCTTATGTTTGAACTTAATATAATACATTACTTGTGCCAAATCAAACAAAATTATTTCTTATTTGAAGGCATCAGGAATTCCTCAATAGTGCCGACTTTATTCATCGTTTCGAGCTTTTTATCAGAGATTTTTATCCTGCCTGCCCAATATCTGTCACCTGTTATGCGTAAAAGCTCAGTTTCTATTCGTTTCACGAATGGATAATGTTTCATTTTAAGCGCATACTTTTTAGCAAGCTTCAGAAGTTCGGGATCCTTTTCAAAAAGACCCAGAGCATAAAGACTTTTACTTCTCAGCGTAAAATTCACTCCTAGTTTTTCAAGCTTTCCAATACGTTCCTTCAGCTTCGGGATATCTTCTTTAACTCCCGTCATTACACCGAGCATCTCGATCAGACCTTCATTCCCGAAACGGACACTCTGTCTCTGCTGCAATCTCATTAAAGGTACAAGCTGCTTCCTGATCTTTTTCATTAAAAGAATATCATTCTCTGTAAAAGCGTGACTGATCAGAACACCGAACATTTCCCACCAGCATTTTCCCGAACCGAATTTTTCAATATCTTTCGAGACTTTCTTTGCCTGTTTCAGATCGTCCGGATCTTTACTACCGTAGAGAAATCTCATAGTGTAAGCAGCTGATTTTATATCGCCGACATCCGATGCTAATACCTGATCCGCAATATCGGATGAAAGTTTATAAGCACCTGAAGCCGAAGTCAGAAAAGCGATCCTGGATTTTGTATACGGAACTTCTACCGGATGGTTTATATTCTGACCGAAATAAAGCCCCTCCAGCAGATATCTTTCAGCTTTTTTCATCATTCCGAGGCTGATATAGAATGACGCCAGGTTCGTAGTAATGAGCGGCAGGTCTGATTCTCTCTGAATGTCTTTGAGAATACTGTGAGATCTTATCGAACACGCAAGCGACTTTCGAATATATCTTCCGTCGTTATATTCATAAGCAAGGTTGGAATACAGAATCGAGAAATCGTTCAGAAGTCCGTATCTGTCTAAAGCTGTTAAGAACGGGAAACTCCAAATCTCTTCAAGACACTTTCTGGACAATTCCATATCATCCCTGTGTATAGCTATCGTATTGATCAGAAGCAGATATTCAACCCGCCGCCTTCCTTTCATAATATGAGTCAGTTTATTCAGCTCCGGCATTATTCTATCCTCGATCGCCCTGTCACCTGTCATCATAAAAATAAACCATATATAATCCATATAGAAATCCGCTCTTTCAGTGCCTCTGAAACTGTTCTTTAGAGAATCGAAGTTTTTTAATCCCTCCTCGGATGAAATGACATACGTATGGGTTTTCAGCCTTGTCCAGTGATAATATTTATCTTTCCCTTTAATAGATGCGTACAATCCGATCAGTTCCGAAGGGACCCTTGATCGAACGTGAAATACAACTCTCGCCAGCCAGAGTATCAATTTTTCCTTCCCTTTCCAATATTTTATTTTGAGAGCAGCCTGTTCTGAAAGGTCCGAAACAACTCCGCCTATATACAGAAAATCCGATTTTGCGAACAGTTCGATAAATCCGATCGCCCAGCCGTACTGACCTGTGTCAAGAATGAATTTGAAGGCCTTCAATAGGATCGCCTCCAAGATACCGTTCTCCCCTTTTCTGAAAAATTTCACGGCAATATCATAAGCCAGTTTCAGAGTCCTTTCATCTTCTGACGCATGAAACAGATTGAAAGCCTTGTACAGTTTTTTCAGATCGTTCGTACCTGAGGATAATATTGATTCCGCTATTTTTATTCTAAAGAAATCAATTTTCTTTTTCAGCAGTCTCTCATAAACGGTCTCCCTGATGATAGTGTTCTGGAACTCAACTTCGTCTTCAGATAAAGACCGTCTGAGGATCCCGTCATTTTCAGCTTTTTGTATGATCTTGGGATAAATTTCCTTTTTTATCCCTGAAACATTCCTAACAACTTTTTCATCAAATATATCTCCGTATACTGCTCCCCCGTCGACGAAGTCCGCTCCTTTTCCGGGCAGTCCGTTAAGTTTAAGAAGAACAACTTCCTGGATCGAATAAGGTATTTTATCCTCTCCCTTCATTTCTTTCTTTATGTACGGAAGAATTCCAGAGATGAAAAGAGGATTTCCTTTAGTAGTCTTCTCTATCTCCCTGCTTGCTTTAAGAGAAATATCTATACCGGATACGATCCTGGTTATAGTCTGGATGTCCTTCGCTCCAAAAGGTTTCAGGTCGATGATCATTGTTTCATAGTAAGACAGGTCGTTTATTTTTATTTTATCCCTTCCGATAGCAGCTACAATGAAATTCACGAAAGGATTTCCCTCGTTCATCATCCTGTGAAGCAGAAAAAGGCTTTTAGGATCAGCGTACTGAACGTCGTCGATGAAGAATATTGAAGGCTGATTTATAGCTTTAAAAGCCTGAAATATCTCTCCCGGATCGGTTCTTCCCGCAGGATTCAGAGACCTGAAAAGACAGTTGTCCGTCTCATCTCCGTAAACAGCCCTGAATTTGTAGAGGTTTTTGTATCCGAGGTCCGATATCAGTTTTTCCGCGAGAAATGTTTTACCTATACCTGAAGGTCCGTCAAGAAGAACGAAAGCTCTTCTGTCCCCCGAAAAGAAATTAAGAACAGATCTGATCTCATCTTCCCTGCCTACAAATACATTTTTTTTCTCCTTTACAGCACCTGTGACCTCAAATATTTCGCGATTTCCAATACCTTTAAATTCTTCCGAACCGGCATATCTGGTTTTCAGATTTGTTTTCGAAGCTTCAGCGAAAGACGAATCTACGAAAATACCATATGGATCCGCCTTTACGGCAATTCTCGCCGCCAGGTTCACGTTCGATCCCAGAAAGGTAAATTCCCACCTTTTATCATTTCCGATAATACCGCAGTATCCGCGCTGAAGCGTACCTCCGGAACTGACAGGTATTTTCTTCTCCCGGGCCTTTTTTATAACACTTGTCAGAAATTCATACATTTTAACAGGAGCGTCAGCCGAATAAACCGGCGATCCCGCAGAAAGCAGTATCATCCAGCCTTTGTCGATAAATTCGATCTTGTTCAGATATACTGAATATCTGTCGGCATTTTCGAGTATGGAATTCAGTACCGACCTTACCCTCCTGAAATCGAATTTTCCGTCAATATGAATGAAGAATATAGGCACAGCTCTAAGCTCTCCGGAAAAACGTTCTTTCCTTATCTGATAAATCTCATAAGGAAACTGGTCTCTCTCCAAATGAGATTTATCCGGCTCTGAAGGATAAAAACAGAATGCTCCCCCTTTGGCAGAATTTATGATCTGCGGTAAAAAACCTTCCTGAAGCTCTTCGATCTTTATAGAAAGATTTTCATAAACATTCTGAGACGAAATAAGCTCTTCCGCAGCTTTTTTAAGCACGTGAACCGAATGTAGAGGAAGTACGGTGAAAATGGCGTCTCCGGCGAACGAAACAACATCTCCTCCAAGCTCATACACTTTATCGATAACAGGATTAAAAATATGATTCACCATTTCTCCTATTTTTTCAGCTCCGTAAGAACTTTCCCTGATAAATTTATCACACATAGGAGTAAAACCTGAAATATCAATAAAAATAAATTTTTTGTTCCTATAGAATCCGGGATCGTTAAGATGTTTTGGATATGCCCCTGCAAAAAACTTGTTCACTTCTATTTCCTCATTTTCTGATTATCTTGCTCATACCCGGTCTATCCTGCGACCGCTCTGTATATCCGAACCTGAGATAAAATTCCTTAACTCCTTTTGCGGCCATCAGTCCGACAAATGAATTGTCCCCCGCTTTATTTTGAAGATACTTCTCTATTTCAGTCATAATAACAGTACCTACACCCTTTCGCTGAAATTCCGGGAGAACAATTATATACGGAGAACAATCCTGACCCAAGGGATCTTTCAACTACTGCATCATGATACATATCCCATCCTGTAGTTGCTCTCAGCTTCTGATAGTCTTACACTTTCAGGTCGTTTAAAATCGTTTTCAAGACCATACAGCCTCCGGTTGATAATAAATTAGAAACCTCGAACTCAGATAAAACAAATCAAAAATATTTTATTTTATCAAACAGTTTGCAATATAATTTTAATCGGACTATATTTGGCACAGAAGTTATCAGGGAATAACATGGCAGCAAGAACCGACCTGACAGAAGGTCCGATAGGGAAAAATATTGTCAGACTTACTCTGGGGATGATGATCGGTATGATCGGTATGGTCGCTTTCAACCTTATCGATACTTTCTTCGTCGGTCAGCTCGGAACAAAAGAACTTGCCGCCATGAGTTTTACTTTCCCCGTCGTTATGGTTATGAACAGTATCGCGCTCGGCCTCGGTCTGGGAACGTCCGCCGTAATATCGAGAACAATAGGCAGCGGTGATCACGATCAGGTGAAGCAGCTTACGACGAACAGTCTTATACTTGGTTTTTTGTTCGTGGCAGTCATGATGACGATAGGTTATTTGACGATCAGCCCGGTTTTCAGGATGCTCGGAGCCACGGATGAAATGCTTAAACTGATAGAACAATATATGAATGTCTGGTATTTCGGACTTCCGTTCGTAGTGATCCCAATGATGGGCAACAACGCGATGAGAGCAGCCGGCAATACTTTTATTCCCAGTATGATCATGATGAATTCGGTTATAATCAATTCCGTACTCGACCCTTTCCTGATCTTCGGTATCGGACCGTTTCCAAGGCTTGAACTTGAAGGAGCGGCTATAGCTACCGTTGTCGCAAGATTATGTTCTTTCGCGCTTGCTCTCACTATTCTGCGATTCAAGTTCGACATGTTATGCCTGAGGATTCCAAAACTAGATGCTCTGCTTGATTCATGGAGAAAAGTTCTGTTCATAGGCATACCTGCCATGCTAAACCAATTCATTCCTCCGATCTCAATGGGTATTGTGACCAGAATTGTAGCAGGATACGGAAAAGAGGCAGTAGCAGGGCTCGGTGTCGGTACGAGGATAGAGATGTTCGCGCTGGGACCGCTGATGGCTCTTTCAACGGTCATGATAGTTTTTACGGGCCAGAATCTCGGTGCGGGAAGATTCGACAGGATCAGATCGGGACTTAAGTTCAGCAACAGGACCTCAATCATCACCGGACTCGTTATGTTCGGAATTCTGGCTGTGACCGGGAAACCGATCGCTCTGATATTTAACGACGACCATACAGTCGCATCGGTTGTCGTCCTTTATCTGGCTATCGTTCCTGTCGCTTACGGGGCCATAGGTGTTTCCATGACGGCATCAAGCTGTTTCAGCGCTCTGCACAAACCATACAGTGCTATTTTTGTTAATCTGATAAGAATGTTCGTGATCTTCGTTCCTGTAGCTATAGCAGGATCGTATTTCCTAGGCCTGCCCGGACTTTTCACCGGGATAGCGGTCTCAATAATTACAGGTTCAATATTCGCTGACAGATGGCTGAAAAGAACTATTAATGTTCTTGAGAGAACCTGATCGTTAAAACAGTCCTTCTATATTCCCGTCATTATCTATATCCATTTTATATGCTGCAGGTTCTTCGGGCAGTCCGGGCATACGCATAATGTCGCCTGTGATAGGGACAAGGAATCCGGCACCCGAAGATATCTGTATCTCACGCACTGTAACAACGAAATCCTTCGGCCTTCCGAGGAGATCAGGATTATCCGAGAGCGATTTCTGTGTCTTTGCGATACATACAGGAAGTTTGTCGAGCCCCAGTTTCCCAATACGCCTGATATCATTCTTAGCCTGCGGTCTGAAATCGATCGCTTCTGCTCCGTATATTGTTTTAGCTATTGTTTCTATCTTCTTCTCGATCGTCCAGTCAAGCTCATATAATGGTTTGAATTTGTTCATACACAATTCCGCTGTTGTTTTTACAGCTTCGGCAAGTTCGATCGCACCTTCTCCACCTTTAGCCCATACATCAGCCACTTTTGCCACCATATTCTTACTTCTCACGAAATCGACGATGATCTTTATCTCTTCGTCCGTATCGCTGCTGAAACGGTTTATTGCGACTACCGGACATATATTGAACACTTTCATGTTCTCCATGTGTTTTTCAAGGTTCACTAGGCCTTTTTCGACTGCTGCGGGATTTGGTTCTTTCAATTCTTTCAGTTTGGCACCGCCGTGGAATTTGAGCGCTCTTACCGTAGCTACGAGAACGACCGCGGACGGGCTGAGATCAGCGTAGCGGCACTTGATATCCAGAAATTTTTCAGCACCAAGATCGAATCCGAACCCCGCTTCGGTGACTACAAAGTCTGAAAGGGAAAGTCCCATTCTTGTCGCGATGACAGAATTCGTCCCCTGCGCGATGTTGGCAAAAGGGCCGCCGTGTATTATAGCCGGATATCCTCCTATTGTCTGCACAAGGTTCGGTTTGATGGCGTCCTTGAGTAAGGCGGCCATTGCTCCGTTCGCGCCCAGATCACGGACGAAGACGGGCTTTTTGTCATGGCTGTACCCTATAAAAATATCTCCGAGCTTTCTTTTCAGATCGTCAAGATCGTTGCTGAGGCACAGAACAGCCATGACCTCTGAAGCGGCCGTGATGTCGAAACCGGTTTCCCTCGGTATCCCGTTCGCCGTTCCGCCAAGGCCTATAACGATGTTTCTGAGCGATCTGTCGTTCATATCCATGACCCTGCGCCAGTTTATCGTTCTGGCATCCAGATTAAAAGAACTTTTTTTATTCTGTATCTCGTTGTCGATCAGAGCCGAAAGCAGATTGTTGGCTTTCTCAATAGCAGGAATATCGCCCGTAAAATGCAGGTTTATATCCTCCATTGGGAGCACCTGCGCGTATCCTCCGCCTGCCGCTCCGCCTTTGATCCCGAAGACCGGACCCAGCGACGGCTCTCTTAACACTACAGTTGACTTCTGTCCGATAAGGTTCAATCCCTGGCTCAACCCGATAGAAACAGTCGTTTTGCCTTCTCCTGCAGGCGTCGGTGTTATCGCAGAGACAAGAACAAGTTTGGATTTTTTTACTTTCTCAAAATCGATCAGGCTCAAAGGAAGTTTTGCTTTGTATTTCCCGTAATATTCAAGATCGTTCTCATCTATCCCGAGCTTTTTTGCTATAATCGAAATATGCTCCGTTTTCGCTGAGCGTGCAATTTCAAGATCTGTAGGCATAACGGCTCCTTATTTAAATTTTATAAGATATACTTTATGTATTTTTCTATCTCTGAAACCTTCAGGGATCGACCTTGATGATATATCTTCTATACTGAACTTTTCACCGAGAGTTTCATCTATTATGAACTTGCGGGAATTCGTGCTGAATATTATCTGACTTTCTTTTGATCTCATAAGTTTTGAACAATCATATATCAGCTTCGGGTGATCAGTATTGACATCGAACATTCCATCCATCCTTTTTGACCTTGAAATTGTAGGCGGATCGATTATTATAAGGTCAAATTTCTTCCTGTTCTCAAATGCCGCGTTCAGATACTTCAAACAGTCTTCCCGTACAAGCTGATGTTTTTTCAGATCAAGCCCGTTGAGAATGAAATTCTTTTCAGCCCAGGCAGTATACGTATTTGACATATCAACACTGACTGAGCCTGCAGATCCTCCGGCCGCCGCATAGACGGTAAAAGATGATGTGTAGCTGAAGAGATTCAGGATCATTTTACCTTGTGAAATACTTCCGACATACTCCCTTAAAGGCCTGTGGTCAAGGAATAATCCGCTGTCCAGATAATCGCTCAGATTTATACGGAATCTGTTCCAGTTTTCACTGCATACGAAGAACTCTTTCTCATCACCCAACTTTTCATACTGCTCAAGAAGCGCCCTCTTTTTTCTGATCTTCCAGAAAATATCGGTTTCATGAACGCCGAATACTGTCTTCACGCCTTCCTCGACCTCTTCTTTCAGTTCGTAAGGAATTTCTTCATCCTCATTCCTGCTGTAATACTGAAAAAGGAAATGTCCCGCATAATAATCCGCTGACAAAGCAAATTCGGGTATATCTTTGTCGTATATCCTGAAACAGTCCGTAGCGCATCTTTTAGCGGATTTCCTCAAATGTTTATAATTCTTGACAATTCTGTTGATCAGCTGGTGATTGTATTCGCCTTTAATCTCAAGTAATTTCAATTTCTGACCCGCTAAATTTATTAATGTAATATAAGTTTTATATACCAGATCATACAAGCCGATTTTTTTCTTTAATTCCTTTGAAAAATTGTTTATATTAGATAAGATTGATTTAAGAAAGCGGATATATAAAATGAAATTTGAAGGTAAGAGATATCATTCTCTATGGTACGAAAATGAAAAACTGAAGATCATTGATCAAAAAGCCCTGCCATTCGACTTCAGGGTCGTTGAACTTGCTACTTCTAAAGAAATCATAAATGCAATAAAAGACATGAGCCTAAGAGGAGCGCCTTTAATAGGTGTGGCTGCAGCCTATGCTACTTTCTTCGCTTACAGAGAGTCTTTGACTAAATCAGACTCTCATTATTATTACGAAACTGTGATCAGCAAGCTCAAGAGATCAAGACCGACTGCGGTAAATCTTCAGTGGGCGGTCAATCAGATCGACAATGCCATTAAAATGGGGCTTGAGATCGACAGAATATTATCTTTCGTGAAAAATATCGAAAATAATGAGATCAGCTGCTGCAAGATGATCGGCGACAACGGCGTACTGCTCCTCAAAGACATATATAACATAAAAGCACATAAACAGATAAATATACTGACGCACTGCAATGCCGGCTGGCTTGCGACGGTTGACTACGGGACAGCTTCGGCGCCTGTTTTCAGAGCCCGGGACAACGAAATGGACATTCATGTGTGGATCGGTGAGACCAGACCCCGGAATCAGGGCGGAAAACTGACTGCGTGGGAATACTTTCATGAGAACATTCAGCACACTGTGGTCGCTGATAATTCAGTTGGGCTTCTGATGAGAAAAAAGCTGGTCGATATTGTAATAGTAGGGGCTGACAGGATCGCAAGGAACGGAGACACCGCCAATAAGATCGGGACTTATCTCAGAGCTCTTGCGGCCAAAGACAATAATGTACCGTTCTATATAGCTGCACCTATGTCCACAATCGACTTCTCAATAAAGACCGGAGACAGTATAAAGATCGAAGAAAGAGATGAGAACGAAGTCAGATATATCGGTGAGACCCCAATTATTCACGAACTCTCGCCTGTGATCAATCACGCGTTCGACATAACTCCCGCAGAACTTATAACCGGATTTATTACCGAACGCGGTGTTTATAAACCTCAAGATATAAAAAGGCTTGCTTTATGAAAAAATTCCCTCTGCCTGTATCAGGAATTTCGATCGGTTCAGTTGAGACATCTTTCGGGTGGCTCTCGTTCGCAGTCTCGAATAAGGGACTGAAGGAATGCAGATTCATGTTCGAGAACCAAGAAAAAGCAGTCAGATCGATCAAGGAGGCTCTGGGTGTTGAAGACAACGAAGATGATACCGAGATCACGCTGAAATGGAACAAGTTATTCACTGATTTTTTCTCCGGGAAAATAAAAGCTTTCGGAGTTGTCCCGCTTGATACATCATCCTGGACTGACTTTCAGAAAAAAGTTTACGGCGCCGTCACAAGCATACCTTACGGCAGAACGGCTTCATACGGCACTATAGCTTCGTATCTGGGAAATGAAAAAGCCTCCAGAGCGGTCGGCAATGCTTTAAGAAAGAACCCTGTCCCTCCTGTAGTACCTTGTCACAGGGTTATAGCTTCA
Source organism: Candidatus Delongbacteria bacterium (assembly GCA_003252515.1). GTDB lineage: Bacteria > UBA4055 > UBA4055 > UBA4055 > UBA4055 > UBA4055. Next base: position 2,523 of record QKDR01000093.1, on the reverse strand, counting down.
GATAAAGATCTGTGCGGTTTTTCAGCAGTCGGAGGGGTAGATCTCAAGCTTAAACTGCTTGAACTTGAGAAACAAAATTCCAGATAATTATTTTAAATAAAGAAATTTACCTTTCAGCACCTGATCGTCTGTTTTTAATGTGTATAAATAACTCCCGCTTTCAAATCCGTCAAAAGATATTCCGTAACTGTTAATACCTTTTTTCATTTTCCCGATATGCTTTTCAATTACCGTCTCGCCTTTAATATTGTAAACTGTCAGTACCGGTGAAGCATCGGATCTCAGCCTGAATTTCAATACCGTAATAGAATTGAACGGATTAGGGTAATTCGAGATCATACCGTATCTTTCCGGAACCTCTGCAGTTTCAATACCGGAAACAATACCAGGTATACGGACGATATCGATCCATGCGGCATCTCTTCCGGCATACCCGTACTCAAGTTTATAATAATCCCAGTCGACAAAATGATTTCCCGCCTTGACCGGATATTCGGCTAAAGCCCAATCCACTTCTCCAGTCCATCTGTCTTCAGGCAAAAGCAGCCATTCGTCATCTATGCACAGTTCGAATCCGTCACTTCCATACTGCGACGATACTTTATACGCAAATGCTAAAGTATCGTCTTTATCGGTAAAAAAATCCGCTCTGACCATTGTCCATTTCACTTCACCTTCCGCTTCCGGGGCAGGAATATAACCGGATCTGAAACTTCCGAGTCCCGTAAATGCTTCAGTTGTGTCGGCATTCCATACTTCATCTCCGAGATAATAAAAATAGTTCTCCCAGTTCTCATCTTCCTCAAAAGCGATAATATTTGTTCCTGACGGGTATGCCATAACACTGAAGGAATCCGTCACATTTTCCTCTGTAGTTGCGGCCCTGACAAACACTTTCTCTATGCCTGTATTAGTTCCTTTAGTAAGTATGAGATCAGAACCTGATATTTGAGCATCCGCTACGTTCTTCAGATTTTTTGAAATAAGTTCATACGTAATATTATCTCCGGTAACTGAAATGAATTTCTGATCGAGGTCTATAGTCTTTTCATTCACATCCATGAACACCGAACCTAATTTTTCCACCTGATGAAGATCTCCGAATTCTTTCACAGCTGATTCGATCGCATCTCTTATTTCCTGCTCGGTAATATATCCGAAATATGAGAAAACAAGCTTAGAATCTTTCCCTATTATGATTAGTTGCGGGTTGCTTCCGTTAACAGAGAACATATGAAATTGACTTCCCAAGTCCTCAAGATTCGATATAGGATAGTTCAGGTTAGCATCGTACTTGTAACGCCAAAAATCACCGTTCAAATCTTTGTATGTAAATCCTTCAATGGTATTTGCACCTGCTATATATAGATCGTCCGAATCCATATAGTCCGTCCATATATTACGAAGCGAAACTGCCTCGGAAAAACAGGTACTTCAACCCGGATTGAAGAAACTGATCACTATAACTTTACCTGAGGATATAAGTTCTTTAGTACTTTTAGACGAGTATATAATATTATTCAGGCTGTCTACGTTCGAATCCGTAAATGTGATATCACTTATCTGATCGCCAGTAATGTATTGCGAATATGAATATGTAAAAAATATAATAACAGCCAAAATAAACTTTTTCATACCGCCTCCTTCTGTTTTATAAAATTACTTTAAGCATCCTAAAATATCAATGATTAATATTGCATTTGAAGTATATTATGATTACTATACCTGTAATAATAACAATTCGAGACGGGTGATGAATAAATTCGTTCTTATTTTTTTATCGATTCTGGCAGTCGTTCTTCTTGCAATGATCCTGGTCTTCGATTCTGACGACCTCGGCTCATACAGGACAAAAAACGCTCGGAAATATCAAACCGAACAAAGAGAGCAGGCACCGCCTCAGGCGGAAACATCAAGACATGTATTTCAGAAAAGCCAAGTACTTACTTCAGGATTTCCGGCTAACGGACTTGTCGCGTACTATCCTTTCAACGGGAACGCGAACGACGCAAGCGGTAACGGTAACCACGGGATCGTCCACGGCGCTAAACTTACGGAAGACAGGTTCGGGCGACCCAACAGTGCGTATTATTTTGATGGAGTTAATAATGAGATAAATCTCGGTACATCAAGTAATTTTGATTTAAGAAACGAGGTATCAATATTTGTTTTATTTAAATTAAAGCAAAACAATTTCAAATTCAGTCCACTCGTTTATAAAGGATGGATCAATGGAGGCAAACAAGTTTATAACGGCTGGGAAAGAGAATACTCTGTTTGGGTAGAAAATTCAGGGATAATTCATGCTTCTTTTGCTGACAAAACTAATTCAGAATATTTAAATACACCTAAACAAACTATCAAACCGGAAGAATGGTATTCATTATTAGTGATTTTTGACAGAACACAAGGTAAAATTAAAACATATATAAATAATAATTTAATCTCCATCGGTAATGCAAGAAAAACGGAATCAGTCTCATCTCAACAACCTCTCTTAATTGGATCAAGCATTGAAAAATA